>JBPCWA010000584.1:0-7892 GCA_051009975.1 Hyphomicrobiaceae bacterium
GTGGTCGCTCACGTCAAAGCGGTCGACGGCATCAGTTTCGATATCCGCAAGGGCGAGACGCTCGGCCTCGTCGGCGAGTCGGGCTGCGGCAAGACGACGACCGGGCGCTGCATCCTGCAGCTTGAAAAGGCGACCGACGGCGAGATCGTCTACGGCGGCCAGGATCTCACCAAGCTCAACAAGCAGGCGATGCGGCCATTGCGCCAGCGTATCCAGGTGATCTTCCAGGACCCCTACAGCTCGCTCAATCCACGCATGAAGATCGGTGACATCATTGCCGAGCCGATGATGGTGCACAAGACCGAGCCGGACAAGGCCGCCCGCGACAAGCGCGTGCGTGATCTGCTCGGCCTTTGCGGCTTGAACCCGAAATTCGCCGACCGCTATCCCCACGAGATGAGCGGCGGCCAGCGCCAGCGGGTCGGCATCGCACGTGCGCTTGCGGTACGGCCGGAGTTCATAATCTGTGACGAAGCCGTATCTGCGCTCGACGTTTCCATTCAGGCCCAGGTCATCAATCTGCTGGAAGAGTTGCGCGACGAGTTTGACCTGACTTACCTGTTCATCTCGCACGACCTGTCCGTCGTTCGCCACCTGTGCCAACGGGTGGCCGTCATGTATCTCGGCACCATGGTCGAGTTGGCGGAAACCGACGAGCTCTTCGACAACCCGATCCATCCCTATACCAAGGCGCTTTTGGAAGCAGTCCCAATTCCGGATCCGACAGTCGAGGCCGCCCGCGCGCACCAGGTGATCGAAGGCGAAATCCCGAGCCCGATCAACCCACCGAGCGGATGTGTTTTCCACCCTCGCTGCAACATCGCAGTTGAAGCTTGCAAGGGGGCTGCCCCAGAATTCAGAGAGATCCGCCCAGGCCACTGGGTGGCGTGCTCACAGGTTTGATGAGCGCTTGAGCAAACCCTCGGAAAACAGAGGGAGACAGATAACAAGACACGCCCAAGTGTCTCTTCGATAACTTAACTGCAACCGGGAGGACTGAATGAAATACCCATTCCTGAAGCTCGCGATTGGTGCGACGACAGCCACTGCGATGACGTTTGGCGCCATTGGCGGCGCACAAGCCATCAAGAAGGGTGGCGATCTGAACTTTGTGGTCGGTTCGAAGATCCCGTCTTACGATGGTCACGTTGAGACTACGTTCGGCATGATCCACCCGATCCGTCCGTTCTACTCACTGCTGATCCGCGTCAATCCTGATGAACCGACCTCACCGGATTTCGTCTGCGACCTTTGTGAGGGCGATGTTCCTAAGGGTGAAGACGGCGGTAAGTCGTTCACGTTCAAGATCCGTACCGGCGTAAAGTTCCACGACGGCACGCCGTTGACCGCTGCAGACGTTGCTGCGACCTTCAACAAGATCATCTTCCCACCGGAAGGTGCTGCATCTTCTCGTAAAGCCTACTTCCGTATGGTCGAGTCGGTCACAGCCCCGGATGCAACCACCGTCGTCTTCAAGCTGAAGTTCCCGTCCGGTGCCTTCATGCCGGCCGTCGCCATGCCGTTCAACTTCGTTTATTCGAAGAAGGACCTCGATACGCACGGCTACGCCTGGCACAAAAAGAACATCAACGGCACAGGCGCCTTCAGCTTCGTTGAGCACCAACCAGGTGCGTTTGTGAAAGGCAAGAAGTACGCCGACTATCACCACAAGGGTAAGCCTTACATCGATGGCTTCACTTCAATCTCTGCGCCGAAGATGGCTCTTCGTCTGCAAGCGATCCGTGGTGACCGGGCTTCAATCGAGTTCCGTGGCTTCCCACCGAAGGCTCGCGATGACCTCAAGCGCGCGCTAGGCGATCAGGTTAATGTGCAGGAAGGCGACTGGAACTGCTCGCTATTCATGACACCTAACCAGCTCACCAAGCCGTTCGATGATCCACGCGTTCGCCGTGCCCTGAATCTCGCATTGGATCGCTGGGGTGGCTCGAAATACCTCTCACGGATTGCCATCGTGAAGACGGTTGGTGGTGTTGCGTTCCCTGGCCATCCGCTGGCGACATCAAACGCAGAACTCGAAAAGACGGAAGGTTATTGGAAAGACATCAAAAAGTCTCGCGAACTGGCCAAGAAGCTTCTCGCCGAAGCAGGGCATCCAAACCTGAAGTTTACCCTGACCAACCGCGCTGTTGATCAGCCCTACAAGGTAGTTGGCACCTGGGCCATCGACCAATGGAAGAAGATCGGGGTTAGTGCCAAGCAGGAAGCCGTTCCGACCGGTGTTTGGATGTCGCGCAGGCGCCAGACCAGAGACTTTGATGTGGCATCGGATGCCAACTGCCAGGCCGTTGTGAACCCGATTGCCGATGTCTCCAAGTTCCTCTGTGGTACAGGATCCAACTACACCAACTGCAAGGACCCAAAGCTGGATGAGCTCTACGACAAGATGCTGCGTTCCGGCTCAATCGAAGAGCAGAAGAAGATCATGCGCGAGTATGAAATTCAGGCGCTCCAGACCCAGGCCCACATGATCACAACGCTGTGGTGGTACAAGATCAACGTCTACCGCTCGTACGTGAAGGGCTGGAAGATCTCACCATCACACTACTTGAACCAGCACCTCGATAACGTTTGGTTGGACAAGTAAACGTCACTTGTTTCCCGGGGGCTCTCTCGCTCCCGGGAAGCTTTCACCGTCTTAACTTCTGACACCTGAACTGGTGGACGGCGGAGCCGTCGATACAGATAATCATCACCGAGAGGCTTCGCGTACAAGATGCTGCAATACATCACCAAGCGAGTGTTGCTTATGATCCCGACGCTGATCGGGGCGGCTATCTTTATCTTCTTTCTGCTCAGAGCAATTCCAGGCGACGTCTGCGAGCTGCGTCTCGCTGGAACCGGCGCCCAAGTGAGCCAGGAACAACTTGACCTTTGCCGAAGAGAATTAGGGCTTGATCAACACATCCTGATACAGTTTTGGGATTTTGTCGTTGGAATGGTTACCTTTGACTTCGGGAACTCGATGTGGACAGGACGCCCGATCGTGCAAGAGATCGGACTGCGCTTCGAGCTCTCACTTCAGGTCGCGATTATGGCGACGGTGACCTCGGTGATTATCGCACTGCCGCTCGGTACCCTGTCGGCGGTCTACCAGAACACCTGGATCGACTACGTTGTCAGGACATTCTCAATTGCAGGCATTGCCATCCCATCATTCTGGCTGGGCATACTCATAATTCTGGGCCTGCTGGCCTTTACACAATCCTGGTTCGGAACGGCCTGGATGCCGCCCATTCAGTTTCGATCGTTCTCCGAGGATCCATGGCACAACCTGTCACAGTTGATCTGGCCCGCAGTCGCGACCGGATATCGATACTCCGCGGTGGCGACGCGGATGACACGGTCGTCATTGCTGGAGGTGCTGCGAGAAGATTATGTGCGCACGGCACGCGCCAAAGGCCTGCTTGAGAAGGTCATCATCAACCGCCATGCCCTGAGCAATGCGCTTCTCCCGGTCGTCACGGTGATTGGAATCGAATTCGCATTCCTGATGGGCGGACTGGTTGTGACCGAGCAGGTCTTCAATCTCAACGGTCTCGGCCGACTGTTCGTCGACTCGGTGACGAACAACGACTACGCCATGACCCAGTATCTCGTTATGCTCGTCGTAGCCATCTTCGTATTTACCAACTTCGTAGTTGACGTAATGTACGCATGGCTCGACCCGCGTATTCGTTACAGCTGAGGAATGGTTCAATGGCTACGGTTGACAACAAAATAGATCAACTTGAAGACCTCCGCGATCGCTCCAGCACCTTCAAGCAGTTCATGCGCTTTCTGCGCAAACAACCACTGGGCTCAGCCGGCCTCTTGGTCGTTTTCGTCATGATCTTGGTCGCAATCTTCGCGCCATATCTGAGTACGCTTGATCCCGAGGCCAACTCCTTCGAGACCATGCTGATTGGCCCGGGGGCAGATCACTTCCTTGGTACGGACGAATTCGGACGCGATGTACTGACACGCATTATGTACGGCGCCAGGACAGCACTGTTCGTTGGTCTAACGTCTGCTTTTATCGGTTCGACGATCGGCCTGGTGCTGGGTGTTGCGAGCGCCTATTTCGGCGGCCGTTTCGACCTAATCTTTCAGCGCATCATGGACATCTTCATGGCGTTCCCGATCATCATCCTGGCGCTGGCGATCGTTTCAATCTTAGGTACCGCAACACACAACGTGATCGCGGCGATTACGCTGCCGTTCATTCCGCGCTGCGCAAGGGTTGTGCGGTCGTCAGCTCTGGCGATTCGTGAAATCCCGTACATCGATGCGGCACGCGCCAACGGCTTCTCCAACACGCGTATCATTATGCGCCACATGGTGCCGAACGTCATGGCACCGTACCTGATCATGCTGACAGCTGCGGTTGGTCAGGCGATCCTGCTCGAAGCGTCGCTGTCCTTCCTCGGCCTTGGCGTGCAGGAGCCAACACCGGCTTGGGGACTGATGCTGCGCAATGCTCAGGACTACATTGAAAGCGCACCGTGGGTTGCCATCTGGCCAGGCTTCGCCATCACCTTGGCGGTGTTCGGGTTCAACATGTTCGGCGACGCTATACGAGACTCATTGGATCCGAGGCTCAGGTCGCAATAGCGGCCGAGTGGATAGATTGGATAAGAGAAAGCCCGGGTCGCGAACCCGGGCTTTTTTTGTTGCTGGTGTTTCGGTCGGTGACGCCGTCGAGAGCTCTCGCTCAGCAATGCGTCCGCCGTTGACGAAGGCGCCAGCGTCGAACGCCAGCATTGATACGACTGCTGCCACTTCCGATGGTTCCCCGAGGCGGCCGACCGGAATTTTCGATGCCTGTTCATTGATCTGTGCGGTCATGGCCGGATCGTCATGCTCAGACCTTATCGGGCCCGGAGAGATGATGTTTGCAGTGATGCCCTTCGGGCAGAACTCCTTCGCCAGAGATTTGGTCAATCCCCAGGCTGCATGTTTTGACGCCGAGACATGCGCACGACCATTGTAACCATTCATGGCGTTCATACCGGCGAAGTTGATGATTCGGCCCCAGCCTCTCTCGATCATGCCGGGTAGGCAACGTTGCGCCAACCAGAACGTCGAGTTGAAATTGACGTTGAGCAACTCGTGCCATTCCGCAGCGTCAATCTCGAGAAACGGTTTGTGCGGGCGGATCGCGGCGTTGGTCACGAGAACATCGATGCTACCCAATGCGACCATAGCATCATTCGCGACACGCTTGGCAAAGTCCGGTGTGCCAATGTCACCCATGGCCACGACCGACTTGCGGCCCATGCCTTCAATCTCCGCCGCTACCGCGTCGCATTGGTCTTTCTTGAAACGGCCGTTGATCGCGATATCGAAACCATCGGCTGCCAGCCGCAATGCGATGGCACGACCGATGTTCTGACCGGCGCCGGTGATCAAAGCGGCGCGGCCATGGCCTTCTGTGCATGCCATTCGGATTGTCCTGTCTTTATCGCCTACCCAGACTGAGACTACTCGGCCGCTTCAGCCAGTTCCGGATCGGCAAACTTCACTCGGATGTCGTCCCAGTAGTCCGTATCAAAACGGGCAAAGACTTCACGAACACCGATGCCTTCGCTGGGATCCGGCAGCTTGTTATGCTGCTCGAGATCCGACAGCAGGCTCTCGCACGTCATGATCACACTGCGCATCAGCATGCCTGGTATAATGGCAATCTTGAAGCCTAACTCGCGCGCCTCGTCCAAGGTGAGATCTGGTGTCTTGCCGCCCTCGACGTAGTTGTGCAGGCATGGCCCGTTGACTTGCGCTGTCACGGCCTTGAGTTCATCCATTGCTTGAGGCGCTTCGACGAACGCGATGTCAGCGCCGGCTTCCAGTGCAGCATTGGCGCGGTTGATTGCTTCCTCGATGCCGAGTTTGGCGCGCGCGTCGGTTCGCGCAATCAGCATGAAGTTCGGATTAGTTTTGGCGCTGACCGCTGCGCGGATTTTTGCGATGTACTCGGAAAGCGGGATGAGTTCTTTATCATCAAGGTGACCGCATTTCTTCGGAAAACCCTGATCCTCAATGCGAATGGCCGCCATTCCGGCCGTCTCATATTCCTTGATTGTGCGTGTGGTTCAACTCATTGCCATAACCGGTGTCAGCGTCTGCGACGACGAGAATTTTCGCGGCGTCGGAAATCATGCTGGCGTTGGCGACCATCTCGGTCATGGTCATCAGACCGTAGTCTGGTAGCCCGCCGCGAGACATCGAGGTTCCAGCGCGGGTAATGTAGGCCGCGTCGAAGCCGGCGTTGCCGATGAGCGTCGCGGGGATGCCGTCATAGCAGCCGGGTGCGAGCACCATTCCTTCGCCTTCGATCATGGCGCAAAATTCCGGCGCACGGCTAGTGAATTTGTTATGGCAGATCCACCTCGACTGGCGCTCTGCGCGCGTTTGAATCGCGTTTGGCACTGGCCGATTTCGTGCGGCAAGAGCATCCGGCCCAAATCAGATATCGGTTGAACGAGGATTGTAAGCCTCGCCCGGAATCCGTGGCGGCTTCATCGGCAGCACCGGCGGTGGTACGATCTTGGTGTTGAGGCCACCTTGCTGTTCGAAGATCTCATTGGCGAATGGCTTGATGACCATCAACTTGCCGTTCTGCTTGGAAGCCGCTTCCATCTCGTCTTGGAGAGATTCAGCAATCTTCTGGCTCCAGGGAAAGCTGTAGTAGCGCGGTTCGATCGAGCCCGGCAGTCGCATCCAAAGATAGATTGCCTTGCCTTCTGCAAAACTGATCCCCAGGATGTGAGCTCGGGCGACATTCCTCTCAAACCAGGCCAGCTGCTTCGGTTTTGGTTTCGAGAGCAGCTGCGCCAACGACATATAACCGAGGGGCAGCATGCCAAGCCCAATGGCCAAGGCGACGGTCCGGATCCAGACGCGACGAGGCGACCAGATGGCAATGCTGGCGAGCGTCATCATTCCCGCTACCGTGCCGAAGAATAGATAGAACATCACGTCCATAGGACATTACTCCTCAAGTTCGCGCGCCGCTATTTGCTGGCACCGCCCGTGATCAAAGGCCGGTAAAGCGTTGAAACGCTGTCTTCGACGAGCTCGCCATGTTTGGTCAGACGAAACGAAAAGATCGTGCGTTCCTGGTTGTGCCGGGTGAGAACAACGCTGCTTTGCAGCAGCTGCCGTGTGGCTTCAAACTTGGTCCGGACGCTGACGACAACCTTCACAGGGATGATCGTCCCGGGCGGGATGTAACCGTACATATGCGCATTGACGGTATACTCGCCGGCAGGAATGCCACGACTGTAGGAGACCTCGTAGTTCAGCTCGGTCGCATCACCTTCGACGCCGAGGTCATCGCGTAGCAGATTGAATGTTTCGTTGCCCTTGTTCCAAAAGCCGACGGCGTCGCCTTCAGGGCCGCGCACCCAGAGATCCACATCATAGGGTTTCTCAACAGGCCAGTGCATTTCGATGATGACGTTGCCCGGCGCCTTGTGGTCTTGCGCTTCAACCTCAGCCTCATTGATGTGCGGCAGCAGCATGACGACCATGGCGACAAATCCAATGAGCGCCAAGAGGATCACGTCGCGAAATACGGTATCCGATCCGACATCATCGAATTCGTCGAGTTCATCCATGCCGCTTCGACTCCCCGATTTCGACGATCGCACCCAGCAGATTGACGGTCCCGGTCGCGAGCATACGGTAGTTGACGGTGAGCCAGAGATTGAGAACGGCACCCAAAAGCGTCGTGTAAAGGGCGATCGACATGCCGGAGATCAGCCTTCCGATCATACCGGCGATATTACTGGTATCGGTAGCCGACTTGGCGTCGATACCGGACAGCGCGATGATGAAACCCACGACGGTGCCGATCAAACCGAGGAAGACGAGAATGTTGGCGATCTGCTTGA
>JBPCWA010000585.1:0-16172 GCA_051009975.1 Hyphomicrobiaceae bacterium
CTACCGACCCAGTTGCGCTAGCAGCTTGAGTTGCTTCGCCTCGGCGCTGACCGCGACAGCTTCAGAGCCCATACCCTGCCCGTAAAGGATAGCTGATTGCTTCTCCAAAATTTCGGCGAGTGTCAGTGTGATGTGGCGGGATCTCATTGCTCAACCTCGTTACTCGATCTTACTGACTTATAAACGACCAACTCGCCGGTCCGGATCAATCGGCCTCGGTTCCTTTCGAACCATTTGGGGCTCAAGGCCTAATAAGCGAATTGAGGTTAACTTATCCTGCGGGTGGTCATTGATTGAGCAGCTAACGCCCCAATTCAACCGGATGAAATACCCCGTCACATTGCCCAGCGGATCAAGATTGTCTTAGACTGTTGCGGCGAACTCGACAGTACTCACGCTTACTTGGACCCTTAAACCTATTGGGTATCGTAACTAACCTGCCGCGCAGTGCAGCAAAACAATTATTTTCGATGCGAGCCATCGACGCATTGATTGACACGCACGAGACGGTCATCGTTGAACCGAAAGTTCCGCGCGCGCCCCTTCGCGGTCGAGCTTTCAACTGCCTGGGGAGAATTTTCTTGGCTCGTCTCATGTCTCGACCGCGGCAGATCTCTAACCACTGGCAGCGCAATCTGTTCCCGACATTGGCACTGTTGTTTGCCTCATTTCTATCGACCTATGTCGAGATCGGAAATGCTCAGGAAGCGCCCGTTGCAGCCGATTCCTCTGCAATTGACGTCGCTTTCCTTGCCGATCACAAAATGCCGGCCAAGGAATTTGCCCAACGCATCATTCCACTAACGCGAACAGAGCTCTCCGAGCTTGGAAAAAACTGGCTAAAGATTGCGCAAAGCGATGTTCAGAAATTGACATTGTTAAGTATCGAACTAGCGCGCGCAAACGAGACAGAACGGCAAGGCATCGAGACCCAAATCAAAGAAACTGTGGAACATCGCCAGCGCTTGTTTCGAAAATTCGCCAACCTCATTGAGGAGTTGGAGGCAAAAGGAGCGAAACCCGAAGAGATTTCCGAGTACCGAATGTACACGAAAGCGGTGGTCCGCAAGGAGTTTGAGATAACCGATCCGAAGACCGTGAACGAAATGGTACTTCAATGGATAAAGTCCCCAGAAGGTGGAGTAGAGGTCGGAAAAACCTTCATGTCTCTGGTCTTATCACTTCTGGCGGCTGTAGTTGCGGCTAGCGCGGCAAGCGCGCTTGCGCGCTACCTAATTTCCAGGGCCCGTGGAATTTCGAGCTTGCTCCGAGACTTCCTATCCAGGTTTGTTTACTGGCTGATACTGTTTGTGAGTATTTTGCTCGCAATTTCGATGAATGGAATCAATGTGACGCCACTCCTTGCAGCTTTTGGGGGAGCGAGTTTCGTCATTGCCTTCGCCACGCAAAGTACGTTGAGCAATTTAGCTAGTGGACTTCTGTTGATGATCAGCAGGCCATTTGATGTGGGCGACGAAGTGACTGTTTCAGGCGTGTCGGGCAAAGTCAAAAATGTGAGCATCGTTTCGACAGTCATCCGCTCCGAAGACGGCCAGACCATCATTGTCCCCAACACCAAGGTTTGGGACAGCGTCATTGTAAACAGGCGCGAAATTGTGGCTCGTTAGCAACCATAATGATACGACGGCGCGCGCATGTCTCTGAAAACCTTCGCACCTGATGTGATCGCTGATCCCGCCCATTGCCAACTGTGCTAAGTAATTCAAAAACAGGCATTCAACCTATCCCCCGGGACAACTTAAACCTTCATCAATGCTCCCCTGGTTCAACAGCCTGCTCTTCAGTTTGCTCTTCCAATTCGCCAAACCCAACTAACCTGCAAGCACTCGGGTTCGAACCACGATAGTTGCCGCACCACAAGAAAATTCAGAGATGTTCGATCACTATTATCCGAACGGCGACCTTCGCTGACTGCGGTTGGCTGTCAATAAACGGAACCAAGGACACCGCATATCACATTGCAAGCGTCTGCGTCCAAACGCAGGTCGGACTAAACGACTAGCAAAGAATACCATCTTCAGCGACTCTGCGAAGAGTGGGCTTCTCCAACAACGTCTACCTGCGCTCTGTCAGACGGATAGCCCCGGCGGTCCCGAGAGCCACAAGAGATTGGCTGACAGGCGCGACGTCGGCCTCTACAAGAAATCGCAGAGCAGACGATCAGCCGTTCGCGGTGGTTGGCGCGATAACGGACTTGACTTCCGTTACCTGAATTGCCGGAACGCCGCTGAGTTCACAGTGCTTGCGGACCGCATCTTCGGTCTCGGCAAGATAATTACAGTATGTCTTGTCGCCGGCCACGTAAGAATGCTGCCATTGGACTTTGCCGGCGGGACTAAGCTCCATGTTTCCAAGACCTTGCCGCTCGTTCCAGGATGCAATTCGGGACCAAAATAGTCAAATCGAGTTCAATGGTGAGTTAAGATCATCTACTACACAGATTGAACTACGGACATCATTTGCTCGGCTACAATTGATCGAAATTACCGAGACAAGCGAGGAGATCCTGTAGTACTGGGACACGGCAGGGCAGCTTGTCGCAATCGAAAAGAAGCAGGCCACACCAAAATCTCGTTTATACGAAGCGTCTTTCACGCACCAAACGATCCAGTTTGACTATCTTCACCTCGTCAGGGCGAAAGCCGGGCGACACGAATGCCCCCGACTTCGAATGTCATCGCGACGGTTGCGCTCCGACTAACCCTTTACACACTGGTTGGCAGTTTGATCCCACTTCGTACCGGCTTCACACTTCTTTTCGTCACCGGCAAACGCAGGAGATAGCGCACCGAGCGCAAGGCCAACAACTGCAACTGTCATAGCGATCGTTTTCATGGTTCTCTCCGTTTCCATGCGGACTTGACGTCCAACGCCTTGTACATTCGCGGGAGATTCGGGCGAAGATTAGAAAATTCAAAGGCGAGACCAAGAGCTTGTTATGTCTTATCTTTTATATCAAAATTACACATTAGTGTTGTCGCATCACTCGTGAATTTTAGCAGAATTAAATTCCACGGTTATAAATATTGGTTTTCGAGGCGCAAGAGCGAATAAGGTCAACCCGACTAGAACCAGTTTCCACTACCGGTTTATAAAGGTTTTCGCAAAACTGAAAGCCACCTTAACAAGCTGTGATCCGAAGTCCGCTGCCCCATCGCCGAGTGATGAAGGCCCGTCGTGCAGAGCGGAAATAGACATTCATAGGGTTAATATGCGATGGGGAATGATACATTTCCGATGAGGTTGTAGCGAGTCACAAATGCGGAAACCAAAGAGTCCATCGGGTCTGACTGAGCAAGGAAAGTTACCGATCACTGGTCGTCCCTTACTGTAACTTAGGAAGGGGCAATCGCAGTCCTTCAAGACTTGAATATTGATTTGGCGTCAGTCACGGCTGATGATCTACACGGCTTCGACATGCTCCATATGGGAGGTCTTGCCGCTACCGATGAGTTGGCTCAACTGGCCAAGATTGATGAGGGGCATCGTGTCATGGATGTGGGCTGCGGCGTTGGCGGGCCGGCAAGGCGACTTGCGAACCAATTCGGAGCGAACGTTATCGGCATTAAGCTCAGTCGAAATTTTTCGAGACTGCGGTCGCGCTTACGCATTGGGTCAAACTGGAGGATAAGGTCAAGATATATTACGCTAGTGCACTTTCGGTTCCATTTGAAAACCGCAGCTTTGACGTTGTGACCTTGCAGCACGTTGCCATGCAGATTGCGGAAAGGGACGTTCTGTTCCGGGAGCTGACACGTACGCTTGTTACTGGCGGCCGGTTGGCAATGCACGAGATATTTTCAGGACCAGGAGAACTTCACTAACCGCTGGCTTGTGAGACGGATCCAAGTTTGTCCGCACTTGAAACTCTCCCTGAATGCGTAGAGAGGCTGACGAAACTCGGGTGAGAGGTCGCAAAATTCATCGACCACAGCGGGGATGGCCGTCGGTACCATGAGAAGAGTATTGCAAATTTCGATGCCGCTCTTGCCACAAACGGGAGTGTCAGAGGCCTCCCGCGAGAGGTTGTCCAAAAAAGGAGAGCCGCATCAATCGCTATGGAAAAGAACCTAAGAACCGGCTCTCTAAAGTTAGGTATGTTGATTGCGCGACAGGTCAGGGGCGCTGAAGATTGATCCTATATCTGACGATGCGATTGTTCCCGGAGTCCGATATCCACAATATATTGCCCCTGACTTCGATACCCTCCGGCGTTCGAAATCGATTGGCCCCCATACCCGACTGGCCGTCGCCGAGCACTAGGACTAGCTTCCCATCCGCTGCGATAAACTTGACCTGATGGTTGTTCTTGTCCGCAGCAATCACCGTTCCATCTGCCAAAACATCCTGATAGCGCACACCTTTGAAATTATAGGGTGGCCCCTTTAGCTCGCGCTTGATCTTGAGATCCGGCGACAGGAGAAGCATGCGATCATTGCCTGCATCGGACAACCAGAGGTCGCCGCCTGGTGCCAATTCCACATCGTGTGGCGATGATAGTCCGTCAAGCTCTTTGACGACATTGCTTCCCTCATATGCCACGAGATTGCCCGACCAGGCGCCCGCGACATAAATTCGACCGTTCGGATGAAGGAGTACTCCTTCGGGACCTCGGACCCCGGCACTCAGTTCACCCACGAGGTCGGCGGTCAAGTCGTCTATCTTGTAAATCGTGACTCGGTTGTTGTGCGTATCGGCGACATAGGCCCGTCCCAGGCTGTCGAAATCGATATCGTGGGTGCCCGACTGGTGATCCGACCCAAACGAGCCTTGGAACTTCAAGGTGTCTGGGTCAAGTATAGCGATGCGATCGTTTCCGACGTCGGACACGAACAAGTACTTGCCATCCGGTGATAGTTTCAGGTCATGGGGGTTGCTGAGCGGAACGGTGCTCCCATTCAAGAACGTTGCAGCAGGCTCCGCAATGGCTGTGCGTGAAAATCCCAATGACACCACGATGGCAGCGTCCACCAAAAGAGTTGATGCCAGCACAAGGGCTGATATTCGCACAACGGTCCGTCTCAGCGCGCAGCGCAACGCCAGCCCGCAGGCTGACGGCAAGTACCTCGACATTAAATCCTCCAATATCCGAGCAAACTACAACGCTGTGGCGCGTGACGAGGCCAAAGGCGCTTGTCGCACCGTGGCGTCCTTCTAATCCAACGAACCAAGAACGGTCACTTGTCCGGAAGTATCGATTTTCGCCACGATAGCCTCGCCCGAACCGGTTGAGCGGCCCGTTAACGCTAGAATATTCACTTGGTGGCTTACGAGAATGAGCGGTTTGGTGCCGCCATGTTCCGTCAGCCACTGTCTCAATGCCCGCGTTTGGATCTCACGCCGCTCCATCGTCTCGTAAAATGAATTCATTACCGGCAGCGTCCTGACCTCCCCAATTGCAAGGAGCTTCGCCGTCTCCATGCAACGGCACCATTCACTCGAATAAATGTCCGCGGCTACTATGCTGTTGGCACGGAACCGCCTGCCGATATTACGAGCTTGTTCGCGACCTCTCTGCGACAGATTGCGCTGCGTGGTACAGTCAGCAACCGAGAAGTTCTCTGGATCACCAGTGCCAGGTGCCATCGCATGGCGAATGATCGCAAATGCTTCACCATCCTTGATCTTAGCCCAGAGTCTCGCTTCGTCAGCTTCTGTCACCGCCCCCGAAGCCAAGAGGAAGACTGCAAATACGAAACAATGGTAGACATATCGCGAACCAAACCAAAATTTGCTCATAGGCCTCTCATCTCTCATTTACATCTCACGTCGCAGACTTTGACTAATCGCTATACTCGTGGGAAAGGGTAGATGACTACATTGAGATCCAGATACAACCACCAACCTTTCAACATTCTATGGAGCTAGAATTGCGTATCATTGTCGTCGGAGTTCTCATATCGCTCCTCGCTTCCACAGCGTATGCAGGTAGCAAAATCACATATGCCGTGAATGGCGCAGATTACGAAGGATATCACGCAAAGGCTAAGGGTAACTCGAAAGGGATCGTCCTGGTTATCCATGACTGGGATGGACTTACGGATTATGAGGTCAAACGCGCAGATATGCTGGCCAGCATGGGATACGACGCATTTGCCGTCGACCTTTACGGCAAGGGCAATCGCCCCGTCGCAACGAAAGCGAAAAAAGCTGAAACAGGCAAACTCTACAAAAACCGACAGAAGATGAGGACACTAATTCTGGCCGGGCTTTCGGAAGCGCGGCGCTTAGGAAACGGTCCTGCAGTCGTGATGGGATACTGTTTCGGCGGAGCGGCGACCCTTGAGTTAGCCCGCTCAGGGAAGGCAGAAAACGTCAAAGGATACGCGACGTTCCACGGGGGCTTGTCAACACCCAGCGGCCAAAGCTACCCAAATTCGACGGCTCCAATACTTGTTGCCCACGGCGGAGCCGATACCGCGATCAAAATGGCCGATGTGGCGGCGCTGGCAGACGAACTCGAAGTCGCCGGAGTGACCTACGACATCGAGGTCTATTCAGGGGCTCCCCACGCCTTCACGGTCTTCGGATCGAAACGCTACCGTGAATATGCAGACAAGAAGTCTTGGAACGCGTTCTCGGATTTCTTGCAGCGCCAACTGGGCGGCTAATTCGCACGTGATTTATATTATATTGGACGCCGTGGAAGCTCGAGTTCGGGCGCGGCGTCCACCTCAACCAAACCGCACTCATCCAATTGTCGAAGGCTCGGAATGCCGTGGACGCGATGAGCACCCGCCCCCAGATCGTCACTCGCACTAAGCTGTCATCGCTGGAACTACGATGTTCCCATAGTCAGCGATAATCTTTTCTTCGTCACCGTTGTCGAGATAGATGTTGAACTGAGTGATGCCGGCCTCGGCCAAGGTCTTGAGTTTGGCAATGTGGTCATCCGGATGGCCAAGGACCGCGAATCCGTCGACAATGTCATCCGTAATAAAATCGAGATAGGGATTGTCGCTCTGGCCATGTTTTGAATAGTCATAGCCACGGCGTTTTTCGATGTAGGCGGTCAGGCTGGCCGGTACGAGATCTGTGTCTTTGCCATATTTTTCGACAATGTCAGCCACGTGATTGCCCACCATTGCAGGGAACCACTTCGTTTTCTCACGGCCTTCCTCAATCGGCCCAGTATGAGCAGGCGCTGCAGCCATGATTTGGAATTTCGTCATATCGCGCCCTTCGCTACGACCAGCCTCCAGCGCGGCATCGCCGAGCCATCTGCAAATTGATGGTTCGGCAAGCTGCAGCACCAGACCGTCGCCAACCCGTCCTGCAGATCTCAGAGCCATAGGCCCGTAAGCGGCAACCCAAACTGGCAGCTCGTAGCCTTCCGCCCATGGAAACTGGACTGGCGCTGGGCACCCCTCGTATTGTGCCTCGTCACCGCGAACAAGTGACTTGACGACATGCACGAATTCTTCAAGGCGGGCGAGATTGGCAGGCTTTTTGCCCATAACACGTACAGCACTGTCGCCGCGGCCAACTCCAATATCAAAACGCCCCCCCGATTGAAGTGCAAGCGAGGCGAACAGGCTCGCCGCCAATGACCAGTCTCGCGTATTTGGGTTGGTCACACACGGACCAAATCGCATTTTAGTCGTGTGCTCAATTAACATTGCAATTGCTGGAAAGCTCTCGCGCCACAGTATGTGGCTGTCATAGAACCAGCAGTAAGTGAATCCAGCGTTCTCTGCCTGACGTACCAGCGCTCGCGCGCGTTCTGGACGAACTACACCCTTGAAAGTAATCCCGAACTCCATCGCGACGTTACTCCTCTTTACTCTAATACTTTTTGCGCTGGGAAGAACGCATCGGGCGCGCGAATCAAACGATCTATGGCTATTTGGCGAGCCAAGCCTAAGCGAATGGTTGGGTCGTCACCCAATCGAATTCGCAATATAGGTTTGCGAGTCGATCGCAACTACGCCTTTCTAAGCTGGAATCACTCCATGCGAATGCCAACACAATCGGAAGCTGCACCATTTGGATGAAGCCCATGCCTGATTCGAACGATATGATTCCAAGATCCCTCTGTCAAAATACTCCAACACAGCGGGGAACACATTACTCTGGCTCCGTTGAATTCGATCCTGCCTGTCTCGCCGTTAAATCTAGCGGCTCACACTACTTCCAGATTGAGATAGGGCGGATCCGGCATGAGAACACTGATCTTGTCACCGGTCTTCACAACTCCCCCTGAGACAACGATACCCATTACTCCAGCCTTTCTTATTAATGCGCCCTTCTCATCTCGCTCCAGCACGGCTTGCATGAGTCCGCTCTGAAGTGCATCGATCTGTTGACACGGATTGCGCAGGCCGGTTACCTCGACAATGGCCTCTTGACCGATCTGGAGTCTCGTTCGACGCGGCAAGCCGAGAAGATCAAGCCCTTGCGTCGTAATGTTCTCTCCTAGGCGCCCCGGCTTGAGGGAAAATCCCTTCGGCAGAAGCTCGTCGAACAATTCCACCTGAAGCAGGTGCACCTGCCGCAAGTTGGGCTGTGATGGATCCCGCGCCACGCGTGATCGGTGCTTCACTGTTACACCAAGATGGGCGTCGCCTTCGATGCCCAGTCCAGCCAACAACCTAACAGTTTCGCATCTTGGTTTAGAAAACGAGTGACTTGCACTTGCACAAACGGCAACCACTGAAGCCGAATGACTATCTGAAAGATACATCGCTTGCTACGCCCCCCACTTCTTGACGACCTCGCGAAGAAGGTCAAACTGCACGTAGGCTGCATTCAGACTCCTATAGAACGCAATCAGCTCGCGCCAAGGTTGCTGTATGCGAGCCAGCCCGCTCGCTGCGGCCACGACGGTCCCCACATCCGTCGCACCCGTTGTCACGCTCCAACCGCCATAAACGAGGACTACGAATAGCCCGAGCCCGTTGAGCGAGCCGGTTATGAACTTGGTTGCCTGCTTCCAAACAAAGGTCCATCGGCGCATATCGTAGAGCTTATCGAAATCCTTTGCGACGTCGGATTGCACCTCCGGCAACGACGTCGAAGTAATGGTATCGACAGAGCCACGCATGACCCTTACACGGCTGCGTACAAGCGCGTTGATTTTAGGCTGAGTGAATAGAACGAGCAAAATCTGCGGGATGATGATGCCGGCCAAGACCAGCCCGAGTCCTGGCGAGGTTGTCGTGATATAGCCGACGACGCTAATCAACGTGCCCAACTGCAGAAGCGGCTCGGATATCGCCGTCCCAACAAACTTGCCCATGGTCTCAGATTCACTGGAGACGATGTTGGCCAAAGTGCCCGTTTGTCCCACCCCCCTCTTTCCATCGGTCGATCTCACTGCGGCATCGAAACGGTTGAGGCGGATTTGCCTCGCGACATCTTCGGCCAGCAATCCAGTGCGATATGCGAGAACTCCTTTGAGCCCCAGGCTAAGAAGCACAACGCCGAACATCTCGAGCCCCATGCGAAGGAGTTCAGTCCATTGCGCACTTTCCGTCATTCCATTTACGATGCGCTTTTGATAGTCAAGTGGCACCGCAGCCAGGACGGCAACGACCACAGAAAGGAGTATTAAGACCAATTGCTCTTTGGCCGTTCTGATCCAGATCTGCCGATACAGTTCAACCATCGTTGATGACCCTGTGCTAAAAGACTTTGCGGGCTCGAAAGCGCAAGAAAAATTCCTCGTTGCTTCCAATCGATCGTCGGCTGAAGCATCAATTATCAACTCGACTCATGACGCGCAATCAGGTTTGTCCGAGTTCACGTTTGTTAAAATTGGAGACGCTCCTACTAGTCGCGAGCGCGCGGCAAGTTGCTTGACAATAAAGTTTTCAAGCGAGGTTGTTGAAATGTCTTGACCTGATCAGAGTGGTGGCCGTTTGCATGATGCAATGCCATAGCTTCTTAACGGATGCCGCTCTTGCACCACCCGTCTTTCTCAAGTACTGGGATGAAATACTGATGAGCGATTGTATAGGTTACTCGATCCGTCGGTAATGGATTGTAAGGACCGTATCATGCAGATCAAAACCCGCCTGACCGAACTTCTTGGTATGAAACACCCGGTCTTGCTAGCCCCTATGGATTTAGTTTCGGACGGTAGATTGGCGTCGGTCGTCAGCGCAGCGGGCGGACTTGGCTTGATTGGCGGCGGCTACGGCGATGCGTCCTGGCTCGAACGCGAGCTTGATGTTGCAAAAAATGCGCGTATTGGAGTTGGTTTCATCACCTGGAGCCTTGCAAAACAACCCGAACTTCTCGACCTTGCACTCGAGCGAAGCCCGTTGGCAATTATGCTCTCCTTCGGGGATATCTCGCCTTTCGTGGACAAGATCAAGAACGCTGGCGCATTGGTGATCTGCCAAATCCAAAGCGTCGGCCAAGCTCGCGAAGTCATTGAAAAGGGTGCCGACGTACTTGTCGCGCAAGGTGGCGAAGCAGGCGGACACGGGGTATCGCGAGGCACCTTCGGTCTTGTTCCGGCGGTCTGCGATATCGCACGAGATGTGCCAGTCGTGGCAGCAGGCGGGGTCGCAGATGGCCGTAGCTTGGCGGCAGCTCTCATGCTTGGCGCTGATGGAGTTTTAATGGGCACTCGGTTCTACGCAACGCAAGAGGCAGCCGGGCCCACGGGCGCAAAAAATGCTATAGTCCAAGCCGGCGGCGATCAGACGATTCGTAGCATTTTATTTGATATCGCGCGAGGCAACGTCTGGCCTCGGCCCTATACGGGCCGCGTTTTGAGCAATGACTTCTCCGAGAAGTGGCGAGGCCGCGAGACTGAGCTGATGCAGCGACCGGATGAACACGAGCGGTACAACCAAGCTCGCAACAAAGGCGATTTTCGAACAGCAGCCGTTATTGCCGGCGAGGCCGTTGACCTGATCTCAGATATCCCCCAGGCTCGCGAAGTTGTTCAACGCGTCGTGAGCGAGGCTCATGCGCTGATGACTACTGCCAAGAACAGATATCGAGCTGTTTAAATGTATCATCCGCCAGACAATCAATAGCGTGGCGCAACCTGGCCTCCCGTCGGCGCGACGGTTGATGGCGACACGGGGCCTATGATCGCCCGATTACCTTCCAATCCTAACGATAGTCCTATCAAAGACCAGCTGTCAGGATGTCTTTGAGTGTCTTTGCGATGCAAGTGCTAGAGTGCGGTCGTCTTGCGCGGACCGACAATGGAAAGACCATAGGATTCTGTCCAGTCGTGTCACGCGCCGATGCAAGTGTTCGCATAAAATGCGCAAAAGGATCAGACCCGTTTGACCTTGGTCGGTAGTGGAGCCCCCCCTTCCGCACATCGGCTCGGTAGATTGACACACCTTCTTTGATGGTCTCGGTGACCTTCAACTCGGACAACGTTTCGGGATCGACGGCCGTCGGATCCTGGGAAAGGATCACCAAATCAGCGAGTTTGCCAACCTCGATCGATCCCTTGTTTTCTTCTTCAAAATGCTGCCAGGCGGGCCATATCGTCATTGCTTTAAGCGCGGTGATCACATCCACGCGTTGTTGGGGACCAAGGATATCTCTAGATCGAGTTCGCCGGGTGACGGTCGCAGCGAGTACGCGCATGCTATCGGGAAATGCCACTGGCGCGTCATGGTGGCTGCCAAACATCATACCTCTCTGGCGAATCCAGCCCGTAGGTGAAATGTTGTCAGCGTTGGCAGGGCCGACGGTATGATCTCGGTGCCAGTCCCCCCAGTAAAACGTGTGCATCGGGAATAGCGAGGGAAACACACCAAGTCGCTTAAAGCTGTCGACTTGATCCTCACGTAAGAATTGACCATGAACAAGGACAGGTCGAAGATCGTCAGCCCCATACCGTCGTTGCGCGGCACCAATCGCCGCGATGAGCATATCGGATGCACCTTCTCCATTAGCGTGGGTTATGATTTGGACGTTGTTCTGATAGCACCAGTCCACAGCGTCGCGCGTCTGCTTCATCGTGACAGCCGCATAGCCCATATAGCCCGGAGGATAATCTCCAACCGGGTTGTAGTAGGGTCGGTCGCGGAGCGCGGTGAAGCCCTGCGGTGAGCCATCAATCGTAAGCTTGCACCCTCCCACCCGCACACGGTTCATGTAGTTCCGCGAAGTATTCTGAGCGATGAATTCACGCGCCTCAAGCACGTCCGGGAATGCTACCACGTCGATGGGCAGGTCACCTGACGCGCCCAACTCTCGCAGTGCCTTCACAATACCTGGCGCAGATCTGCCATCCTGCCCAGTTGTATATCCGAAACTGGCCCAGAGTTTGGCCCCGGCGCTGGCAAAGGCCAAAAGGCCGTCGTATCCGAGCTTGTTGAGCATCGGGACGAAGGCCCCAAAGAAGGCATATTCCTCCAGAACCCCATTTGGCTTACCGTTCTGATCGCGCCGAATTATTCCGCCCGGAGGGTTCTTGGAGGATGCATCGATCTTGGCAGATTCCAGTGCCTTTGAATTTGCGACGCCCAGGTGCCCGGATTGATGGACAATGACGATGGGAACGTCTTTTGAAACCTCATCCAGCTCCTGCCGCGTGGGATGCCGGAGTTCCGCCAGCTGCGCGTCGTCATAGCCAAAGCCGATGATAAGGTTAACTTTCTTGATGACGTCAGCATTTGCTGCTACCCAAGCCCGCAATGTCTTCTGCAGAGAAGCAATATCGCTGACCCCACCGTCGGGCGGTGCAAGTAGATTGGCCGAGAGCGACTGCAAGCCACCGAAAACGACGTGGCCGTGGCTGTCGACGAAGCCCGGAACCATTGTCCGACCACCGAGATCGATGACGTCGGTACTCACGCCTCTCAATTTCATGACGTCGGAATCGGATCCGACAGCCAAAATTCTACCGTCCTTGATGGCGACAGAGTCGGCGCGCATCGCCGCGTCATTCATAGTCAGTATCGGCCCATTACGCCAAATCCGGTCAGCCACATCTTGAGCCTGGGCGGGGGCGATCGCGATGACCACGCCTGCCAGCAATCCTCTTACTACGATCATCACTATTGCAGGCATCTGCCCTCCGCTTTTTCTACTGTTGCGCGACTATACTTGGCCAAAAGTCTGCTGAAAGGCGTGGCACAACGCCACCAGATTTCCTAGTTAGCTAGCCCATTGTGACGGTCGAGTGACAGGTCGGAAAACTCGGAGACAAGCGTCGCCAACGTCTTCCCACCCGCTGAATGTCGCAAGGCGGCTTCAGGCGTCTAGTCACAATGAGCCGTTCCGCTCTGTGTCCGCAAAAGAGACATGCAGTTTCCGACCTTAACTCGAAGCCAATACTCTACCTATCCATTTGTTCCACAGCTCAGCCAACGCGATCATTCTTTGCAGTGCTTGCCGGCGATAGCCTCGCGCCAGACACGAAATCCACATTGAGGAACCAACAGATCCAAGCTTAGGAGCCTCTAGCATGCTGTGCACGGAATCATTGCCGTCAAGAGTGTACCGACGACGACACTCGTCAGGAGGAGACACCAGTATATGTGTGCGTCTCAGCGAGGCTAAAGGAAATCTCGAGCGTTTTGTTCATAGTGGGGCGAGGCAACTGCAGGCATGCTTAGCCACCGTCTTGTCTTCGATCTTGCGGACAAAGAGGCCCTCGGCCCAGGCTTAGCCGACACTCCAACAACTCGTGTCAATTCTGGTCGACTGTGTCCGAGAGCTATCATTACAAGATCACTGGGCGCAATCACTTGGCAAATACGCTTCGGTAAGTTACATGCAATCGAAGATCTGAGGTGTTCCAGTTGCGAATCCCTCAACTCCCCACTCAAGGAGATGGACTTGCCAAGCACGAGCACAATTGGCTGGACTTGCAGTTTCATTGCGATCTTGCTGAACGGGCTGGCCCTATTGCAGTTCATGGGCCAAATCAATCTGGCTGCCAGTCTCGTTCCTGCGGTTCTTGTCTTTAACATGATTGCGCTACCGATCGCGACCTGGGGAGCCTACAGACTAGGCGAAATGGCTGAAGTTCAGCACGTCAAGGACGAAGTGCGCAAGGCAGCTGAGAAGCCTCAGTCCGGGAGAGAAAAGGACCCAGGAAAAACAAGTTGATCGAACTTCGAACTGCCGCGGCGATCCCAAGTGAAAGGGTTATTGACCGCGACAGAGCGATCGCGCAAATGCCAGCTTGGCGCACTGCTAAGTCCCTTTTGGCGATGGCGGTGAATAATTCGATCGCACATAATCTTCCTTGAATCCGCACCTGAGAATGTTGGAGTATGAATGCTGGGGGTCCCCGGGAACCGCTTCGCCAGTACACGTGAATACCTGCTTGCAACCATGATCCAGCGCATGTTCGACGCGGAGACGTAAAAGCGCAGACTGACTGCCTCGTCCTCGATATGCTGGAGCGGTCGCACCGAAATCGGTCCAAGCAAAATCGCCATCGATGAAGAGCGCTCCTGTTCCCGCAGGCCTGTCGCCATCAAAACTCATAAAGACATGCCATCGCTCTCGACCGGGAAGTGTCTGGAGCCAAGGCCGCGCAGCTTCGCCAAGATCGAAGGCGTCGCACACAATCGCCGCACTCGCTTCGGCATCGCAGTGCGCAATCTCCCGGACTGATAGGGCAGTTGTCTTCAGCTCAGGAAGGCTCTCCCTCCCACGCGAGAATTTCTGCCAACCACGCGCCTTCTGAAGGCCAGAAGATATCAACCAATGTTCAAGCTCATTCGGTTGCCCTTCGGGGTGAATTTGGACAAAGTAACGTTTGACATCCGCTGATCGGAATGCCTCCACAATTTCACTGACGGTCTTTTCTGTCTCAGGTATCGAAAGACCCAATCCAATTGCCCGATTTATCACGATTGCAGTAGCCGGAAGTTTTCTTGCGATTGAGACAAAGGCCGATCCAATCTGAGGGCCCGCGATGCCCAATTCTTGTCTGATCTCCGGTGTTGCAGCAGCGTGAAGGTCCTCCAACGCCGCTCTTTCAATCTCTTCAGCAATTTGGGCCATACCACCGTCCTCCGCGAGCCTGGGACATCACCGTTCGACGAGAGTGAACTATCAAGAGGTAGCTGCCCCAACGAAAAAGTGCACAAACGTGCGATCCACACCGTGTGGCAGACGATAAACGAGGCCATACGCATGACGACGGCCCGCAAGTTCTACCTTAGCAAATTACTATCGACTATCAATCCGGCGTCTGATGCTTCTTCGATGTCGCTCGGTCCTGTCAATGACTTGGAGAGCGGCCTCCGCTCTAAGCACTTGTACTTTGCTGGGCCTCGCCGATGGCCATCGCGACGCGTTCAGCTGCACTCAAAGCGCCTGCGATAAGGCCGGGGTTTTCCGAGGCGGTTTCAGCTGCCGCAAACCAGACCTGGCCTCGGTGCGCCTGTCGGACGATTTCTGGCCCGACTTGAGGATGATCGCCGCAATTGATGAGATCTGATGGTGTGGCCACCAAAGGATCTAGAGCCCAATCTGTGAGGTGAAATTCTTTGGGGCTCGGGGCGGGTGCTCCAAAGCAACGTCTAAGTTGCTCAACGATGTGATGTTCGAGCTGCGCCCCCAGTTTGATTCGAACATTGTGCGGCCATCCGACGAAGCCGAATAGCGCTGCTTTCCGTCCATCTCGACTTGAATGGTCGTGAACTTCCATCAGCGGCCCGACGCGACTGGTTATTCGGCCGGACAATCCCCGCGATCGCCAAAATGGCCTATCATAGATCACAAGTGCCTTGGCATGCGGCGCCATCCAAGTCGGAAGGTCGTTCAACGCTCGGTTCAACGTCGTCGGCAGCGCAGGTAACCAGTCGATTGTCGTAGCCGCAATTCGTGGAGGTAAGGCGACCACCACTTGGCACGCACGCAATACAGCCTTCTCGGTGTGGCCAATCGTGACGGTGATGCCGTCGTCCTCAATCGCAATTTGCCTAACGTGGGCGTTCGTCCGCACGACCCGCGCTGGCAACATTGCTGCGATGCGCTCTACAAGAATATGCGTGCCGCCAAGAATTCTCAGACTGCCCGTTTGTCCCGGCCAATCAGCAACGACTGCTGATTGGCTCGAACTCAGTTCCACGACGGTCTGACCATCGTCAAACTGCGCAAAGGTCTCGAGCTTCAGCTTCGTGAGCCAACGTGCTACGGTCGGTTGGAATTCCGGCCAGATCCATGTTGGACCGTAGTCACCCAGATACTCGCCGATGGTTCCAGAC
>JBPCWA010000586.1:0-3126 GCA_051009975.1 Hyphomicrobiaceae bacterium
AGGCTGACCCGCTGCCAATGGCTTCGTGGCTGCATCACGTCCATTCACAGGACAAGTAGGGGCGGACCGCACGGCCGCGCCTATTAACGGGACATATGAAATGTCTAACAAAACAGAGGTTCCAATCGCGACGGTCAACGTGTTCTGGTCGATGCGCAGCCCGTACTGCTACGTATCGCTTGATCGCTGCATCGAGATCCAAAAGAAGTACAACATGGAGCTGATCCTTCGTCCGGTCTGGCCCCTCGCTTTCTGGAATCCGGACTGGTTCGATGCCGCGCACCGCATGGAGTACCGCGGGCCTTACCAAGACCTCGATGCCCCTCGGTCGGCGGCGTTCCGCAGCGTCCCGTTTGCGTGGCCGAACCCGGATCCCATCAGGCAAGAGGAGGATTGGGGCAAGATCCTCCCGCTCGAAGAGCAGGATTTGATCAGGACGATCACTCATGCCGCAGCCGCAGCGGCCGAGATGGGCAAGGGCTGGGACTATCTGAACCAGGTAAGCCGAATGCTGTGGAATGGAACCACGATCGGGTGGGACCAGGGAACACACCTGCGCGACGCGATCGAGCGCGCCGGGATCGACGCCGACGCGACGCTCAAGGACATGGCGGACAACCCCGACAAGTACGATGAGATCATCAAACGAAACCACGAAATGCATTTGACGAACGTGTGCGGGCATTACGGCGTGCCACTGTTCGATTTTCAAGGCGAACCGTTCTTTGGTCAGGATCGGTTGGATCAGCTCGTCTGGCGGATGAAGCAGTTTGGATTAACTGAGCGGAGTGCCGACTAGAGCCTATACGGGGTGAATGCGAAGGAAATGGTTGAAACTGGCACGCAACGTCCGTCTGCCCGCCGGCATTCAGGTTTCGCCCTGCCGATGAGCTGTATTTAGAGCGGCCGAAATAATGGTATATCCGTCGATAGACTTCGAGTGGACACCTGGGCAGACCGCACTTTGCTACATTGTGTTTTGGCGGGACCAATTGCCGGGCGAGCTGGCTCTGGAGTACTGGACCAATCCTCATGCAACTCTCGTGTGCCGCAGCGGGGGCATCCACCAGTACAGAACGCACATGCTCGACGTCGAGCGGACCGGGTGCTGGCCGCAGCTGGACGGCGTACAGACCAGTTTCCCAGCCGCCTGGCGGCCAGACGGGATCGCAGAGGCCACGGTCCTGAACACGTCCGCGTTCGCCCCCTCGCCGCTTATGGAGTCAGTTCTGAACGATGAACAGAATTTCCTGAGGCGCGGCCTGGCATATTTTACCCGACCCAACGGCTCGGTTTGGCATCGTCAGGAACTTACACCTTGCACAGCGGATCTGCATAGATCGGAAACGCGCATCATCGCACTAATCAGACCTCGAATTGGAGCGCCTAAGGACGCCTTTGCTGATTTCATCCAGAAAGAGTTGGTGGGGGCAATTACGCGGAATAACGACATCGTAGAGACTAAGACTATGGTCTTCGCGCCCTACAACGAAAACGTCTGGCCGTCCGTCGGGCTGTCTCACGAGCATCCGGAAGGCCTCCGGTACCATGCGGCCGTGATTGTGGCCGGTTGCAACCGTACCGCGGTGGCCACCATGTTCCGCTCAGCAGCGTTCCAGGCGACCCACGCGCGGCAAAGCGAATTGTTCGAATGTCTCCACAGCATCGAGGTCAAGAACACCGTCTTCATGGTGGAAAACGGCAAGCTCCAAACCCCAGCGTTGCGGGGCTTTGCAATCGCCCAAATTCTCAGTCAGGTCGGCGCCACAAGCCAGACTGAGGAGCCGGTTTTGAGCCAAGTGCTTGCACCGCCCAAAGCGCAGGCGTGAAGCGCAATCATGCATCGACATACCTGGTGCGGGCACTTTACATTCCATCTCCGGAAGCACTCCCCTGACTTATGCCGAGATTTCCGAAACCATCCAGAGATACCGAATAGACCGCGACTTGCAATCGTATCGAAGGTACGTCAGGTTCTACAGCCTCTGATCACGGCTGGAACGGTGAATGCAGGTTAATTTGAACCGCGGTTAGGCTCGCGTATTTACTTAAATAGGTTGCAATGCAGTGGGCGTAATTGTCGACGTAATCCTACCTGTTGCGTTGGCATTTATTATGTTCTCGCTTGGTCTGGGACTTGCGCCTGCGGACTTCCTTCGTGTCGTGAAGCAACCCACGGATTTGGTTGTTGGTCTGACTTGCCAGATTGCCCTGTTGCCGGCCGTAGCTCTATTGCTCGTATCCATATGGCCAATGCCTGCTGAGCTTGCACTCGGGGTCATGATCCTCGCCGCCGCGCCGGGAGGCGCTACTTCAAATCTATTGACTGCAATGGCACGCGGCGATGTTGCCCTTTCGATTTCCCTGACCGCGATTACGAGTTTGCTGTGTATTTTCACTGTCCCGCCGATTGTCGTCTTGTCTTATGCATATTTGTTCGCCCGCGAAGTCGCCGTGCCTGTCTCCCTCGGCGGCATTGCCTTGAAGTTGTTCGTGATGGTCACCGTCCCGGTCATACTTGGGATATCACTACGACTTTTCGCGAAGAGTTGGGCTATCCACATTGAACCGTTTGCATTTAGAGCTTCAGCATTGCTCTTTGTCTTGGTCTTGGCTGCGGCCATCTACAGCGAAAGAGATAACCTCGTAATTTACTTTGCCCAATGTGGTCTGATTACATTGACGCTAAACGTGGTGATGTTGCTGTTGGCCTATGTTGTCGCAAAGAACTTCGCCTCGGGCCCGCGTCAGCGCGCAGCAATCTCTATCGAATGCGGTATTCAGGGCGGGGCGTTGGCAATAACGGTTTCGACCTTGCTCTTCGACGGCGGTCTCGCGGTCGTGCCGGCTGTGACTTACAGTCTGACAATGTATTGGACTGCATTCATTCTGATTGCGTTTCTCCGATCTCCCCGCAGAACGCGGACATAGGAGATACACGTTCTAGTCCGAACAAGGCTCGTGTCCCGCCGCTGCAGTTCAGTGTTCTGGATCAAAGACAGCCGCAGCCGGCTGGCCCACCATTTCAGTTGTGGTGGATGAAATTAGACGCATTGAAGGCCATGGATGCAATCCAATTGAAAAGATTGCCAAATTTCACTTGCCTGTAAGTCAATGATCGATGCG
>JBPCWA010000587.1:0-4221 GCA_051009975.1 Hyphomicrobiaceae bacterium
ATCGTTGTCAGCCAGCGATATCGCGACAGTGCGGTGATGATATCCTCGGCCACACCATCTGCGATGAACTCCTGATCGGGATCGCCTGACATATTCTTAAACGGCAAAACCGCAATCGAAGGTTTGACCGAGATTTCTGCCTTCGGGTCTACGCCGGTTACATTTGCACCACTGGCTGAAGCATCATCGGCCCACCGCCAGACCTTTATCGGGCGCGAGATATTTTTGACGTCGTGCAGTCCTGCGTCATGAAAATGACCGGTGAGCTTGCCCATAACCTGTTCATGGACGTTATCAGAGATTGCAATTCCGCCCGGCTCACAGACTGCCTCCAGTCTTGCTGCAATATTTACCCCCTCACCAAAAATGTCGCCCTCGTCAACGATGACCTCACCGATATTTACGCCCACGCGAAGCTGCATTTGCCTGTCGGAGGCAGCTCTGCATTACGCTTTGCCATACCCAGTTGGACAGCAATAGCGCTCTCGACAGCACTAACCGCACTGGCGAACTCAACCAGTAGACTGTCCCCGACAGTTCCGACGATCCGCCCTTCATGCAAATCGATCATCGGCTTCCAATGATCTCTACGATGCGATTTCATCAACGCGAGCGTGCCTGCTTCGTCAGCTTCCATCAGTCGCGAATAGCCAACGACATCACTGGCCAATATGGCCGCGAGTTTACGCTTAGTACCGGCACTCATGGGGGAAAATGTATCGGATAAATGACAATTCAGGAATGCTTGAGTGCAGATTATAAAGCGACCTGCCAGAAGTTGTTGTGACGGCAGCCATTTGACAGAGGCGGAGGCCAAATTTCTCAGCACCAACGTGGTTCGAGGGACCGGAACGGGTCATTTTCAACCGTTCTGGCCGTGTTAACAACGACAGCTTGACCCATAAAACCGGACTTCGCGGACATGTTCACCGGCCGTGTTGAGGGTTGCAGCCCTGACTTCCGCTTCTGGGATATCGCGACCGTTGAACGATCGGCGATCAACCAGACCTCAGCACTCCAATGCTGCGTCGGCTTTGTTACCAGAGCACTCGCCGACACCAAGCCATGGGCGACTTCGGCTCTTTGCCCGATAGCGGTCGTACTGTGCCCAGCGCTGGGCGGTACGACGAAGCCCGCTCCTGCAAAGAAGCGGTCATTGGAACCGACCGTCGTTGATCCCAGAAGTGCAAAAACGATACGCGACGCGGCCGATCAACCACACGGACGCTTCGATCAAATAGTGCTCCATCATTCGCGGCCCCCGCACTGTTTGCCATGACCGCTATCGGAGATGCTGCTGCCGTGTCGAGTCGGCCAAGATCGGCAGAAGATGACCTTCTTCCGACATCTCACGCCATCGTACAATTATCATTTCGGTCAAGCGGTCGAAATTCACCCCCACATGGCTTGGTGGGGTACCGCAGACTGCTAAGCTGGGATAGTCTGTTTGCCTGAGCAGCAAAGAATTGCGGTTGGTCCCCAGCGAAATGGGGCAGTCATGGCGCGTCAAAATCGACCGAATGAGAACGAGCGAACTCCACGCGGAGCGTATAGTCAGCTTCAAATGGCTTTCGACAATATGCCAGGGGCGCTTATCTACACCGACCAAGAACTGAAAGTTGTTTTCTGCAACGACCGTTTCCGAGAGATGTACCGCGCGCCTTCTGAGTTGTTGCAACCCGGGCGTTTCTATCCCGACTTTCTGCGGTATCTGGCCGAGAACGGCTACTATGGCGAGGGCAACACTGAGGCGCTGATTGCCGAACGCGTGGAAAGCCTGCGCAATCCATCCAACAAAAGCTTCGAGGACCGCACGCCGGACGGGCGCCACTATCGCATTCGCCGCCGTCGGTCGCCGTCGGGCGGCACTATAACGGTGATGACCGATATCACCGAGAAAAAGCGCGCCGAAGAAGCTCTGACGGAAACAGAAGCCCAGCTTCACGTCGCGTTGGATAATATGCCTGGGGCGCTCATCTGCACGGATCAGAACTTGAAGATGGTATTCTGCAACGACCGCTTCAAGCAGATGTATCGCGCACCTTCCAACTTGCTGCAGCCTGGGCGCCCCTACCCCGACTTCCTCCGATATCTGGCGGAGAACGGCTACTATGGCGAGGGCAACACTGAGGCGCTGACTGCCGAACGCGTGGAAAGCCTGCGCAATCCATCCAACAAGAGCTTCGAGGACCGCACGCCGGACGGGCGCTACTATCGTATTCGGCGCCGTCGGTCGGCGCCCGGTGGCACGATCACTGTAATGACCGACATTACGGAGCAAAAGCAGGCCGAGCAGACGCTGGCGGAAAAGGAGGCCCAACTTCACGTCGCGATGGACAATATGCCTGGAGCGCTGGTCTACACGGATCAGGATTTGAAGATCGTTTTCTGCAACGACCGCTTCAAGCGAATGTACCGCGCACCTTCCAACTTGCTGCAGCCCGGGCGCCCCTACGCCGACTTCCTGCGATATCTGGCCGAGAGGGGATATTATGGCCAGGGCGACACCGAGGTGCTGGTTGCCGAACGCGTAGACAGCTTACGAAATCCGTCCGGCAAGACCTTCGAAGATCACGCACCCGATGGTCGTTGCTATCGAATACGCCGACGATGCGCGGCAGGTGGTGGAGCTGTGACGGTAATGACAGACATTACCGACCTGAAACTGGCTGAGCTCGAACTCATTGAAGCGAAGCAAGGGCTAGAAGACGCAAACGCTGACATCACCGAAAGAAACAGAACTCTGGAATCGCTTTCCGCCAAGTTGTCAAAGTACCTGTCGCCACAAGTTTACCAATCAATCTTCAGCGGCAAACAGACTGTGGAGATTGCTTCAAAGCGCAAAAAGCTGACCATCTTTTTCTCCGATATCGCCGGGTTCACTGAGACGACGGACAATCTTGAGTCAGAAGACCTGACAGACGTCCTAAATCAATACCTAACCGAGATGTCCACTATTGCCCTAGCTCATGGCGCGACCGTTGATAAGTACGTCGGCGATGCCATGCTCCTCTTCTTCGGGGACCCAAAGTCCAGGGGCGTCAAGGAGGATGCGCAAGCCTGTGTCACGATGGCCATCGCGATGCAGCGCAGGATGAGAGAACTCGAACACGAATGGCGAAGCCGAGGTCTCGAACAGCCGTTTCGGGTTCGTATCGGTATCTGTACCGGGTTCTGCACTGTTGGCAATTTTGGCAGCAAGGACCGGATGGACTACACGATCATCGGAAATGAGGTAAATCTTGCCTCCAGGCTCCAATCCGCCGTCGAGCCAGGCGGCATTCTCCTGTCCCATGAGACAAACGCCCTCGTGCAAGATATCGTTTTGACCGAGGAGTTTCCGCCGATGACGGTGAAGGGTTTTCTGAAACCAATCAAGACTTACAAGGTCCTTGGTACTTACCAAGAACTCGTAGATGAGGGTAAGGTCGTCCTGCAGGAGCGAGAGGGTCTGAGAGTGCTGGTGGACTTAACGAAACAAGTGAGCTCGGAAGCCATAGAAGTGTTGGAAGACGTGCTCAAGGAGCTCAAGAGGCGCAATGCGCACACCAACTCGAATTGAGCGAAACAGACTTTCTGTCCACCGTGGAGCGGATGACAGCACCATACTGCGGCCGGCTGCGAACGAACGAGCCAATCGTCTCGGGCTCTTGGAAGGTTGGCGACGCGGACCAAACCGTCAGCAAATGTGCATCGATGCCGTTGGCGTTGCGCGCGATCTGCTGAATTACAAGGGGTTCGCAATCTATGCGAGAGACTAATTGTCGGGTTTAATAACAGCCAGGACATTTGTCATGAAGTTTCGTGGCGTAGCACCAGACGTCATCTACCAATTGATAACGCGGGTTGTATTGCGCCTTGTTCCCAAAAAGATTGCCGAGGCGTTGGCGACAATATTTGGACTTTGGACAGCGATATTACCGCTGTTGATCTGGGCGGCTTGGTCTGCAGATGTATTCTATGCAGTATTGTTATCTGGCGCGGCAAGCACCACACTTTACGCCGTCTTCGCCATTGCAACCGCTCCGAACGAATCGAAGTCAGACTTGATCGAGTGGAAGCAACGGCGAACACAATACGAGAACAAGCGCGCCGCCAAGCGCAAACCAACGTGGTGCGACATTGCCTGAATTTTGCCGATCAAACGTGTCCAACCGTCGGTCTCCGACCATTCCGGCAGTTGGCGACAGTTTTCCCTCTCGGGTAGTAACGCCATTCCTT
>JBPCWA010000588.1:0-6902 GCA_051009975.1 Hyphomicrobiaceae bacterium
CGGCTTGCGATGTACGTCCAGGGAGTAGATCGGGTGTATGACCTGAACTTCAACGGACGCGACGGTTCGGGCAAACTCACGTACGGCGATGTCTTCCTGCAGGCGGAACAAGAGTACTCGAGATTCAATTTCGAGCACGCGGATACGGACCTGCTCTTTCGACATTTTCGCGAGGCCGAGGCCGAATGCCGCGCAATCCTGGAAAAAGGCCAGAGAGATGGGTCCCACGAAATGTCCTTGCCAGCGTACGATCAATGCATCAAGGCCAGTCACATCTTCAACTTGCTCGATGCGCGCGGCGTCATCTCAGTGACCGAGCGACAGAGCTATATTTTGCGCGTTCGCGAGCTCGCAAAAGCGTGCTGCGCAGCTTGGCTGCAAACCACCGCTGGAGGCGCACAATGAATTGGGAAGGACCGCAGCTTCTTGGCCTAGTCGCGATGGCCCTAATCGCGTTGGTGGTGATGGCTATAGGACTGCGCAGACAACCGCGACAAATATGGCTGTTTGCGTTGGCTTTGCTCATCGTGGGGCTCGGGTACATGTCAACAACAAACGCACCAACAGAACTGGCCCGCACTATTTTTGGTGAACCGGCCTAGTCCTGTGTTCGGGCAAGCAAGCGCCAAAGCCGCTTTGGCAAACGGCAGGACCACCAGATACTCCTGCAACGTGTGAAGAACGGAAGATAAACGATGGCCGAATTGCTGCTAGAGCTTTTTTCCGAAGAAATTCCTGCCCGAATGCAGGCACGTGCCAGCGAAGAATTGAAGCGCGGGATTTGCACCGGGCTCGCTTCAGCCGGCCTCACCATAGGGACGGCTCAGGCTTACGCTACGCCGCGGCGGCTAGTGGTTGTGATTGACGACATTCCTTCTCGTTCACCCGCCGTCTCAGAGGAGCGTCGTGGCCCCCGCGTAGGAGCTGCGGAAAAAGCAATTGCCGGTTTCTTGCGAGGAGTTGGGCTAGAGAGCATTGAGCAAGCTGATGTCATAGCGGATCAGAAAAAGGGAGACTTTTATCTCGCGCGAATAACGACTCCGGGCCGAGACGCATCTGACATTGTTAGTGAGGTCGTTAGGGATGTGTGCACCAAGTTCCCATGGCCGAAGTCAATGCGGTGGGGCAGCTCCGATTTCAGTTGGGTGCGTCCGCTTCATAGCGTGGTGTGCCTTCTTGGCGGAAAAGTTGTACCATTCTGCGTAGGCAATATAGAAACCGGTGACGTCACCCGCGGTCATCGATTTCATGGCCCCGCCCCCTTCCGAGTGGAGAATTTCGAGGACTACGGCACGAAGTTGCTAGCAAACAAGGTTCTACTCCCTACGAGCGAGCGGGCAGCAGCTATTGCAGAACAGGCGAAAGAACTTGCTCAGACTTCTGGCCTTATGCTCGTTGCAGATGATGCGTTGACCAACGAGAATGCTGGTTTGACCGAATGGCCTACCGTCCTAATGGGGACATTTGATGCGGACTTTCTAGATGTCCCGCCGGAGTGCCTGATCACCTCGATGAAAGCCCACCAGAAATGCTTTTCATTGCGAGATCCGGCAACCGGCAACCTCGCGAACCGTTTCCTTGCTGTTACGAATTTGGAAGCCCCCGATGGAGGCGACCAAATCATCGCCGGCAACGAAAAGGTCATTCGTGCGCGTCTGTCTGATGCTAAGTTTTTCTGGGAGCAGGATCTCCAGCGACCGTTGGACGAGATGGCGACTTCTCTCAGCAACGTTACATTCCATGAGAAACTGGGAAGCCAAAAAGATCGCGTTGAACGCATTAGTGAACTGGCCGCCCAGTTGGCGCCATCGGTTGACGCCGATCCGCAGAAGGCGCGCCGTGCGGCCCAACTGTGCAAGGCTGACTTGATGTCGGAGATGGTCGGCGAATTTCCGGAACTACAAGGACTGATGGGACGTTACTACGCCGAACGAGCAGGTGCGGAGCCGGCAATTGCCCGCGCTATCGAGGATCATTATCGCCCGAAAGGTGCCGGCGATGATGTCCCGATTGAGCCCGTCCCAATCGCTGTGGCAGTAGCCGACAAAATGGATACCTTGCTCGGCTTTTGGATGATAGCTGAAAAGCCAACTGGATCGGGAGATCCCTTTCAGTTGCGGCGAGCGGCATTGGGCATCATTCGGATCGCGCTTGAAAATGATTTGCGTTTACCACTGTTGGCGGCAATGAAGGCGCATGCTGTATCCGATCGTTGGCGAGGTGCCCGCGGGGTCGTTGCCGCATTCGACGAGACGGCCGAGGATGGAATAGAATCAAAGCTCAAAGACCTTCTCAGCTTTTTTGCTGACCGATTAAAGGTTCACCTACGTGACGATGGTATGAGGCACGACCTGATCGATGCGGTCTTTGCGCTCAAAGGGCAGGACGATATCGCATTGATCGCAAAGAGGGTCGAGGCTCTTGCAGATTTTCTACAGACCGACGATGGTCAAAACCTTCTTGCTGGTACGAAACGGGCAGCCAACATATTGACGATAGAGGAAAACAGAGACGGGGTGACCTACGACGGCAAGCCGGAGGGGGGACTCCTTCGCGAGCCAGAGGAAAGGGCCCTTGAAGCGGCAATTGCTAAGGTCAAGTTTGATACTGGTGCAGCCATTGACGTTGAGAACTTCGCCGGGGCCATGCGTGCGCTGGCCGAGTTGCGCGCGCCAGTTGACGCCTTTTTTGAACGCGTAAAGGTGAATTCTGACGACCCAGCAGTTCGGCGAAATCGCTTAAATCTGCTTGCTGAGATTCGTATGGCAACACTTACTGTTGCAGACTTCTCTAAGATCGCGGGATCCTCGGATGGCGCATCTTGAGGGGAATAGTCCGATAAATTGTCCCGGTGGCTGGAGGGCAGCTGCCAAGTGGTAGGCATAAATTCATAATCTGTTGCCACTATGAGCAGATGATCATTTGATTGACGAGAGATTGTCGAACAATCGGCGCTTTTCGAGCCCAGATTGAGGCAGGATACAGGGTCAATCTGACAACGTTCCACCCAAGTGAGACGCGCAGGTCACGTTATGGCGAGCGCGAATGTAAGAGTGGTCTGGGGAGAACACGAGTATGAGGTGCGTAAGAGACGCTGACATATCGATAGCGTTCCTGTGGGTTGCAATCCTGGTGGCCGGCTCTTCAACCAGTACTTTCGTCACTAAAGCGATTGCGCAAGACATTCCAAGGCCCGTTTTGGTCTCGCGCCTCAAGTTGTCAGATTTACCGGGGCGCTGGATCGGAGTCGGTCGAATAGAATTTCGCAATGGTCGTGTCGATAGGATGCGGTGTTGGATCACATACCGCCGGCGCAAAAAAGCCCAACTGATGCAGCGAATTCGATGCAAGAGTCCTGAAACTCGGATCGAAGTAAAAACGCAGATGTATCATAGAAACGGCAAAATCTCTGGGGCTTGGAAAGATCACGTCTACGAGGTATCCGGCAATATCAAAGGTCGACTGCACGGCAATCAATTGCAAGCCTATCTTTCGGGTATGTTCTTCAATGCAGCTTTAAACATTATGATCATAGGAAAAGAGCAGACGATCGAGGTTCGCCCACGAAACAGCCGACTGCGATCGATGCGAATTTCACTCGCCCGTGGCTGAGCGCGTTGTTCAGCCCATCACTAATCCACCAAGCAAAGAACTGAGGACGGGCAGTCGCGGTGATACGCTAGCCTGCCGAGTTTTGTTGGCCACAAAACTGCGCCACACGTCCTGCGCGCCCTGGATGATGCGGGTTGTTCATGCCTCAACTGGACCATAGGTCCACCCGCAACATTTGCACAAAACTGAGAAGAAATGTGCGCTTCGTGAAGTGTCGGGCAGCGAAAGGCTTTCCCTAAAATGGGGGCCCAGAAGCCGTCCTCGGCCCCTGTAGCTGCTAAAATTCTGGCTGAATCTTCGACTGAGCGATGGTGCGCTCGGGTGTACTGGCCCGTTTCTTGGTGAAGCTATCATGACAGTGTTTTTGGGCGGACCAAGCGACCTGACGGTAGCCTGCGACAAAAGTGAAGTTGCGATGTAGGTGCCACGTTCTCGTTTGAAAAGTTCGGCGCAAAGAAGGGCGATCTGCTAAGCTTTGGCCCATCTGCGCAGCACGACGCATGCATGAGCGCAATTAAGCACTAACCCGGCGTTAACGCATTCTGGCATTGATGCCATCCGGGAGGAATCCGTTGTGATCTATGATCTTCGCATCTACACCCTAAAACCAGCAATGATGGCCAAAGCCATGGCACTTTACGAAGAACGCGGCTACGGTCCGCAAACTCGTCACCTTGGAAAGCCCGTTCTGTGGGCCACTACTGAAGTTGGCGACGTCAACCAATATGTTCACATCTGGGCTTATCAGGATGTTACGGACCGGGCCAACCGTCGGGCCGCGATGTGGGCAGATCCAGACTGGAAATCATACGTTGAAGAGAGCGCAGAGCTTGGCGCTCTCATCAAACAAGAAAATAGAATCCTAGTAGCGGCTCCATTCACGCTTTAACATCTGCCTTTCTGACTATGCAACGGCATCCTGTTTCAAGCAGGGTGCCAGCAATTCGCCCCGCTATCAGAGACTCTGCAGCTTCAGAGACTCTGCAGCGTCAGAAACTCTGCAGCTCAAGGATGGGAACCGCGACTACTGTCTATGGTTTGCCTGCGGGAATTCCTCCAAGAACAGCAAAAGCGTCTGCCGCAACGCATGCTCATGAGCAATGTCACCGCGGTCTGCAGCAGCTGCGATGACTGCGACAACCATCGCATGAATAGAGCGCAATCCGTCAACACGTTGCACGAGCTGAGCGCCGATTGCTACGGCTGATACCTCAGGAACGCGTTCATGTTCGGCAATCGCCAGCACAATCCCGCGACTCAGATCGCCAAAAGCGATACAATCGTCGAGTGTCAGCAAGCATCCTCCCCCCGGGGATGTCCCGTCCAGTCAATATCTGTGCCCTTAGCCCCCTAGTAAAGGCGAGCCCGTCCGTTTCGCTCACAGATCCGTGGTCGTTGCCGCTGATTCTTTTTTGCTTCGCCAATCGTTGATAGCGCGAAAGCGCTTCGAAGCAAAAGCACATCCCAAAACAGATGTGGAAGAGAACTGAAAATTCATATTTATCATACTGTTACCCAGGAAGCGCAGGTTGAAATCCAGCGCTTAAGGCCTCTTGTTCGGAGCAAAACCACCGTTCGCCTTTTCTGGGACGGATTCGCACACGGCGATAATTCACTTCCCATGGCACAACATAAACTTTAGTGCCGCGGCGCAAGACTCGCCCCTTGATTGGACAGCCATCGGGCGCCTTGCGCTTTGCACGCTCCCAAGCAGCATCCCGATACGAGCTCGGACGCTCGGCATTACCTGACCAAACACCTTTTTTGGCGTTGCGCGCTTGACGCTCTGCGTCGCCATAACGGGCGAACAATCCACCAACGGCAAAAGCATGACCTCCACTGACCAGCACGCGGCCAAGCTGATGTTGGCCGGATTCGCACATCCCGACATATCGACTGGACGTCAACGCACTCGGTTGGACCTGACAAACAGTCCGTCGACCTGACACCAGTTTTTGCAGCGCGCGCTTAGCTTTCGTCCCGCAGCGCCAGCGGCGCCCCTGCGCGTTGCGGCAACGTTGACCAAGTTCCGGCGCTTCGAGACCCGAAAGAACGACAACTTTGCCGGCAATGCGCAATGTATCACCCGACGTCGCCCGTGCTCGCCCTTCGACCTTTTCTGATACAACGATAGAGAGTGCTGCGAGCGGACCGGTGCTGGAAGGAATGGCAAGTGATGCCGGCCAAATGGCCCATAATCCCAAAGAACCACCGACGGCTGCAAACACCAGAAGCATGGCGTATACGCTGCGTTTTCGCAGCGCTGTGGAAAGCGAAGAACGTCGCTGATTGCTGTTGTTTGATCCATCCTTGTGCCCCACGAGGAACGAAGGGGAGAGCGTTATCAACAGGAGGACCAGTGTGAGCGCACCTAGGACTATCGATGACGCGTGCAATCCGAATGCGAACAAGTGAGCCAAGGCTGACGTACAGACAACAATGGCGGCAAGTCCGCAGAGGGAAGCGACTCCAGGACGAGATAGTAATGGTAACAATCCGCTGATTCGAGGACTGATCACGTCGGCAACTTGCCAAGCTCTTGGCTTGAGCTGTTTTGCAACTAAGGCGAGCAAACCGACAGCTGCGCGCGCAAGATGAACACATCCAACGAGGGCGCGCCGAACGCCGTAAAGGATGCGACTAACAAGCGATCTGCTCAAATTGATGCTTGCCTGACCGGCGCTGACCACTCCCGAAGCTGCGGCTCCTCTTGCTGCGTCAACCTTCTTGCGCCGATCATCACGACGCAACTTAATAGTTGTTCGCACGTACTCGTGCCACTCGAAGCCATCGCTCTTGCGCCGCCAACCGAACATTGGTCCCCGTATCCGTTCGCGTTCGCGTTCGCGTTCGCGTTCGCGTTAGTGAAGCCCGATTCCCGCAAACACGGCTCAAAATCGATCGATTCGCTAAGAACGCCTTGAAAATTCGGGTAATTCAAGGCGACCGGATCGGAAACCACATCGGATCGCGACAAATTTATTCTAAACGTCCGTTTGAACCAATTTATCAGTCAATACATATCTGTTTGGTGTAGATGCTGCTCACATGCACCGGATAACCGGATACAAAATTGAGAGGACATGATCATGACGCTCGGGCGTTCCGCTTATACGATCGTCGGGGTTGCCGCTGCTGCAGGCTTAGTCAGCAGTCTGCTAATCTGCCCCCCTACAACAGCATGGGCCATGGCGGACGCCCCGCCAAATTCGAACGTAGATTGCAGGAAACGCAAAAACAAAAAAAAGCCGGAATGCCAAAAGCAACAGGAAGGCAATCTGAGCGACGAA
>JBPCWA010000589.1:0-3896 GCA_051009975.1 Hyphomicrobiaceae bacterium
GCCTCGACTTCAATTCGCGAGGGGTGGCGTTTGGTCGTCGACTGCATGGACTCGTTTCGCGTGTAGACGATCGCCACCGGTCGCTTCAACCGCATGGCTGAAAGCGCAATGTAGGGTTGGAACGAAATATCTAACTTCGAACCGAAACCGCCACCACACGCCGTCGGCACCACACGAACCTGCCCCGGCATCAAGGCAAGAATTTTCTCCAGATCTTCGCGATCCATATGAGGCGCTTGCGTCGAACCGTAAACGACCACTTGATCATCAACCCAGTTGGCGTAACCGGCCTCAGGTTCGATGTAGGCATGCTCAATCGACGGCGTTGATGTTCTGACCTTGATCTTGATCGAGGCGTCGGCAAGGGCTGCATCGACCTCACCGCGCTCGACATGCCCACGGGTGAGGACATTGCCTGGTCGCTCGTTGTGAATAGCTACGGCACCTGTCGCAAGCGCTGCGGAGGGTTCGAGTACGTGTTCCAGCACCTCCCACTCAACTGGGAATGACGTTTCTTCAAACTGCCGAACTGCGTCGGGTTCGCCGACAACAACAGCAACCGCTTCCCCGCGGTACCTTGCGCGACCCTCCGCAAAGGCAGGTTGATCGGCGAATGGTGGAATGACCCCGAAACAATTCTTTCCTGGTATGTCCGTGGCGTCGAAGACAGCATGCAAGCCAACGTGCTGCGCAAGGAACGCCGCCTTGTCACCAATCGCAAATCGGGCGTGGTGATGCGGGCTGCGAATGACGCGCGCTAGCAGGGTTCCAACAGGCAGTTCGTCCGAACCGAAGGCAAGCTCTCCGTTGACTTTCGGCTTCCCGTCAAGATGTTCGATCCGCGCCCCGACTCCGCTGCCAATGGCCGGAGCGTCGCCCGAGACGCCGGCCTCTTCGAGTGCTTGCATGACCGCTTCGACGATCTTGCGATAACCCGTGCAGCGACACAAAACGCCCCCCAGGGCATCGTAGACTTGCGCTGTCGTTGGGGATGATGTGTGGTTCAGCAGAGCGACCGCTGACATCAGCATACCGGGCGTGCAAATGCCACACTGCGTTGCGCCGTGGCGCAGGAAGCTGTCCTTCACGCGCTGCAGGGTCGCGTCTTCCGTTTCGATGGTAGCGACTTCTGCATTCTCGACCTGACCGACGGCCGTCAGGCAGCTACAGACGGGTTCACCATCAATCAAGACGGTGCAGGCGCCGCAGTCGCCCGCATTACATCCAACTTTCGTTCCGGTTAGCCCAAGACGATCGCGCAGGACATCAGACAGCCGCTCAATTGGGTCTGCAGGCACCCTCACCCGGCCTTGATTGAGCACGAACGATATGGTCAACGTCTATAACTCCTTTGCGGCGGCAGCGACAACCCGGCTTACGAGCTCCTTCGTTGCAGAAAGGCGATATGCAGACGTAGCGCGGACGTCATCGATTGGCGTCAAGCCCTTGAGATCCGCATTCCTCAAGGGGACGTTTGCTGCCTCTTCGACTGGTACGTCGATTAAACGTTTCTCCAGTTGATCCAACCGCTGTGCGACAGCGGAACAGGCGCCGACGCTCACTGCGGCTGCATCAATCTTTCCATTTGATTGGACTGACAAGCGACAGGCGACAATCACGATAGAAATAACCAGATGGCGCCGCGACCCGAGCTTCAAGAACGAAGAGCTTCCCTCGGCCGCGTTTTGCGGCACTACAATTGCGGTCACCATTTCATCAGCCTGGAGATGAATTTTGCGATTGCCAAGAATGAAGTCGTTGACAGGCAACCGTCGACTTCCGCGCCGGGATACAATTTCCACCTCGGCATCAAGTGTCAGCAACGGGGGTACACCGTCAGCAGCCGGAGATGCGTTGCAAATGTTACCGACAATCGTCGCACGGTTCTGTATCTGAATCGACCCGACTTCCCGCGCGGCAAGCTTCAAGCCAGCGAATGCCTGTGGCAGTTCGGTGGCCAGCAGATCCGACCACGTAGCTCCAGCGCCGATCCGCCAATAATTCCCTTTCAGTTCTATCGCCCGCAGTTCCTGCAGCCCGGTAATGTCGACTACCGCATCTTGCACCGGACGATCGCGCTGGGCTGGATAGAAATCTGTGCCGCCCGCGAGAATCCGCCATCGCGACTGGGACAACAGATCCAAAACCTCGCCAATGCTTTCTACTCGCGCGTAGTTTAGCTCCTGGGGAATGGATTCGTGCTTACGGCGCGATCGATCGAAAATCTTTCCGACAGGGTTTCCTCGTTTGGTGGTCATGTCCTTTTCTCTGCGGGAACCGTCCAAATCACACCTGACTCGAGATCCTGCCGAGGTGAGCTCACCGAAAAGGCGAAGCCACCAACAGGTTCCGATCGCTTCCGCTTCGCGCGCGCGCAGTAAAGGACACCTTGCGCAACAGGATGGTCATCCGAGTGCAACAGTGCTGCGACCACGGCTTGCGCGAAATTCGCTTCATCGAATGTCGTCACTGTGCCTTCGGCTTCGTCAGGCGTTGACGCGAATGCTTCGAATGCCCCTGCTGCAGGCACCCGATTGAGATCTCGATCACATTCGCCACTACACAACATCGCCACACCGTGCCGGACGCCAATCGACATCACGTCGCGTCGAACCTTCTCGCCAATTCCGTCTCAGTCGTCGTCAATCAGAAATTTGATCTGCTAGTCTAGCCTAAGCTTTCGGCGGAAACGATGCTACCGCGTTCGATGATAAATGAACGATCCAGAATTGACGTACCGTGGTGGATATTGGATTCGGCAATGAGCACCGACGCTCCTTCAGCTTTAAGACTGGTCAGAATTTCGACCATACGCTGGGCAAACACAGGCGCAATTCCCTCCGAGGGTTCATCCAGCAGCAGGAAATGCGTGCCGCACATGAGGGCTCGCGCAAAAGCAACGAACTTTTGCTGTCCACCCGAGAGCTGCGTCGAGCCTCGATCGTGGAACTGGCGCACCTCCGGCATGAGGTCATAAATCCATTCGAGGCGCTCCATCGTGCCGTCCAAACCGGTCGACCATACCGGCAGCATGATATTTTCTTCAGCCGTCAGATCGGGCACAAGCCGCCTGTCCTCGGGCATATAGCCAATCCCGAGATGCGCGCGCCTATGCGGTGGCATTGCGCCGAGATCACTGTGTTCAAAGTGAATTTTGCCACGCTGCGCCTTCAGCGCACCCATAACTGCGCGCAACAGAGTTGTCTTGCCCGCACCGTTGCGTCCGATCAGGCCGCACATCGATCCCGTCGGCACCTCCAGGTCGATGTCATGCAGGATTGGGGTCGGACCAATGCTGACGTCGAGGCCATCGATCTTAAGCATTACCGTTTCCTATCGGATTGTGGCCCACTACAAACTCCTTCACGCTCTCATTCTGCATTGCTTCAGCGGTTGGAGCGTCGCAAATTATGGCACCTTGGTAGAAAGCAAGGACGCGAGAGACGTAGCGCTCCACGATCTCCATGTCGTGTTCGATGAACAATACCGTCGTGCGCTCTTGCTTGAGGACGGCCATAATGATGTCCATTAGGCCGAACTTCTCCTCCACGCTTATGCCGCTTGTCGGCTCATCTAGCATCAGCAGTCGCGGCTGGCGCACGGTAGCCATGGCAATATCTACCAGCTTGCGCACGCCCTGTGGCAGTTCTCCAGTCGGGACACCTCGGTAATCACCGATCTTGAACCGCGCCATGTGCTCTTCGACGCGTTGCACCCGCGCATCCGAATAAAGCTGGGCAAGCAATCCGAAGCCATGTTCCTCGGCAAGGCCATAGGCGATCATCATGTTCTGCAACACGGTCCCCGACAGGAATACCTGCGGGATCTGGAAGGAACGGCACAGGCCAAGCTTCGTAACGTCGCGCGGTTGCATACCAATGACGTTCTTGCCCATG
>JBPCWA010000590.1:0-16761 GCA_051009975.1 Hyphomicrobiaceae bacterium
CATTTATCATCCCCGGCTGCATTCAAGCCTCGTCGGCGATCTCAGGTCACTGACTGGAGAACGGGCGGTCGCAATCGCTCATCGTCTCGGCGCTCTGATCGATGGCATCTATCTCCGATTTGCCTGCATGCCGGCCGCGGCGGATGCTCCAAATCCGGCCTCCCAGGTTCGGGACGCCTTGGACTCTGAAATCGGAGCCTGCCGATGAGCAGCCCCAATGTTCTCATTTTCATGGTTGACCAGCTCAACGGAACGCTGTTTCCGGATGGGCCCGCTGACTGGCTTCATGCTCCGAACCTAAAGCGGTTGGCGGAACGCTCGGTACGGTTTCAGAATTGCTACACAGCAAGTCCGTTATGCGCGCCTGGGCGAGCGAGCTTCATGTCTGGATTACTGCCCTCAAAAACAGGTGTCTATGACAACGCAGCTGAGTTTCCGTCGGACCTGCCGACATACGCCCATCACCTGCGTCGTGCCGGCTATCAAACAACACTTTCAGGCAAGATGCACTTCGTCGGGCCCGATCAGTTGCACGGCTTTGAGGAACGGCTGACGACAGATGTTTATCCGGCGGACTTTGGTTGGACGCCTGACTACCGACGGCCAAGAGAGCGTATCGACTGGTGGTATCACAATCTCGGCTCGGTAACTGGCGCGGGCGTGGCCGAAATCACCAATCAGCTCGAATACGACGACGAAGTCGCCTACCACGCAAATCGCAAAATCTATGAGCTCGCGCGGCAGGCGGATGACCGGCCATGGTGCCTGACAGTTAGTTTCACGCACCCGCACGATCCTTATGTTGCCCGGAAGCGATATTGGGATCTCTATCAAGACTGCGCGCACCTTCTGGCGCGCACGCCAGCCATTCCTTACGAGAATCAAGATCCGCATTCGCAACGGCTGTTTGATGCAAACGACTGGCGTAGTTTCACCATTGCGGAGGAAGATATCCGTCGTTCCCGTCGCGCCTACTTTGCCAATATTAGCTATCTTGATGAGAAGATCGGCGAATTGTTGGCCACCCTCGAGGCCACCGGACAGGACGCTATACTGATGTTCGTTTCAGATCACGGCGACATGCTTGGCGAACGTGGCTTGTGGTTCAAGATGAGTTTCTTCGAGTGCTCTGCCAGGGTCCCACTTATGATCGTGGCGCCAGGCTTGGAGCCGAAATTGATCACAACGCCAGTGTCGACAATCGACGTTTGCCCGACTCTTTGCGACCTGACCGGCGTCAGCATGGACGAGGTGATGCCCTGGACGACCGGTGAAAGCCTCGTCTGCCTTGCTCAAGGCGGAATTCGAACGACACCGGTCGCAATGGAATATGCCGCAGAAGGGTCCTATGCGCCGCTCGTAGCGCTTCGTTCCGGGCGCTACAAGTACGTCCAGTGTTCTCTCGACCCTGACCAGCTGTACGACCTTGATGTAGACCCACACGAACTATCCAATCTGGCAAGTACGCCAGAACAATCTGAGACACTGCGCGAGTTCCAGAACCAGGTGTGCAAGCGATGGGATCTTGCGCAGTTTGATGCCGATGTGCGTGCGAGTCAGGCGCGGCGATGGGTAGTCTACAACGCTCTGCGCAGCGGGAACTACTACCCCTGGGACTACCAGCCTCTGCAGCAAGCAAGCGAACGCTATATGCGCAATCACCTAGACCTCAATGTTCTCGAGGAAGCCAAGCGTTTTCCCAGGGGAGAGTGAAGGTGGCTGTAACCGAGCAAGCGGAATACGTGATCGTTGGGGCGGGTAGCGCAGGCTGCGCGATGGCATATCGCCTTGCCAACGCAGGGAGACGCGTTCTTGTCATCGAGCATGGCGGCAGCGATTGGGGGCCGCTCATTCAGATGCCGGGCGCGCTCAGCTACCCGATGAGCATGTCGCGATACGACTGGGGTTATCAGTCCGAACCCGAGCCGCATCTCGGTGGGCGACGCCTGGCAACGCCTCGAGGCAAGGTCATCGGCGGATCATCATCGACAAACGGAATGATTTATGTACGTGGTCACGCGCACGACTATGATCATTGGAGAGAGAGCGGCGCAGACGGCTGGAGCTATTCAGATGTGCTGCCGTATTTTAAGCGGATGGAGAATTGGCACGATGGTGGTCACGGCGGCGACCCGGGTTGGCGCGGCACGAATGGTCCGCTCCACGTCACTAGAGGCAAACGCGACAACCCTCTCGTCCATGCCTTCGTTGAGGCTGGGCGGCAGGCCGGCTACGCGGTAACGGACGACTACAACGGGCACCAGCAGGAAGGTTTCGGCCCCTTTGATATGACCGTTTGGAAAGGGCAGCGTTGGTCGACGGCCAATGCTTATCTGCGTCCCGCGTTGCGAACCGGCCGCTGCCAGCTCGTAATGGCCTTTGCGCGCCGGGTTGTGATCGAAGACGGGTCCGCCGTTGGCGTTGAGATTGAGCGTGGCGGCAAGATCGAAATCGTACATGCCGATCGAGAAGTGATTCTTGCAGCATCGTCCATCAACTCGCCAAAACTGCTCTTGTTATCGGGGATCGGACCTGCCGGTGACCTCGCAGAGCATGGTATCCCGATCGTTGCAGATCGTCCGGGTGTCGGCCAGAATCTCCAGGATCATCTTGAACTATATATCCAGATGGCAGCCTCACAGCCCGTGACGTTGTTCAAATACTGGAACCTGCTGGGTAAGGCCTACGTTGGTGCTCGTTGGCTGCTGACCAAGACCGGGCCGGGCGCGACCAATCAGTTCGAGAGCGCAGCCTTCGTGCGCAGTCAAGCAGGCCTGGCCTATCCGGACATCCAATATCATTTCTTGCCTCTCGCCGTTCGTTACGATGGTGCTGCTGCAGCCGAAGGGCACGGGTTTCAAGCCCATGTTGGCCCGATGCGCAGCCCATCGCGAGGAAACGTATCCCTTCGATCAGCTGATCCACTGGACTCTCCGCGCATTTTGTTCAATTACATTTCACACGAGAAGGATTGGGCAGATTTCCGCAACTGTATCCGTCTGACACGCGAGGTTTTTGTCCAACAGGCCTTCAAACCCTACACAAGACACGAAATCCAGCCGGGTAAAGACGTCAACACGGATGATGAACTTGACGACTTCGTGCGCGACCATGTCGAGAGTGCCTACCACCCTTGCGGCTCTGTCCGGATGGGGCGACGGGACGACCCTGGTGCTGTTGTTGATGCAGAGACCCGTGTAATTGGTGTCGACAGGTTGCGCGTGGCCGACAGTTCGATCTTCCCACGCATCACCAACGGCAATCTCAATGCACCCTCAATCATGGTCGGTGAAAAGGCATCGGACCATATTCTCGGGCGGCAGCCGTTGCCGGCAGAGAACGCACAGCCTTGGATCAATCCGACTTGGCAATCATCACAGCGTTAGCCGCCTCTTGGGCACTGATCGCAGATCAAGCTTGTAGCCGGCCACATTGTCGCCTTTGTGGACCAAGCGGATATCGCATCTAGCTGATAGTCGGTGAGCTGGTGCTCCGCGCGCAACGCAGGCAGCGAACAGGCATCAAGTCAGCTAAGATCAAAACGGTAACATTCGCGAGGTTAGGCAAACGGCAATCTTGCCGCCGGGCGGCAGAGGCCGTTCCTGCTGGGAAAGCGGACCCAACAGCGCCAGTGCGGCAGATCGACAGCGGCACCCGTATCGGGTCTGATAGAACCTAAAAGAGCAGACCAATTGGAAGACGCGGCTGCTTTCGCTCCGCCTAGTCTTGCAACCTGTAATTCCCCAATTGTTCAGAGGCAACCGCAACACCGCTTCGCCCGTGATTGTGTCGAGGTCATTATCGCCGATCCCATCGTAGCTACTAGACACATCTAGCGAAAATCCGCCCGGCCCTTGCAGACGCAGTCCCAGGCCGGCTTTCCCGTGAGGGTCGTTGTCGCTGACTAGAGTGCCCGCGATGACCGTTGGTGCGTTGCCCTCGAAATTCCAGATGCCTTCGATCGAGGCATAGGTTTCCAGGATGGTATGATCGGACCGCTGCGTTCGCACGATGTCTGGTCTTTGAGATCAAAACGGCAGCATATTCGCAACTGGCAAACATTGATTTTGCCGCCAATGGATGCTGCAGTGACGTCAATGAGCCGGTCCGTCTACCGCCAAGAATAGTGGACAGGTATTGCTACTCTGCGCAAAACGTTTTGTGGGTCAGATTGGGGTTCAAAAAGCAATGTCTCAAAAAGGATGTTATAAATCAATGGGTTGTAAAATGAATTGGCGGAGAGAGAGGGATTCGAACCCTCGAGACGGTTGCCCGCCTACACGCGTTCCAGGCGTGCGCCTTCAACCACTCGGCCACCTCTCCTTAATAACTGCAGTTTACGATCGCTAGACCGACCTATTTACTCTCGTCATTGAGCATATCCGGCGATCGCAATCAACCAAAGGAAGGCTGTGAATAGATGACATCCAAGGAAATGCCTACAACCCCCGAGGCCAAACAAGCGCCAGAGTTTAACGAAGGAAATGCACAACGCAAGAACCGCCTTGTATTAGGTCGCGACCACGGTTAAGCGAGAGTCATGATAGAAAATGTGCTATCGGCCGTGTTTCGCGTGATCTGGCGTGTGTTCAGCAAGCTGGCCTTGATGTTCTGGGCTATCGCGCGCCCTTCTTTTCGGTTTCTCGGCAGTGTCCTCCTGCTGGCCACCGTTATTGCCCTCGTTGCAGACGTAACGCGTTGGCAGATTGGTGATTATCAGCCACTCTTCGAGTCTCTGGCAGACCATATTCGTATCGTCGCGCCAGCAACGCTTGATGGTATGGCTGAAGCGATCGGTTCAGGGCTACATCCCATTTTTTGGGATTATTTCTTGCAACCAATCATCACCATGCCGGCTTGGCTCCTCTTTGGGGCAGCAGCGCTCGGACTGATCTATGCCGCGCGCGAACCCAAAAGAATAAACGTTTTTATCAATTGAGCAGACCAGGTTTCTGACGGCACAAACCTAGCCCTGAGTGCGGCCGACATCTGGACGGGTTGCCCCGGTTGAAAAACGTGATTGACCCCAGGAAATTGGCAAACAGCACGATGATCACATCCGATGGCGAGGCGCTTGCGGCCGAGGAACCTTCCGATTCTCGCCCAAACGTGGTTTGCATGCTCAGTGACCCAATGCTCTATCTGAAGACATTGCGGAACTGAATACACCTTGACCCGACAGATGGTCACGAAAGAGAGGCAAGAGGCATGCCATGCAATAACAGGCTGAGGATAGGATTAGCGGCAATCTTGTTGGTCGGCATTGTTGGTGAGACACTTGCGGGAGGTGCCGATGTCGAGGATGTTTCAATAACCAAAACTGGTGATAATTTCAGATTCGATGTCACTATTCGGCACGCCGACACGGGCTGGCAGCACTACGCCGACAAATGGGAAATCGTGACCAAGGATGGCCAAGTATTGGGCACCCGCATCCTCTATCATCCGCACGTCAATGAACAACCTTTTACCCGTTCGCTCGGTGGAGTGAAAATTCCACCCGACGTCAGAAATGTCTCGATTCGGGCCTATGATAACCGGCATGGCCGAGGTGGAAAAATACGCACGATATCTGTCCCGCATTAGCCGGACCGTTCGAGCTAAAGGGGCAATCGCCAGTTAGAAAAGCCGCAGCTTGTCGCCGCGGCCTCTAAATCAATTCCAAAACGAACTCAGGCCGTTCAGTTCTGGCTCGGTTGTGTCTCTTCTTTGGTTTCACTCGATTGAGTTGCTTCTTGCGCCTTCTCAAGAGCCTGCTGTGTCACTTCCTTGGCTTTGTCGTATGCCTTGCTCGCCTCTTCCTGCGCTCTCTCCAAAGCTGGGCCAACTTTTTCTTTGGCCTTTTCGTAAGCTTCTTGCGTCGTTGCGGCAGTTTTCGCAGCAAGCTCCTTTGCGCGCTCGGTTACCCCTTTCAAGAACGACTTCGGTGGCTTCGATCGCTTGTAAGCCGGTACGGAATCGATCACCTCTTTCGTTGCCTCCGGCAAGGAGACAACGGTCTCACCATTCTCATCCTTGAACTGGAGTGCGCTATAGCGGACGCCGATGCGCTTTTCACCGAGACCTAGGAATCCCCCCACCCCAATGATTACGCCGACCACCTGATTATTGGCATTCAGGATGAGATCCTCGACATCCCCGAATATCTTGCCGCCAGCTCCTCTCACCTTGGCCTTCAAAAGTAAATCAGCTGCCAAGTACTGATCTGGTTGCTGATTATCATAGAAAACGTCTTGCGACACCTTCGGGTCTGCGGCCAAAGCTGCAGTTGCATGCGCGGTCGCCAGGGCAAGAGATGCTGCGAGCACAAGAGCTATGCGTTTCATGAATGTTTTTCCTCGGTTACTCTGACCGCTTCCTCCAATTTGGTTCCACGTCATCGGAACGCTGGGTGCGGACGCGTCATCATTCTGACGCCAAATGATCTAGTGGTCGTGGGTAGCATCCACAAGACATCCGAAGCTCCTGATCGTGCGACTTCGTGACCGCACGGCACGCCCGTGTGCCGGCACGGTAAATCGAACCAGATCTCACCATTTGTCGCGCTTAATGGATTGGTCTCGCGGGGCTAAAGGGGCTAATCTGCGCCAGCAGCGTGTGTCTCGCGTGCTGCTGTCCTAGAGCGACCGCGAGGCAGAGGACCCAGTGCCCGCGGGGCGAATGGTTTGACTACGAAACCTGAAAGGACTGTCAAAGCTTGGCCGATAACGAACAACCAAAGACGCCCGGACAGGGTTCAGGCGACGTACGTGGCATTTCTATAGCGGATGAGATGAAGCGCTCGTACCTCGATTATGCCATGAGCGTAATCGTGAGCCGTGCGCTCCCCGATGTATGTGACGGTCTCAAGCCAGTGCACCGGCGTATATTATATGCCATGCACGAGGCATCGAACCGACACGATCGACCTTACCGCAAGTCAGCCAAGACTGTTGGGGAAGTGATGGGCAACTATCACCCTCATGGCGACAGCGCGATATATGACGCACTCGTACGCATGGCACAGGACTTTTCGCTCCGCGTTCCCCTGGTGGATGGACAGGGAAACTTTGGCTCGGTCGACGGCGATCCTCCTGCGGCGATGCGATACACCGAAAGTCGTCTCGCGAAAGTTTCCCAGAGCCTCCTCGATGATCTCGAAAAAGACACTGTCGACTATCAGGAGAGCTACGATGGCTCAATGCAGGAGCCAGTGCAGTTGCCTGCCAAGTTTCCCAACCTCTTGGTTAACGGAGCTGGAGGAATTGCGGTCGGGATGGCAACAAATATTCCCCCGCACAATCTCGGCGAAGTTATCGATGCATGCATCGCCTACTTCGATGATCCGGAAATAACGATCGAACATCTCTGCACAATCGTTCGCGGGCCAGATTTTCCGACCGGCGCATCTATACTTGGCCGCGGGGGCATTCTTAACGCTTATCACAAGGGGCGCGGCTCCATCGTAATGCGGGCGACCGTGGACGTGGAAGAAATTCGAAAAGACCGGTTTGCCCTCGTTGTTACGGCAATTCCCTATCAGGTGAACAAGCGCGTTCTGATCGAAAAAATCGCTGACTTGGTGCGTGATAAGCGAATCGAAGGGATCTCGGATATATGGGACGAGTCCAATCGCGTGGGAATGCGGATCGTTATCGAGTTGAAGCGCGATGCTGTTGCCGACGTCGTGCTTAATCAGCTCTGGCGTTATTCGGATCTGCAGACTTCATTTGGAGCTAACATGTTGGCTTTGAACGGAGGTCGGCCGGAGCAGATGACGCTCCTCGATATGATAGCCGCATTCTGTCAGTTCCGCGAAGTGGTCGTGAGCCGTCGCATCAAGTACTTGCTACGGAAAGCGCGTGAGCGAGCGCACGTACTGGTAGGGCTGGCAATCGCCGTCGCAAACATAGATGAGATCATTGCCCTTATCCGCCGAGCGCCGACGCCCAACGAGGCGCGCACGCAGTTGATGGAGCGCAATTGGCCAGCCAAAGATATCACTTCGATGATCGAGCTTATTGCCGATCCGCGCCATCGCGTCCTACCGGACGGCACAGTTAAGCTTAGCCATGAGCAAGCACAGGCGATACTCGATTTGCGATTGCAACGCTTGACTGCCCTTGGCCGCGATGAAATTGGCGAGGACCTCAAGAAACTAGCGGTTGAAATTACGGACTATCTAGAAACGCTTTCGAGCCGTCGCAAAATTGTTGAGGTCGTTAAAGACGAATTGGTTGCGGTGCGCGACGAGTTTGCGACGCCGCGAGTAACCGACATAGTTGATGCTGTCGGCGATTTCGACGACGAAGACCTTATCCAACGGGAAGATGTCGTCGTTACGGTAACGCATCGTGGCTACATTAAGCGCGTTCCGCTCGCCACATACCGTGCTCAGAGGCGTGGAGGTAAGGGCCGTTCCGGATTAACGACTCGTAACGAGGATTTTGTTACCCAGATATTCATAACATCGACCCACACGCCCGTTTTGTTCATCTCGTCGCGCGGCATGTGCTATCGCATGAAAGTGTGGCGTCTTCCCGCGGCCACTCCACAGTCGATCGGGAAAGCACTGATCAATCTGCTGCCTCTTGAACAAAACGAGACAATTACGACCATCCTGCCGCTGCCGGAGGATCCGGAAACTTGGGGCGCGCTAGAGTTGATGTTTGCAACGCGGTCTGGCGGTGTTCGGCGCAATAGTCTGGCAGACTTCGAGAACATTAATCGAAATGGCAAGATAGCCATGAAGCTCGACGATGACGATCAGATCGTTAACGTTGCAATTTGTACACCGCACGACGACGTACTGTTGACGACCGCGCATGGGCAATCGATCAGATTTCCTGTTCCAGACGTGCGCGTCTTCAAGGGGCGCGATTCGACCGGGGTCCGTGGCATTCGCCTTGAGAAAGGAGATATCATCATCTCAATGGCGATCCTGACGCACGTGGACGCAACGCCGGCTGAGCGGTCAGCGTACTTGAAACAGGCTGCGCAGTTGCGTCGAGCACAGAATGGAGAAGACCTCGAAGACGTCTCCGATGTAGATGGTGAAGCGTTATCTGAAGAGGATGTTGGTGACGGCGAAGTCACATCTGAGCGATTCGCTGAACTGTCGGGAAAAGAGCAGTTCATTTTGACGCTGTCCGAGCGTGGCTACGGGAAGCGAACATCGGCATACGAGTATCGCGTTTCAGGTCGCGGCGGCAAAGGGATTGCGGCGATGGTTACGAACAGTCGCAATGGCAACTTGGCGGCAGCCTTCCCAATCGAAGACGGCGACCAAATCATGTTGGTGACCGACGCGGGCCAACTTATTCGCTGTCCTGTTCATGATGTGCGCATTGCGTCCCGCAATACTCAGGGTGTGAGAATATTTCGAACTGATGCGACCGAGAAAGTCGTATCGGTCGAGCGGATCTCTGAGGATGCCTGTGAAGATAGCGATGATAGTGACGTTGGTGAGGATGGTCAGGTCGACGACGACGGGTCTAGCTCGACGGCTAATGGAAACGACGGCTGACGTCACTGCCCCATCATCGATCTGCGCCGAAACGGCGACTTGCAAATTGTGATTGACGACTTAGTCTTAGCCCTCTCTGGCAATAAACCCCGGTATTCTTGTATGCCAACTATAGGCTTCTATTCGGGATCTTTCGATCCTGTAACTCACGGCCATACAGATGTTATTGCGCGTGCCCTCACCGTCGTTGATGAACTTGTGATCGGTGTCGGCGTCCATGACGGAAAAGTACCTATGTTCAATGCGGATGAACGCATCGCAATGATCGAAAGCGAGGTTGAAGTTCTTGCAGAGAAACACGGCTCGGAAATTAGGGTAGTCACATTTAATAATCTTGCTGTCGAAGCCGCCAGGCAGGAAGGAGCCAGCATTATCATACGTGGTCTTAGAGATGGCACAGACTTCGACTACGAAATGCAAATGGCGGGCATGAACAGTCAAATGGCGCCCCAGATTCAAACAGTTTTTTTGGCGGCATCGCCGTCTGTCCGCCATATAGCGGCCAACCTGGTGCGCCAGATTGCTCGTATGGGTGGCGACGTTTCGCAATTTGTTTCAGAAAATGTGGCATATAGGTTGCGCGAAAGGACTGCATGAATTCTGAGATCTTGTTTGGCGAGATCTATACACTCAATTCGCGTGCAGAATTTCAGGCTCGGCGTGCGCGCCATTGGAGGCAGATAGCCTCGTGTATCCGTTGGTTGTCAACTGCATCAGTAGAAAATTGGAGACTGCTTGTGTATCGAGTCAGCGCCTTGTTCTCGGCCATCTTACTCTTGGTCGCATCCTTTGCAGCACGCGCTGCAGACCCAGCGAACACTTTGGTATTGCGCTTGAAAACCGGTGAAGTCCACATCGAACTGTTACCGCAATTCGCGCCCAATCACGTCGCTCGCGTCAAACGTTTGGCCAAGGAGGGCTTCTACAATGGCATCGTCTTCCACCGGGTTATCCCTGGTTTTATGGCGCAATCCGGAGACCCAACCGGAACGGGCACTGGAGGATCTCCGTACGACGACTTACGTGCTGAGTTTACAGGGTACGTTTATAAAAGAGGAACGGTAGGAGCGGCGCGTTCCAGTAGTCCTAATTCCGCAAATAGTCAGTTTTTTATCTGCTTCGGTGATGGTTGCCGAGGTTTGACGGGACAATATACGGTATGGGGGCAAGTCCTGAAAGGAATGGAACACGTTGACGAGATCGTGCCTGGAGAACCACCATCAAATCCCGATCAAATCATTGAGGCTTACATTCTGGCCGATAAATCCTAGTCGCATCGCATACGGAGTTGTAGAAAATGACCACTCAAACCGATCCAGAGAATACACTGATCCTGGAAACTACCCAGGGCTCAGTGATAATTGAACTCAGACCCGACCTGGCCCCGAATCACGTTGAACGGCTTAAGATGTTGGCCCGCGAGAATTTCTACGACGGCGTGGCATTCCATCGTGTCATAGATGGGTTCATGGCCCAAACAGGTTGTCCGCATGGTACAGGTACTGGCGGTTCCAATCACTCAAATCTTGAGGCCGAGTTCAACAGCGAGCCACATGTGCGCGGTGTGTGCTCAATGGCTAGGGCAGCATCGCCGAACAGTGCAAATAGTCAATTCTTCATTTGTTTTGCCGACGCGAGGTTCCTCGACAATCAATATACGGCCTGGGGTAGAGTCGTCGAAGGTATGGAGAACGTCGACAAAATTAAAAGAGGGGAACCGGTGTCTGAACCAGACCGAATCGTCTCGATGCGAGTCGGGACTGATCATGCGTGACCCGAAATATTTTCCTGCGTGATCACTCCGCTCGTTGAGAGGGTGCAGAGATGGAGCGATGCGGACCGATCAATTTGACTTTGAGCTTCCGGACGACTTGATCGCGCTTCGGCCTGCGACGCGTCGAGACGATGCACGCCTCTTGGTTGTGAACGGCGACACGCGCTACGATCGACATGTCCGAGACCTCCCCAACATCTTGGCGCCAGGAGATGCGCTGGTACTAAATGACACGCGTGTCATACCGGCGGCTCTGGAAGGCTTTAGATATCGGGAACATTCCCGAGCAAAAGTCAGCGTTAATTTGCACAAGAGATGTAACAAGCGAACCTGGCTTGCGTTTTTAAGGCCGGCGCGGAAGTTGGTGGTAGGTGATCAAATTGTTTTTGGTACATCGGCCTCAGGTGATGCGTCCTGCCAGCCTCTCGTCGCGACCATCACTCAGAAGAACGAAGGCGGCGAATTCGAGTTAGCATTTGATCGCTCGGACGAAGCACTAGATGCGGCAATTGCGCAGTTCGGCGTCATGCCGCTGCCGCCTTACATTGCGTCGCGCCGTCCGGCCGATGCCGATGATCGGAATCTCTACCAAACAATATATGCCAGTCGCGATGGCGCGGTGGCTGCTCCCACCGCCGGGCTGCATTTCACTGACACTTTGTTTTCGAGACTCACGGCCCGTGGCGTCACGCGTCACAACCTGACGCTACATGTGGGTGCCGGTACCTTTTTGCCTGTGAAGTCTGACTTCATTCGCAATCACGAAATGCATGCCGAGTGGGGGGAGCTTTCATCCACGGTCGCGAGCAAACTGAATGAGGTCCGATCGCGCGGTGGTCGGATTGTCGCCGTAGGCACTACGGTTGCGCGGTTGCTAGAGACCGCTGCAGCGCCAAGCGGAGAGATTCGACCATTCGTCGGTGAGACGAATATATTTATATCGCCAGGATTTCTATTCCGCGGTGTAGACGCTTTGTTGACGAATTTTCATTTGCCGCGATCCACACTCTTTATGCTTGTTTCGGCATTTTCTGGGTTGAGGACAATGAAAGCAGCTTACGCGCACGCGGTCTCTGAGCGATACAGATTCTATTCGTACGGTGATGCAACTCTATTATGGCCGACCACAGCACAAAAACTTGGCAGGCGAGAATGACCGATCAGTTTGAGTTTTCTGTTTCAGATTGTGAGGCCGACGCTCGAAGTGGTGTGATCAGGACGGGGCGCGGAACAATTCGAACGCCAGCTTTCATGCCGGTAGGAACTGCGGCGACCGTAAAGGCTCTTTATTGCGATCAGGTGCGTGAAGCTGGAGCCGATGTCATATTGGGGAACACCTATCACCTCATGCTACGGCCAGGGGCAGAGCGGGTCGCGCGGCTCGGCGGATTGCATCACTTTATGAGGTGGGAAGGGCCAATATTGACCGATAGCGGCGGCTATCAGGTTATGTCGCTATCCAATCTGCGCCAACTGACGGAAGAGGGCGTGACCTTTCAGAGTCATGTTGACGGTGCGCGCCATGTCCTAACACCTGAACGATCAATTGAAATTCAAAGCTTGCTGGGTGCGGACATTCAAATGCAGCTGGATGAGTGCATCGCGCTACCGGCCACGATTGAGGAGACCGAGCGCGCTATGGAACTGTCGCTACGCTGGGCTGAGCGCTCGAAGTTGGCGTTCGAGAGTCTGTTGCGTCACGACGGTGTCGACCGCAGGCAGGCTTTGTTTGGAATAGTACAGGGTGGGACCGAGGCGCATTTGCGTCAACGGTCGGCTGAAGCTCTCGTGTCTATGGACTTTCCAGGGTATGCGATCGGCGGCTTGGCAGTTGGCGAAGGACAAGAGGCCATGCTGCGTAGTCTCGACGCGACCGTGCCGCATCTGCCGGCCGACAGACCGCGATACTTGATGGGGGTCGGCACCCCCGCCGACATTATCGAAGCAGTGAGGCGGGGCATTGATATGTTCGATTGCGTCTTGCCGACCCGGTCCGGCCGTCATGGCCAAGCTTTTACCTGGGGGGGGAAGATCAATCTGCGCAACGCACGACATGCTGATGATCCGCGCCCGCTTGATGATCGCAGCGCTTGTCCCGCAGCGCGTCTTTACTCGCGCGCGTATCTGCATCATCTGCATCGCTCGGGGGAGTACCTTGGCGCAATGCTGACCTCGTGGGCAAACGTTTGGTTCTATATGGATTTAATGTCTGCTATTCGCGAGGCGATTGCGTCCGGAAAGTTTGCTGATTTTGTTGCTGAGCACAAAGATCGTCTGGCGTCGCCGGAGAGGAATTGAGCGTGAGGAGCGACAACTTTCGCATCTGGTTCTGGTTTCTCTCACACTATTTATCGTAAAAATCGAGATCTCTGGCTTGACCGTGCTGGGGTCAACCTTAGCCCGTATCCAGCTCACCGCAGGGAAGCTACTTCGTCGCGTTGCCCACCTATTGGGAGCGCCCCCTTGGATGCGTTCGATCCTAATAGCCGAGACGCCTCCAAACACTAATCTTTGGCTTACCTGTCTGTCCTAGTCGCCTCCCGGCTCATCAACTCTTTTCTCGGCAGGTTGCTACAACCTAAGAGATGCGGGGCAATGAGGGCGCACGCTCTCTCTAGCCCCCGTTGGTGTCGGACAGCGAATCGCGCGTTTGGCTCCTTAACAAAGAATTAATATCTTACGTGAATAGATAAGCCGCGAAGAGTTGTTTCACATGTGAGGGTTAGTAATACGATGGAAATGCCACAGATACTTAAGGGCGAATCTCTAACGCGTCTCGTCCAAGGGACGATCGCTGGTGCCGTTGCCACCGCTGTCATCGGATTCACTTGGGGCGGCTGGACGCTTGCCAGCACTGCCGAGAAAATGGCATCTGAGCGCGTCAGCACGGCACTCGTGACGGCTTATACGCCTGTGTGTGTCCAAAACTACCGTAACAATGCAACCGAAGAGCAACGCACCGCGTTCAAAGACGCCCGTTCGTGGAACCGCGACGATGTTATCGAAAAGGCAGGCTTTGCAACCACCCCAGGCTCGGACGCACCGAATGCACAAATCGCGGATGAGTGTGCGAAGGAGCTTGCAAAGATTGACGCCGCAAAAGCGACAACGACCCAATAATCTACACTTTTAGGCACGGATCCATTCGCCACTCACCAGTACGGTCAAGCTGGCAGCGCAAGCGATGGCGCCGCGCCTAGGCATTGATTTGAGCAATAGCGGGCATGCTACTGATCACTCAGCGGCGTGCCCGTTAAGTTTGGAGACATAGGAGTACGCAGAAAGCCGTCTATTCAGGACGGAATCTGAGCGCATGCGAGCAGGAATGTGTCTGGTGTTTCTCGATGAACCAAACGGGCTCAGCGACCACCGCATCAGCGGTCCATTTAACAGCCTTCGAATTTCTAAGAACACAATTTTGGACAATCTTTCTTGCCATTGAAAAGTCATCCACTGTCATCCACTGTCATTCGCTTCTCTCGCCTTCATTGCCCATGGCGTCGCTCGTGGATCAGTAAGACAAGGATGTAGGGCGCCCGCCAAGGTGAAAATTAAGAGTGGCTGTGGCTGATATCGACGACATGATCCAAGTCGCTATGATCCAAGTCGCTATGATCCAAGTCGCTATGATCCAAGTCGATATGATCCAAGTCGACACGGCGTCGAACTCGAACCCCCGTCGCACCCGCTATTCTATCGATTGAGATGGATATTATGAGTGTCGATCAAGGTGCGTCTTCAGGCATGCACGGAGAAACCAGTGGTAAAGTCTACGACAAGACAGACAGTCACCGTACTGATCAATGTGGCTTTCAATTCCTTTAGGCCATTGTCGCTCACTTATCGCGGTCGGTCTTGCGCGATCCTCTCGCAAGAGCTCGAAGACAAAGCCGGAAACTATTGCGTACGCCATGCCGCAGCGCAGAAGGTGATACCGGAAAAGTCCATGAGCAAGTCAGATTAAAGGTTGCCCCGATTCGCTATTCTAATCGACTTGGGCTGGGATGTTGTGGTGGGCGATTATCATGAATATCTGATCTAGAGGCAGGGCAGATGTCAATAATCGGTGGTGTGCGCGTCAATGAGCGCACTGTGATGAATTTCCGACTTATGCAATGAACCCGGTCCATACATGACGAGTTGGATCGAGACAGAATACCTGTTCTTCCGATGCTACGGGAGAGTTTTGATGCCGGATGGCACCGCTGCAGGTGTGCAGAGAGCGGAAACCGCATTGGAACCGGGCGTTTATCACATCCTTCGCAAAAATTGAGATCGCAGCTTGACCGTGCCGGCGGTCATCCTTAAATTCCGGCGTCGCAACGGTGAGGGCATGTAGCTCAGCGGTAGAGCATCCGACTTTTAATCGGACGGTCCTAGGTTCGATCCCTAGCGTGCCCACCAACGCCGTCGATGATCCGACGATGGTTCGGCAGTAATTATAATTTTCGAGAGTTGCGTCACGGCCGCAATACTCTGCTTTAACGTCTGAAGTCCGGTTGGATTGATGTGGGACACCGCTGCCCATCAGCCGGCAAATTTCCGGATCAAAGCGGACCACATGGCGTGGGGCATCTCGATGTCTTGGAAAACGGCTTCACCCTCAGATTCAAGTAGCCAGCCAGAAGCGTCTCGTAAAGTGCCATCTCAATCGACGTGAAGGAGTAGGGGACAGCACTGCATGCCGAGAACTCCCACTGCGTGTTCTTCCTATTCAACACTGTCCTGGCCGTCGTGTTCGAAAAATGGTTTAAATGGACCCTCGAAAAGTATGCCGCCTTCGATTTACGTTTCATATGTGCGGGGCGCGGGCACTACCCACGGGGAGACAGAAACGGGTGTTGGTCGCACGGCTCACAATCGCCAAGTGAATACGGCGCTAGCAGCATAATTCCAGACGGCGCCGACGATGATGCCTGCCATTGCGGATAACCACCACGCGTAGTGTTGTTGGAAAAGCGCCACGGCAATCCCAACATTGGCGACGGCCCCTATCGAGCAAACCGCCCAAAAACTCAAGAGGCCCTTCGCCATTGGTAGTGCCCCCTTCAAGCGTCGATCTCGATAGGTCAGCAGATTGTTGGCGAAAAAATTGAACGTCATAGCAACCAGTGTTGCTAGTGTTTGCGCGACCACGAATGACAGGGCCAAAGTGGCCATAAACAAAGCAAGTGATAACATGTGAATGGCAACGCCGAAGCCACCAATGATGGAAAACATAATGAAGCGTATTGGAATGATGTGTCCGACTAGCTTGTCAAGTAGGAGTTGGCCAAACTCCCAGCTCACCGCAGTGTCAAGCTTGCTTTCGCCGATGGTGCGGGTACGGAAGTCGTAGCCTATCTCAGTAACTTTGAGTGGAGGTTTGGCTGACAATATCATGTCAATTAAAATCTTGTAACCAATGGTAGATAGCTTCCTGGACACCCTATCGTAGGCCGTTCGACGCATCATAAAAAAACCACTGAGCGGATCTGTCAGC
>JBPCWA010000591.1:0-13001 GCA_051009975.1 Hyphomicrobiaceae bacterium
AGTGTAGCCTTGCGTGACACCCGTTAAGAGGTTTTGAACCATAGTCCGCGACATCCCCCACATCGCCCGAGCCTTCTTAGAGGTGCCAACGGGACTGATACTGATGCCGTTCTCGACCAGTTCGACACGAACATCGTCCGGACAAGTGAATACGAGTTCACCCTTTGGTCCGTTCACCCTCACGGTCTGGCCATCGATTGCCGCCGCAATTTTGTCCGGGACCGCGACGGGTTGTTTACCGATGCGAGACATAGCTTATACGCTCCAATCGGGCGCGCCAAACGGGGCGCCTTTAGAAAACATTACACAACACTTCGCCACCAACATTCTCCTCCCGCGCACGCCAATCAGACATGACTCCCTTGGGCGTCGACAGGATGACAACGCCGAGGCCATTAAAGACCGTCGGAATGTCTTTCACAGCTGAATACACACGCCGGCCAGGTTTTGATACGCGCTTAATTTCCCGAATGGCCGGCTGACCGTTGTTATACTTCAATTCGATTTCTATTTGTGGTTGAGCCCCTTTCTGTTCGACATGGGCAAAGCCACGGATGTAACCTTCGTCTTTTAGCACCTCCAGTACGCTAGACCGCATATTGGACGCGGGCGTACTCGTCTTAGGGCGCCGACGCATCTGAGCGTTTCGAATTCGCGTCAGCATATCACCGAGAGGATCATTCATCGCTGTCTCCCTCCCTCACCAGCTGGATTTCGTCATGCCTGGAATGCGCCCTTGAGAGGCGAGCTCGCGCAATTGATTTCGGCAAATAAGCAGCTTCCTATAATAGCCCCGAGGACGCCCGGTCATCTCGCACCGGTTTCGCACCCGATTCTGAGCAGAATTTCGCGGTAACTGCGCCAACTTCAGTTGCGCAGCGAACCGCTCCTCCATTGGCTTCGAACGATCCATAATGACAGTCTTCAGGGTTTTTCGCTTATCCGCGTATTGTGCCGCAAGTCTTCTGCGGCGATTGTTCTTTTCCTTGGCGCTCACCTTCGACATACAGTCCTCCAAAGGCCTTACGGCAGTAGCCGCGGTTCCTTAAATTTAACTACTAACTCGGGAAAGGAAAATTGAACTGCCGCAACAGTTCACGTCCTTGTTCGTCATTCGTCGCAGAGGTGCACACGATGATATCCATTCCCCATATTTCATCGACTTTGTCGTAGTCAATTTCCGGAAAAACGATGTGCTCCTTGAGCCCCATAGCGAAATTGCCTCGTCCATCAAAGCTCTTTGGATTGAGCCCACGAAAGTCCTTCACACGCGGCAATGCGATGGTGACAAGACGATCGACAAATTCAAACATGCGGTCGCCACGCAGCGTAACCTTGGCGCCAATAGACATCCCATCACGCAGCTTGAACGTCGCAATGGATTTGCGTGCTTTGGTGACGATGGGCCGCTGGCCCGAAATCAGGGCGAGGTCGTTAGCCGCACTATCCACTTTCTTGCGGTCATTTACCGCCTCGCCAATGCCCATGTTCAGGACCACTTTCTCGATTTTGGGCACCTGCATAATGTTCGTGTACGCAAACTTTTCCCGCATCGCATCTTTGATCTTGTCTTCGTAGATGATCTTGAGACGCGGCTTGTAGCCTTCCGGGCGAGCGAATGAACGCAATTCAGGGGCTGCTCCGCCCTTATCCGCGGATTTGCCACTATGACTTGGTTTACTTTGCTTGCCTTGCTTACCTGGCTGACTTCCAGATTTGCCTTGTTTGGCACTGTTTTTCTCGGCCATCGTCAATTCCTATCGGGGATGAGTTCGCCGGAACGCTTTGCGAACCTGACTTTCTTGCCTTCATCCAAAAATCTAAACCCGACCCGGGTTGGCTTGCCATCGTTTGGATCCTCATGCGCCAAATTCGACAGGTCTATGGGCGCTTCCTTGGAGATTATTCCGCCCTCCTGTTGCGCGGATTGGCGCTGATGTCTTCGAACAACGTTCACACCACGAACAATTGCTCGGTTTTCCTTCGGCATCATCACTAGGATCTCGCCCTGTTTGCCCTTGTCGCGCCCCGTAAGCACCAACACGCGATCACCCTTCTTGAACTTGTGCGATGGCATTTTCAGAGCACCTCCGGCGCCAGCGAAACGATTTTCATGTGGTTCTTGGCTCTCAATTCGCGCGTGACTGGCCCAAAAATGCGCGTTCCGATGGGTTCACCCGCGGCATTGATCAAAACCGCCGCATTGCGGTCGAAACGAATGAGGGAGCCGTCCTGCCGTCGCACACCTTTTGCCGTGCGCACCACAACTGCCTTCATGACCTGGCCCTTTTTCACACGTCCACGTGGAATAGCCTCTTTCACTGAAACCACAATCGTATCGCCGATCCGGGCGTATTTTCGCTTTGACCCACCAATGACCTTGATGCATTGGACACGGCGCGCGCCCGAATTGTCGGCAACGTCCAGATTTGTCTGCATCTGTATCATTGACCCCGTCCTCTCCTTCTTGTCGGTCGACAACGCACGTCAAGACCGAATCGCGTCGAATGCGATTGCGGTGCCGCGCATCACACAGTTTCTTCCTGAACAACCGTCCAGTGCTTGCTCCGCGAGATCGGTGCCGTTTCTTGGATTCGCACACGATCGCCGACCTTCAGCGCGTTCGTTTCGTCGTGCGCGTGATATTTCTTCGAACGTCGAATAACCTTCTTATACAAGGGATGTGTGTATCGCCTTTCTACTTCGACAATAACGGTCTTGTCGCTCTTGTCGGAGACGACGGTTCCCTGCAGAATTCGCTTAGGCATGGTATGACATCTCTAGTTTTGTGTTGCGGCACCAACGCTAGCGGCGCTTGATCGCTTCTCGCGGGCAATCGTCTGCACGCGGGCGATATTGCGGCGAACTTGACGAACACGGGCAGTATTCTCCAACTGCCCAGAGGCAGCTTGAAACCGGAGGTTGAATTGCTCGCGCTTCAGCTTGACGAGTTCATCATCCAGCTGGTCGAGCGACAGATCGCGAAACTCAGTCACTGCCATTTCGATTGTCCTCACTTAGCCCATACGCGTGATGATGCGGGTCTTGATCGGCAGCTTCGCCGCACCGAGCTTCAATGCTTCGCGAGCCAGCTCATCAGAGACCCCGTCCAACTCAAACATTATTCGCCCAGGATGAACTTTCGCTGCCCAGTATTCCGGCGACCCCTTGCCTTTGCCCATCCGCACTTCGGCTGGTTTTGACGAAACCGGCAGGTCCGGAAACACGCGGATCCAAACGCGGCCAGCCCGTTTCATATGGCGCGTAATCGCTCGCCTCGCAGCCTCAATCTGACGCGCGGTAATCCGCTCAGGCTCAACTGCTTTGAGCCCGTGCGAACCAAAATTGAGGGATGTCCCGCCTTTCGCGGCACCCTTGATCCGGCCCTTCATAGCCTTGCGGAATTTCGTTCGCTTTGGCTGCAGCATGTTTCTCGTCCTCGACCCAAATCTTCGGTCTAACTTTGTCTATTGCTAGCGGCCGGCACCTGGTCGCTCGCCATCGCGCCGACGGCCGCCGCCACCCCCTTCTTGCATTTCAATCGCACGCCGTTCAGATGCCATCGGATCGTGCTCCATAATTTCGCCTTTGAAAATCCATACCTTTATGCCGATGATTCCGTATGCCGTCTTGGCTTGGCCGTATCCAAAATCGATATCGGCCCGGAGCGTATGCAGCGGCACACGACCTTCGCGATACCATTCGGTCCGCGCGATTTCGGCACCACCCAAACGGCCAGCACAATTGATACGTATTCCTTGTGCGCCGAGACGCAGTGCTGATTGAACGGCGCGTTTCATGGCGCGCCGGAAAGCAACCCGCCGCTCAAGCTGCTGCGCGATACCTTCTGCAATCAGGGTCGCGTCGATTTCTGGTTTGCGTACCTCGACAACGTTGAGATGCACTTCGGAGCTGGTAAGCTGCGAGAGCTGTCCGCGCAGTTTGTCGATATCTGCGCCCTTCTTCCCAATGAGCACTCCTGGCCTCGCGGTGTGCACCGTCACACGACATTTCTTGTGCGGGCGCTCAATCACGACTTTCGATATCCCGGCCGGACGCTTCATTTTCATAATGTGATCGCGTACGCGCATATCCTCGTGGAGCAAGCGGCCGTATTCACCCGTATTCGCGTACCACCGGCTGTCCCAGGTACGATTGATGCCAACACGTAATCCAACCGGATTAACTTTATGACCCATAATTATCCGGCTCCTATGCTTCCGGTGCCTGCTCGCGAACAACAACTGTGATCTGCGAAAATGGCTTGAGAATCCCTGAGGAACGACCGCGGCCACGCGCCTTGAACCGCTTCATGACTAAGTTTTTGCCGACATAGGCTTCCGACACAAAAAGATCATCAGGGTCCAACCCATGATTGTTTTCCGCGTTGGCAATTGCCGACAGAACGCATTTGCGGACATCGACTGCGATCCGCCTGTGAGAAAACTCCAGCTCGGCGAGCGCTTGCGAAACTTTCTTGCCTCGAATTAGCCCTGCAACCAGGTTCAACTTCTGCGGCGAAACACGCAAATTTCGGACAATGGCCTTGGCTTCATTATCAGGCAATGTGCGTTCGCGTTTCGGCTTACCCATAGTCTCGTCCTCGACCTTTAACGCCGCGATTTTTTGTCTGCCCCGTGCCCGTAATACGTACGGGTTGGGGAAAATTCGCCGAACTTGTGACCGATCATATCCTCAGTGACATTCACGGGGATATGCTTGTGGCCGTTGTAGACTCCAAACGTCAGGCCAACGAACTGAGGCAATACTGTCGACCGACGCGTCCAAATCTTAATCACCTCATTGCGCCCGGACTCACGCACTTTCTCCGCTTTTTTCAGTAAGTATCCGTCGACAAACGGACCTTTCCAGACTGACCGTGCCACGCCTCTGTTCTCCTTGCAGCCGCCGACCGGTTGATACACGTGGGTCGGCTGGCGCCATTTGATTCACTTCTTCCCGCAGTCCGCCGTAACGCCCTACTTCTTGGCTTTATGTCGGCTGCGAATGATAAATTTGTCGGTCGCCTTGTTCCGGCGCGTCCGAGATCCTTTAGTTGGCTTGCCCCACGGTGTTGCAAAGTGCTTACCACCATTGGTTCGCCCGCCATTGGGGTGATCGACCGGGTTCATTGCTATGCCACGTGTCTGCGGACGCTTACCCTTCCAGCGCCCGCGACCGGCCTTCCCAACGACGATATTGCCGTGGTCGGGGTTCGAGACCGCGCCCACACTGGCCATACATTCGGCGCGCACGCGCCTCGTTTCCCCCGAATTCAACTTCAGGATCGCCCAGCCTGCATCTCGACCAACGAGCTGAACATAAGTCCCGGCGGCGCGTGCAATTTGACCGCCCCTCCCAGGCTTAAGCTCGACATTGTAGATGATTGTTCCGATCGGCATCGACGACAGTGGCATTGCGTTGCCAGGTTTGACATCGACCCTCTCACCCGAGATCACGATGTCACCTACACCTAGGCGTTGCGGAGCCAAGATGTAAGACAATTGGCCATCAGCGTACTTGATGAGCGCGATAAATGCCGTGCGGTTTGGGTCATACTCAAGCCGTTCCACTGTCGCTGGCACGTCTGCCTTGCGTCGTCGAAAGTCAACTTTGCGGTAAGCCTGCTTATGCCCGCCACCAATGTGGCGAGATGTTATACGGCCCGCATTGTTGCGGCCACCGGACCTGGATTGTCCTTCGGTGAGGACCTTGACCGGCTTGCCCTTCCACAAATTTGTACGATCGACGATCACGAGGTGACGCAGACCAGCCGATGTTGGGCGAAATGTTTTGAGTGCCATTTCTCCGGTTCCCTTAGAGGCCAGTTGTCACATCGATGGAATGACCATCTTCGAGCGTGACAATTGCTTTTTTCACATTGCTCTGGCGACCGCGAATGCCGCGGAACACCTTCCTCTTGCCCTTTCGCACCAACGTGTTCACCGATTTCACTTTGACATTGAACAGCTGCTCAACCGCTTGTTTTATTGCTGGCTTGCTCGAGTCTCGGCGAACATTGAAAATCACCTGGTTGTGCTCCGATACCACAGTAGATTTCTCTGTGATGACCGGTGAAACGATGATGTCGTAAGCGTCAGTCCGCACCATCACACCGTCTCCTTACCAGCTGCAGCCACTGCTCTCGGTTCGACACGCAAACGTCTCTCCAAAGCTTCAACTGCAGCTTTCGTGAGAACCAATTTTTTTCGGCGCAGGATGTCGTAAACATTAATGCCTTGGACGGGTAGCACATCGACGTTCGGAATGTTTCGCGCCGCCAATGCGAAATTTGGTTCCAATGCATTGCCATCGATGATCAGCGCGTTCTTCCAATCGAGCTTCGACAACTGCGCCCTAAGACTTTTAGTTTTGCCATCTGTAGAGGTCGCAGCTTCCAATATGACCAATTCGCCCGCCCTTGCCTTTGCCGAAAGAGCATGGCGCAAAGCTAGCGCGCGAACTTTCTTGGGCAACGCTATGGCGTGGCTACGCGGTTTCGGTCCGAACGCCTTACCTCCGCCGCGGAACTGGGGAACAGATTTGGTCCTGTGACGTGCACCACCCGACCCCTTCTGACGCATGTATTTGCGAGTGGTTACATTGACCTCGGATCGATCTTGCGCGTGATGGGTACCAGCCATGCGTTTCAACTGCTGATAACGCACCATGCGATGCAGCAAGTCTTTGCGCGGTTCACCAATGCCAAAAATCGCTTCGTCAAGATCTATAGAACCGACTGTCGCGGCCTCGAGAGTTCTTATACTGGCCTCCATCGCCCCTATTCCTCACCGTTAGAGGCCTCAGCGGCCGTTTGAGATTCCGCTTGCCGCACTTCAGCTTCACCAGCACCGGAGGACGCCTTAAACGCTCCTGGAACAGGCACATCGTCTGGCAATGGTCGCTTCACCGCGTCTCGGACAAGGACCCAGCCCCCTTTATTTCCGGGGACGGCCCCCTTGATCATAACTAATCCCCGTTCGACATCCGTTTTCACAACCTCGAGATTCTGCGTCGTCACCCGTTCAGCGCCCATATGACCGGCCATCTTCTTTCCCTTGAAGACTTTTCCGGGATCTTGGCTGTTGCCTGTTGAGCCGTGGGACCGGTGAGAAACGGAGACTCCATGGGACGCGCGCAAGCCACCAAAATTCCAGCGCTTCATGGCGCCTTGGAACCCCTTACCCTGGCTCGTGCCAGTCACATCAACCCGCTGCCCTGCCACGAAATGATCGGCGGTCATCTCTGCTCCGATGTCAATCAAATTGTCAGGGCTCACACGAAACTCTGCAACTTTTCGCTTCGGCTCGACTTGAGCAATCACAAAGTTCTGCTGCTCGGCCTTTGAGACCCGGACGCGTTTGCGCGTTCCCGCCCCGAGACGCACTGCCGTGTAACCGTTCTTCTCATCTGTCCGTTGGCCAATGACTTGACACGCATCGACTTTCAGAACCGTGACGGGGACATGTTCGCCACTCTCAAGAAAGAGGCGCGTCATCCCGATCTTCTGTGCAATCAATCCGGAGCGCATTTGCGCTGTCCTTCTCCGTTTAGGCCGCGATGCAACTCACCCGGGGCCCCAATCAAAACTACGCTCTTGCGCAACAATCCCGCGCCTCTAGAGCTTGATCTCGACGTCGACGCCTGCAGCCAGGTCCAATTTCATCAATGCGTCCACGGTTTGCGGCGTCGGATCAACAATGTCCAACAACCGCTTATGTGTGCGCATTTCGAACTGTTCACGACTTTTCTTGTCGATATGCGGTGAGCGGATAACCGTGAAGCGCTCCATGCGCGTTGGCAGCGGGATCGGACCCCGCACTTCGGCACCAGTTCTCTTAGCCGTGTTTACGATTTCGCGCGTCGAAACATCGAGCACGCGATGATCGAAAGCCTTCAAACGTATTCGAATGTTCTGGCCGTTCATCGCCATCCACTCACTTTCGGTCTTACTTGGCGTGTCACTTTTAATCTCACGTCAAAGTCGGTTGCGTAAAAGTCGGTTACGTAAAAGAATGAAGCGCCCGGATATTACCGAGCGCGATTCACTTCATCTCGTGCCTTAGTCGCTGATGGACGCGACAACGCCTGCCCCAACTGTGCGGCCACCCTCCCGGATAGCAAAGCGCAGCTTTTCTTCCATCGCGATTGGCTGAATGAGCTCGACATCCATGGTCACATTGTCGCCGGGCATGACCATCTCTGTGCCTTCAGGTAGAGTCACTACACCAGTCACGTCCGTCGTCCGGAAGTAGAATTGAGGACGATAGTTGGTAAAGAACGGAGTGTGCCGACCACCTTCCTCCTTGGTCAGGATGTAAGCCTCAGCCTTGAATTTCTTGTGCGGCTTTACGGTGCCAGGTTTGCAAAGCACCTGCCCTCTCTCTACCTCCTCGCGACCGATACCACGAATGAGGGCGCCGATATTATCTCCGGCTTCACCAGAGTCGAGCAACTTGCGGAACATCTCAACGCCAGTGACAGTTGTTTTCGTCGTTTCTTCTTTGATCCCGACGATCTCGACTTCTTCACCGACCTTAATCACACCGCGCTCGACTCGACCGGTGACCACCGTCCCCCGTCCCGAGATCGAAAAAACGTCCTCTATCGGCATCAGAAACGGCTGATCCTTCGGCCGGTCAGGCGTCGGTATATACTTGTCGACTTCTTCCATCAATTTTACGACAGATTCGCGACCGATCTCGGGCTCTCGGTCCTCGAGCGCGCATAGCGCGGAGCCTTTAACTACGGGTATGTCGTCACCAGGAAATTGATAGCTGTCGAGAAGTTCACGCACTTCCATTTCAACGAGCTCGAGCAATTCCTCATCGTCAACCTGATCAACCTTATTCATGTAAACCACGAGCGCTGGCACGCCAACCTGGCGCGCAAGCAAAATATGCTCGCGTGTCTGTGGCATAGGACCGTCTGCGGCTGAAACCACAAGGATGGCGCCATCCATCTGTGCCGCGCCCGTGATCATGTTTTTGACATAGTCTGCGTGACCAGGGCAGTCCACGTGAGCATAGTGGCGGTTGTCGGTTTCGTACTCGACGTGGGCAGTCGAGATCGTAATGCCGCGCTCACGTTCTTCTGGCGCTTTGTCAATTTGATCGTAGGCCGAGAACTGAGCTTGTCCCTTCTCAGCTAGAACCTTGGTGATCGCCGCCGTCAATGACGTCTTGCCATGGTCAACGTGGCCAATAGTGCCAATATTAACGTGCGGCTTTGTACGCTCGAACTTTACCTTCGCCATGACTATTCGTTCCTGTTTTAACCTTTCTGCAGCCAACCGGCGCCAACGCACCGGCAAGCAATTCACCTACGCTCACAACGACTTAGGCAAATTTCGCCTTCACGTCGTCTGCTACCTGTCGTGGCACTTCCGCATAATGAGCGAATTGCATCGTGTACGAAGCGCGCCCTTGGGTCGAAGATCTCAGCGTATTGATGTAGCCGAACATGTTTGCCAACGGCACGTAACAGCTCACGACTGTTGCATTGCCGCGCATTTCCTGACCACGCACTTGACCGCGGCGACTGTTGATATCGCCAATGACCGTTCCGACGAACTCTTCCGGCGTCACAATTTCAACGTCCATGATCGGTTCCAACAACTTCAATCCGGCCTTTTGACAGCCCTCGCGAAGCGCTGCGCGCCCCGCGATCTCAAATGCGATCGCACTTGAATCAACTTCGTGGTAGGCGCCGTCGGTTAATGTCACCTTCATGTCAACCAACGGAAAACCGATCAAAACGCCGGAATCCCAAACCGACTTCAAGCCTTTTTCAACACCGGGGATGTACTCCTTGGGCACCGCACCGCCAACAATCTCGGAGGTAAATTCGTTGCCCGCACCTGTGTCATTAGGCTCAATAACCATCTTAACTCGCGCGAACTGGCCCGATCCCCCGCTCTGTTTTTTGTGAGTGTAGTCAACCTCCGCTCTGCGTGAGACAGTTTCGCGATAGGCGACCTGAGGCTGGCCGATGTTAGCCTCAACCTTGAACTCACGCTTCATGCGATCGACAATGATATCAAGATGCAGCTCGCCCATGCCAGCAATAATGGTCTGACCGCTTTCTTCATCGGATTTAACGCGAAATGATGGATCCTCTTTCGCAAGGCGGCTCAGCGCCATGCCCATCTTTTCTTGATCACCTTTCGAATTCGGCTCAATCGATATCTCAATGACCGGTTCGGGAAATTCCATGCGCTCGAGAATGACGGGTTTGTTCGGATCACACAATGTATCTCCGGTCGTCGACTCTTTCATTCCAACCAACGCGACGATGTCGCCTGCAAATGCTTCTGATATTTCTTCCTTATCATTTGAGTGCATAAGAAGCATGCGACCGACCCGTTCACGCTTTTCGCGGACGGTGTTCATCAAAGAAGCACCGGACTTTACCATCCCAGAGTAAATTCGTGCGAAAGTAAGGGAGCCCACGAACGGATCATTCATAATCTTGAAGACCAGCATCGACAGAGGCTCATCATCAGAAGATTTCCGTTCCATCTCCGAGCCGTCCTTGGGACTGACCCCTTTTATAGCCGGCACGTCTACAGGGCTTGGCAGATAGTCTACAACCGCATCGAGAAGAGGTTGAACGCCCTTGTTCTTGAACGCTGACCCACACAGTACGGGGTAAAAACTGACGGTACATGTTCCCTTGCGCAGGAGTTCACGAATTTTGTTGTTGTCTGGTTCTTGGCCCTCGAGGTAGGCTTCCATCGCGACATCGTCGACTTCCACTACGGCCTCGATCATCGCGTCCCGCCATTCTTGGGCCTGATCGGCGAGGTCCTCTGGAATATCTACGACGTCCCACTGTGCACCCAATTCCTCCGCGTGCCAGATCAACGCCTTCATTTCAATAAGATCAATCACTCCCACAAACTTGTTCTCCGCCCCAATGGGCAGTTGTATCGCAACAGGCTTGGCACCCAATCGGTCGTTTACCATTTCCAGGCAACGGAAATAGTCAGCGCCTGTCTTGTCCATCTTGTTGACGAAAATCATCCGCGGCACGTTATACTTGTCCGCTTGCCTCCAAACTGTCTCCGTCTGCGGCTCGACCCCCGCATTGGCATCCAGCAAAGCAATGGCCCCGTCCAACACGCGCAGTGATCGTTCAACCTCAATCGTGAAGTCCACGTGACCTGGCGTATCGATAATGTTCAGCCTTCGCTTCTTTCCGTCACGCCCTTCCCAGAAAGTGGTTGTGGCCGCCGACGTTATCGTTATGCCGCGCTCTTGCTCCTGCTCCATCCAATCCATAGTAGCGGCACCATCGTGCACTTCGCCAATCTTGTGGCTCTTACCAGTGTAATAGAGAACCCGTTCGGTCGTCGTCGTCTTTCCGGCATCGATGTGGGCCATAATGCCGAAATTCCTGTAGTCCTCTATAATATATTCGCGTGCCATGATCTTGCTCCGAAGGTCTCGTCACCAGCGGTAATGCGAGAATGCGCGGTTCGCTTCCGCCATTTTATGGGTGTCTTCCCGCTTCTTGACCGCGGTTCCACGATTATTGGATGCATCGAGCAGTTCACCCGACAAGCGATCGACCATTGTATTTTCGTTTCGCGCACGAGCTGCTGTTATAATCCATCGGATCGCCAGCGCCTGTCGACGCTCGATGCGAACTTCCACCGGAACCTGGTATGTCGCCCCGCCAACGCGGCGCGACCGCACTTCAACCGAGGGCATCACATTTTCCAGCGCCTGATGGAACATCTGCACCGGATCCTGCTTGGCCCGCCCCTCCATCCGGTCGAGGGCACTGTAAACAATGCGCTCTGCAGTCGATTTTTTACCATCACGCATGATCGCATTCATAAACTTCGACAACACCATATCCGCAAATTTCGGATCTGGGTTGACTTCGCGCTTCTCTGCTCTGTGGCGTCGCGACATTCTCTGGCCCTTTGACAATAAACTCCGAGCTGCGCGCCCGAAAAAACGAAATCCGCCGAACCGCAACGCGAGACAAGCGGTCGGATCGCCACAGTCTACGGCGACGACTACCTCACTTTGGTCGCTTGGCGCCGTACTTTGAGCGACGCTGGCGTCGAGCGGCAACACCCTGCGTATCAAGGACACCGCGAATGATGTGATAACGAACGCCCGGCAGATCCTTTACACGTCCACCGCGGATAAGGACAACTGAATGCTCCTGCAAGTTATGACCTTCGCCCGGAATATAACCGATTACCTCAAATCCATTGGTCAAACGGATCTTGGCGACTTTTCGCAGAGCCGAGTTCGGCTTCTTTGGCGTCGTGGTATAAACCCGCGTACACACGCCCCGCTTCTGCGGACATGCTTGCATGGCCGGAACCTTGTTACGCTTAATTTGTTTTTCCCGCGGTCTGCGGATCAACTGTTGTATCGTCGGCATGCGCCTGACGGCTCCTTCGTCACACCACTGCAAGTGGCTCTTTCACAAACGTACTGGCCAGAGGTTGCCCATGGTCGTCGCCCACGAACAAGTCCAGCCCAATCCCAGAGGATCGACAGCGCGCTGCCGATCATGATCTTCCAATGTGCCCTGCAATCGAACGATAGTGTTTAGGCTGCGGCACCTGTCGTGCGCAATATCGAGCCTACCACCTACCGAGAGAGTTGGCGGACCATATACATGCCGTCGCCTGCGGTCAACCATTGCGCACGATTTGACGCCAAAAAAACCTACAACGATCGCTTCACGCCGCTGCATGAGATCCAATCTACCCCGGAGCGGTCGCCAATCACTGGCCGTGGCTTTAATTTCTGACCAAAATGACGACGCTCCACGGCTCTCACCGCATCTTCACGACCAAACCCAAACGGTCCATTGGGGCCGACGACTTGGGCGAAAAATGCACCCCAGTTGCCTGGGCGGGTATCGACCTCCCGATAAACCAACAACCCGCAGCTCGGGCATCATCAAGCCGTCAGACGCCACGTTGCACCGCGTCCCGCAATTGCGGATTTGAGCTGTCGCTGCGCCTGGGG
>JBPCWA010000592.1:0-4847 GCA_051009975.1 Hyphomicrobiaceae bacterium
TTCTTGATATGGCGCGTCGGTGTGCGGATGGCCCACGGCTCGCGAAACAGACGCCTCCCAGGAACCAAGTCGCCTAGTAGTTGTCGACATTGCAGGTACTGGACGTCATGCGGCGCGCGATCTTCGCTATTTGAGCGGGCACGTTTTCACTCAAGTCGTCTCACTTCATAACACCCAAGGAGTGTTTTCATTCTTCAGTAGAGGGAGCTATTTTTGGAGCCGCTTGCGTTATCGCATAGCAGCCGAAGTCGGGCTCACGCTAGCCGCAATGCTGCTTTAGGCCGGTATTGCGCGTTCGCAGATCCACCAAGCCTGTTTTGCTCTAGTGGTCGTCGGTCTCTTTGCGATCATGCTAGACGCGCACGTGGTACCAAGGTGGATTGGTATCGCCCTTAAACATGCCGCAGTACAGGGCTACGGCAATCTCCAAACCTCAATCGAATGCAGCTGCCGATCACCCTGCGTGGCCGCTGTGAGCCGCGGTCGTCAAGGAACGGATGGAGCTATCTATCGGTTGTGCAGGTTCGCTCGTTATGGGAGAAGAACTGCCTTTTGCACCCATGCCAACGTTCAAGCGTGACCAAAACAATCGTCCATGTAGTTGAACACTTTGAATACAAAATACTATTTGCATGCTTAGTAAGAACCAGTCTTGATGCCCAATCGGCGCAACATTCAGAGAAGGCGCGGACGCCTACTGCGCTAGCGATTGTCCAAAGTCGTATTTTTGAAGCAAGGGTCAGAGTTGATGAGGTCGAAACGGCGCAAAAACTCGCTGTTAGACCGAAGCGTAGTGGTACCATTGCTCAACGTGAATAGGACCGTCGACTGGCTGCTACGAAATCTGCCTGTCCTTACGTGGCGCTGGCAACACATGGTTGGCGCGTTTCCAAAGCAGCGGGCGGAGACGGACGCCCGCCGCAGCTCGCTAGTTTGGCGCAGGGCGGGAGCAGAAACGTAATAGCACTGCCATCACTGATTGCGCTCGGAAGTTCTCGGTTGGTGTTCTGTTTAGTTATTTTGTGGTGGTTTGTCTTTTTGGTGTTCTCTAATTTTTTTTGCCTCCGAGGCACTATCAATTGTGCTGGCTTTCGTTCGGAAAAACACATCTACTCGCATGCCAGAGAGTAACGGTGGCCTTCCATCCAACAATATTTGAACCTCTAATATTTCGACATCTCTTAAACTATTTTGACCGCGAACGCCCAATCCTGGTGAACCGACTCGGGATGAAATTTGGGAGACGCGGCCCGGGAAATCTTGCGCCTGAAATGCATTGGAACGCACGATCGTGTGTTGACCGACTCTAATCTCGTCAATGTCGCGTTCCTCAACTTCAGCGGTAACAATCAATGTTGACATATCGCCAACAATCGCCGCGGGTTCGCTTGCACTTGAGAGTAGCAACTCACCCTTTTTGGCCTCTATAAGCAGTACCGCACCGTCGATTGGTGCCCTAACCCGCGTTCGTTCATAAGCGTTTTCAGCCAATCGCAGATCAGAACGCGCTATCGCCAATCCAGAGTCCAGGCGGGTTGGCGGTGGCAAATTCTCGTCCTCGAGGGCTTTGGCAACAGCTAGGCGGCGCTCTTCGATCTCTGTTTGAGCGTCCCCAATTGCCTTGCGTGCGGCCTCCAGTTCTTCTGCTAAGACTTGATCACCCTCAGTGTTGGACATCATGAGCTTGTCAAATTTTACGCGGGCAGCATGTAGCGCCCTTTCGGAGTCGGACAACGCATCGAGAGCATCACGCCAGGGCTGGAGGAGTTCATTTGCCTCCTTTTCTTCTTCATCCTCGGGTACTTCGTCACGTTCAGCTACGCGAACCTCAACCTCGGCCAAGGCGGCATCGATTCGGGCGACCGCATCATCGGTGTCCAGCGCGATCAGTAGATCACCTTCTTTGACTTTTTCATTGAGTCGCGCATAGACGCCGGCGACAACAGCGGATTCCTCCGGCCGGACCTTGATTTCGCCCGACAGCGGTTCAACGCGCCCCGGCGCAGATGCGGCCCACGCTGGAACAGTGCTAGATGCCAAAACGCCTGCTTTTTGGCTGTTTCCACCCTCCGTCAAAGCTGTGGTTGCTCCGACTTGGATGATGCCGGATTTGGGCAGGTAGGTTGCTAATGCCCCCACACCAAGGGCAAGTAGCGCGGCGACTGCCAGCGTCACGAGGGCTGAATCGGGTTTGAGAAAACTAGGCATTGACCGTCTTTCGTCTTTCGCTCAACTCCTGCAGATCCGAAGGTGTCGGTTCCCCGCGCCCTCGGGCATCACCGCAGATTTTGCCATCTTCGATCTGCAAAATACGATCGGCATATGACAGTGTACGTGGGTCATGAGTGACGGCCAGAACCGCCCTTTCCTCGTGGTGTGCAATATCGGCCAGTAGTTCCATCACTGCTAGACCATTTTCGCTGTCCAAAGCGGCAGTAGGTTCATCAGCCAAGATGAGTGACGGCGCGCCGGCCAGCGCTCGAGCCACCGCCACTCGCTGTTGTTCCCCACCTGAGAGTTGGCGCGGGAAATTGCCCATCCGGTCGGCTAGCCCCACTGAACAGAGGGCATCTTCAGCTCTTTTCCGCGTTTCGCGCCCCCGTAACCCTCTGACATCAAGGGCTAATCGGACATTTTCAAGTGCGTTCAAGGTGGGGAATAGATTATAGGATTGAAATATGAAACCTATGTGCCGGCGGCGGAGTGCCGCTAATTCTTCAGCCGACATGCCAGTGGTGTCGCGGCCATCGATGATCACGTGTCCTGTCGTGGGTTTCAATATGCATCCAAGGATTGAGACGAGTGTGGTTTTACCGCTTCCAGACGGGCCCATCAACAAGGTCAATTCGCTAGCATTTATAGTGATTGAAACATTGTTGACGGCCACCACCTTGCTGGCACCTTGACCAAGTTCTTTAGTGACCGACCGCATCTCGCCAACATGTTCCATCGTCATCGGCTAAACACCATGGCTGGGTCAATGCGTGTAACCTTAATGATTGCGGAGATTGCAGAGATCGCACACATCGATACTGTCAAGGCAAACAATCCCAAAGCTAGTTCAGGTGTCATGATTATTGGCAGCCGCGAGTTCGTGCTAATATACACTATGTACAGCGCAATAGACATTCCCAAGGCGTAACCGATGATGGCACTCAAACCAGCCTGAGTCAGAATTACCCGGTGGATGTAAAATGATGATGATCCGAGCGCGCGCAGCGTAGCGAATTCGTTCAAGTGATCCTTGGTGCTCGCGTATAGTGTCTGCGCTACGATAACTGTTCCGACCAGGGTTCCAAGAACGGCCCCGACAATGAGGGCAATTCCTGCACCTGTGCCAAATAGCCAGTGATCGATACTTCGGTCCTTCATTTCCTGCGACGTCAAGATGTCATGATCCGGCAGCCGTCCCTCGAGTTCCGCTTTTACTGCAGAGACATTAGCTCCGGGTTCGACGCGAACCAGGTAGAAGGATGCCGATTCGGGCGGCATGTTTTGAAGCGCACGGGCCCGTGACAAGGTCGTAAAAACATACGGTGTTGTGGTGAATGATCGAATGCCGTGGGTTACGGTGGTAACACGAACGCGCTGATCATTAATCTCTGCAGTCGACCCTACGCCGCTCACGCCTAAGTTTTCGTAATATGTATCATCGATAGCGATAGCGTCGGGTAATCTCAGCTGTTCCAGGCCTCCTGCAACGATATTCCATGGCACCAGTGCGTCATCCGCGACTTCCGCGCCAATAACCACGCAGAGCTGCGTGGCGCCATCTGGTCTTTTCCAGGTGTTGAATGATGCCACGATTGGAAAGACTTTTTGCACACCTGGCGTCGCAAGAGCAATGTAGCGCTCGTTTCCAGTCAAAAGCCCAGATTCTTCGATACTCTTCGTGCCAAAAGCGGAAATCCAAATGTCGCCGCGCGCATGCTCCGCCACTGCAGTGATGATTTTGCTCGTACCGGCATAAATGCCGAGTTGTACGGCGACCAAGACGACGGAAAACAAGATGCCGACAAGCGTGACAACGAGGCTTATCCTGTCATGGAATAAGTTTCGCATGGCGAGTGTGAGGATCATGCCGACTGCCAATCTCTTGCCTCTGCTTAAAATACCTATGGACACTGATGGCTGGCCTGGCCCGTCACCACCTGACCCGTCACTAGATGTTCGAGACGACATCATGGCCAAGCCCACCTCAGGTCGCCTTGACGACCCCATTGATCGCAGGTGCTTCATTCCGAGATACGGTGGCCCCGGTCTTGGCTCCTCTTCTAGATCGGCGCGATATAGTCCCTGTGCAATAATCTTTCCATGCCCAACCACAGCAGTGGACTAACTTGCCGCAGTCTCGTCCGCTTTCCAGTCTTGGTCTTTCGAGCTAATTTCTAGCATCCTAGTCAGTTTCTAGCTTCAGCAGGCGCATGGAGCTGCAAATTTGTCGCGCAAGGCTTAGTTCGTCTTAACGAATGGCGGGTTCAACCTAGGTCGACCACACGGGAACTCCCAGGACCATGTCTATTCTATTTAAATCAGTCATCCGGATTTGCATCCCATTCGTTGTCGTTTGGTTCACGGCGAGTGTCGGTTTAACCCAGGTCGGGCATGCGCGCAGCGACATTCGTGGTGTATGGATAAATCATACCGGAAAAGGGGCCGTGGAATTGCGTAGATGCGGCAAAAAGAACGGCATTTGCGGTTATATCGTCTGGTTAAGAAAACCGATAAAGGCATCGGGCGAACCGTTTCGCGACGCCCTCAATCCTAATCCGACAAAGCGAAAGCGGCCGATATGTGGTCTCGAAGTTGTACGGGGCCTGACGCCATTACCAGGTGGCAGTTGGGAT
>JBPCWA010000593.1:0-12825 GCA_051009975.1 Hyphomicrobiaceae bacterium
ACCGTATATTCCGCCGTCTGCGACGCCCTTGTTTCTCAGCCATTGCTTGCGCCTCAGCACAGTCCCGGAGCATTTGCATTCTCGCTGCAACCTTGTCGCTGCACAACAGTTACCCCCCTAGCAAGAAATATTTCCAATTGAACCCATGCGACCACCTGTCGCCAATCAACTTGCCCATGTCAGCAGAAGCATAGCGCTAATCGCCACTCACCCAAGCGAACCACTGCAGAGTAGCTGTGCCTTCACAAAGCCCGAAGCTTGACACGGATCGATGTAGCCATTGGCCCATCGATTGGTATTATATCGTATGGATAGAGACGGCTTCTACTTAGCGACAGCAATGCCCGATCGCGATTGGTGGCAGGCACTCTGGCCTGATCCAGAAAACCTGCTTCGCGCTATCGGGATTCGGCCGGAGATGACAGTCCTTGATCTATGTTGCGGTGACGGCTACTTCACTGCGCCGATGGCGTCTCTCGTCAATGGCAAAGTGATTGGCCTCGACATTGATCCTGATATGCTGGATCAAGCTCGCGCTGAGGTAGCTCGATCGGGGGCATCAGTGCGCCAATGGATATGCGGCAATGCCGATGGCGTGGAGGACTTGCTCTCTGAGCACGTAGATTTCATTCTCATAGCCAATACGTTTCATGGTGTTCCAGAGCAAACAAATCTTGCGCGTGCCGCCGCATCGATCCTGAAACAGGACGGTCGATTTGCAGTCGTCAATTGGGATCAGATAGCGCGTGAATGCACTCCGGTACTCGATGAGCCACGTGGGCCAAGAACTGAGATGCGTATGTCTCCAGATCAGGTTCGCGCCGTCATCGAACCAGCCGGGTTCACATTCGTCGATTTGGTGCAACTCCCCCCCTACCACTACGCCGTGATTTTTCGCCTAGGCGCGGCGGAAACTTCAGGACAAAAAAATGAATGACACGAGAGACGATCTTGACAAGCCAAAGGCCATGGACTTGGGCATGGTAAACTCGTTGTCAGCAACCCCATCTCAAGTGCTCTGTTATCAAGGGGTTCCGCTGTAGACTGAAGCACTCAAAGTGTCTAACGCATGGTCGATTCGACGTAGTGGCCTAATACGGCGCATCAACATCGCCCGTTTCCAAATATATCGACTTCTCTTGCGTATAGAAAGAGATTGCTGCCCAGCCGTTTTCTCGGCCAATTCCTGATTGCTTCACTCCACCGAAGGGCATCTCAACCGGAGTCAGGTTATAATTATTAATCCAAATCGTGCCGGCTTGAAGCTTGGCAGAGACGCGATGCGCTCGCGAGACGTCACGGGTGAACACCCCAGCCGCTAGCCCGAACTTAACTGCATTGGCTCTAGCCAGGACCTCTTCCTCGCTTGAAAACGAAAGAACGGACATCACCGGTCCAAATACCTCTTCACGAGCGACCGTCATGTCGTCGGTTACTTCAGTCAATACAGTTGGTGCGATGAAATAGCCATTTTCGCACCCTGGAATGAACACACGCGAACCGCCGGTCAGTACTATAGCGCCTTCTGACTTTGCCTTCTCAAGATAGCCTAGGACCTTTTCGCCTTGCGCCGGCGACACGAGAGGCCCCATCTGTGTTGTCGGAACAAGTGGGTCGCCAAGCAAGATTGCTTCGGTGCGCTGCTTTAATCGTTCGAGAAACGGCTCTAGGACATCACGGTGAACGAATACGCGCGTACCGTTCGAGCAAACCTGTCCCGCAGAGTAGAAGTTGCCCATCATCGCCGCGCCGACAGCATTATCAAGATTTGCATCCTCGAAGACTATGAACGGAGACTTTCCGCCAAGCTCTAGCGTTACGTGCTTCAAGCTCTCTGCGGCACCAGCCATCACGCGCTTACCTGTCGGTACGGAACCGGTCAACGACACCTTGTCAACGTCCGAATGAGTTGTGAGTGCGGCGCCGGTGGTACCATCACCCTGCACTACATTAAACACGCCATCAGGCAGACCAGCCTCTCGCAGTATTTCAGCGAGCTTCAATGCCGTTAAAGGTGTAAATTCGGACGGTTTGAAGACCATTGTGTTGCCGCAAGCAAGTGCCGGAGCTGCCTTCCAGCAGGCAATCTGGATCGGATAATTCCAGGCGCCAATGCCGGCACAGACGCCAAGCGGCTCTCGTCGCGTATAAGCGAACGACTGACCGAGATCGATGGATTGTCCGTTAATCGCAGCGGCAAGACCACCAAAGAATTCGAGGCAATCAGCACCCGAGGCTGCGTCGGCTACAAGTGTTTCCTGGATAGGCTTTCCGGTGTCCAGTGTCTCCAATTCGCTGAGATCCTGATTGCGGGCGCGTATAAGGTCAGCTGCGCGGCGGAGTATTCGTCCACGCTCGGCGGGCATTGTTTCGGCCCAGGTCAGGTGTGCAGACTTGGCTGCCGCAACGGCTCGATCGACAAGCTTCGGCGTCGCCTTGGTTAGCACCGCAATGACCTCACCGGTTGCGGGATAGGTCGAGGTCAGTTGGTCGCTTGAGCCATCTTCAAGAAAGCAACCGCCGATGAAGTGTGAGCCTTCCGGTTGTGCGCGCATGTGTCAGATTACTCCCAGCCTGAACCATCCTTCCGATAGAACTGCGCCGAGCGCATCGCAGCCGAGTCAAACGTGTCGTGATACATGTAGCTATTGCGAATTGGCGGCGAGACCGACCATTGCGCTCTTGCGCCTTGTTCAAGAGAGAGGCAATCGCCTGGCTCGATGTCAACCTTTTTGCCATCCTCGAACGTGAGCCGGGCTGCGCCTTCATGGACATAGAGCGAGACAGTGCGGTCATAAAAATGACTGAACTCGCGCTCTTTGCAAACCCAGACCTCCCAATGGGCAAGCTTGCGCTTGGTATCTTCTGTTGCCTTTCGCCGTCTGAACTGAGCTGAATCGGCATTGCGATCGTTAAGACGTATCATGATGGCGTTCCGATGTTTGATTGTGACTGATCAGCTTCGTCGGCGTAACGAGCAAAGTAGTCCGGCCAGAGCCCGTAGCCAGCACCGCGCGACCCTCCTGATGCGTCCCGATTACCGTTCGGGGGAAAGCGAGTGGAAGCCACCGCGGATGCCGCTTCTTCAGCGTTTTGCACACAAGAGAAAAGCAGGCTTTGCGTACCCTGATCCATCAGGCGCTTGACGAGAACGGCGGCGTTCCAGGCAGGTCGTACAATGGCGGGAACGGCGGCCGAGACACCGCTTGAATGTATTGATGGAAGTTTGTGGCATGAATCTCATTCCCTGGGTCGTTTGTTTTTCAGCAACAGTCACACAAGTCGAGCAGGCATGGCAAAATTTGAGTTCGTCCACTAGAGAGAAGCGCCGCCGCAAATGACCAATGTCTGACCTGTGATGGCAGCTGCCGAAGGTGACAAGAGAAACGCCACCGCTGCGGCGACCTCTTCTGGTGTGATCAACCGACCAATCCGCGGGAGTTCTGGAGAAGAAGACGTGCGATTGGGATCCGTCAGCCTAGGCGTCTTGGTGGCGCCCGGCGCAATGATATTGACTGTGGTTCCGCGCCCGATCAACTCCCCGGCCCAGGAACGAACTAGGCCAACCTGGGAAGCCTTAACGGCGGCGTACTGACTTCGCCCCGCAGCACCAGTAGCCAAACGACTGCCGATCATAATAATCCTGCCGCCGTTGATCATTCGTGGAACCAACGACGCCGCGAGTTGTACTGCTGCACCGACGTGAATGCGCCACATTGCATCGCCGGCTTCCAACGTAGCTTTCTCCAGTGGCGCGGTCGTCATGAAACCGGCAGCATGGACAAAGGAGTCGACGTTTGCGACTGGTGACACGCAATTCTCCGTCGCTTCTGGATCCATCAGATCGCAGCTGACTTGGACGTAGTTCGGTGATGAAATCGGTGCACTGCGACGCGAGATGCCGGTTACCATGAAGCCATCATCAATGCAGCGCCGCGCTATAGCGAGGCCAATACCGGAGCTTGCCCCCGTGACGACGGCATGCCTTTGAAGCCGCATTAACCTGCTTCCCTTAGCTGCAGCCATTCACTCTTCAACTGTACGTATTTTATCGCTCGTCGGTGATACGTATAGGCAAGATGCAAGGTCAGCCTGTCGTCCTCTACGAGCGAGGGGTATGACATCTCCTGGTTTCCACCATCGATGCTGTTGTTGCTCAGACAACTGCCCATGCCGTTCTCGATAACAATTTGCTTCTGGAACCGATAGCCACCGTCCTCCGACAGGCACAGCACCATAGGTGCACGTGGTACGCCCCACACAGGGTTGCAGCCGCCGGTCGCATTGGGACGATCATCGCCGGCTCCTAGCTCGTCGTAGAGCGAGGCCCGGCGGGATTCAGGATGCATGACGGCGTTGACAGGGTTGCAGGCGAGCGCAACTCGGCCATCACGCAATCGTATTGCGGATATCGAGGAGTTGTTGTTTGGAACATCTAGTGCTACCGGCACGGACCAACTCTCACCGCCATCGCTGCTTTCGCTGCGGTGAACAAAATCTGCCTGGCGCCGTCGGAAGTAGGCTGCTAATCTTCCGTCCTGCAACTCGACAAGTGTCATGTGAACACAGCCTATCGACCGCGGAACTTCAACCTCGCGCCACGTGACACCACCATCACCACTGATCGCTGACACGGCTTTGTCATGGCTGCCGGTCCAACGCTGGCCAGCGCGCGCGACGCAGCGAAACAGCGGTAGCAGCCAGGCACCGTCCCCTCGAACATGAACAGGTCCTCGGATGAAGGTTCCTCTGGGCAAAGCGAGATCATTAGGTGCGCACCCTTGCTCTCGCACTCGGATGACGCATTCGTCCTGATTGCCACCGGGCTGCGCGGTATTGAGAACCAACTGGCGGCCGTCGGGGGAGTTGAACTTGACCGGATTCTGTTCCGAGCACTCCGGATCGTCGGTCATCCGACACCCCGGACTCCATGCTGTATCGGTAAGCTTTGAGGTATAAATTGAGATATCTGAATTGCCTTCGAGCGAACCGCCGAACCAATGGCATGATAGCCCATACGGCTCCAATGTAAGAAATGCGGCGTGGTTCTGGATGCAGGGCGATGGTAGTAGCGCTTCAAGCCGACCGGGCTCGACCTCACGAAGGCCTCCGTCCATTCCGGCAGCGATCTTTTCAGGCGTTGACATTTGCTCCGGTCGTGCTCCGCGTGCCAGTTGAATTCCCACTTTAGAATGTTGGACCTTGATCGGCGAAGTTCTGAGACGTTGCCACATCCCCAATGTCTGGTAATTGACAGGCGCTGTGCTTGCAGCCAGCTTAACCGGATTAAAAGAAGTCGCCAATGTGTGAGCGAAGGCCAAGCCCGGGAGCAGAAATGACCGGGATACAATGGACCGGTTCAGGAGACCGATCGGCCTTGGTGGCCATCGCGCTCATGGTTCTAGTGGCGATTTTCAACGCCGTCGACGCCGTTATCGTGCGGTTGCTGTCACCCGATGTGCATCCATTCGTGATCGGGTTTACACGCGCCTCATTCGGGCTGCTCGTGTTGCTGCCGTGGATTCTGAACCGACCAACCATCCTAAGGTCGAACTACATCCTCGGACATGTTGTCCGGGCGATTCTGAAGCTCGGCTCCCTAGTCGCCTTTTTTGCTGCCTTTGCCGTTGCGCCACTGGCCGAAGTCACAGCAATTGCCTTCGCTGCCCCGATCTTTCTCACTGTTGGCGCCTGGCTGTTTCTTGCTGAGCGACCACGCAGCCTACGCATAATCGCGGTACTGGTCGGTTTTGCGGGCGTTTTGATCGTACTACGCCCAGGCAGCGAGTTTTCCGGCATTGAAGGCTTCCTTTTAGCACTGCTTGGCGCCGTCCTGATCGCATTCAGCCATCTGGTGCTGAAGTCGATGTCCGCGCGAGACTCGACTGAAACGCTTGTCGCTTGGAACCTGATTTTGACGGTTCCAATTGCGGCTGTCCCGGCAATTATCTTTTGGGAAAATCCGACATCCTGGCAATGGGGGTTGCTGGCAGTGCAAGGGGCGATGGGTGCCCTGAACATGGGGCTGATCACGAAGGCCTTCTCACTTGCCGAAGCATCATTTATTGCCCCGATCGATTTCCTACGATTGCCAATTGTCGCTGGATTGGCCTTCGTTTTATTCAATCAATCCGTGCCTATGACAACATGGCTCGGTGGAGCAGCTATCTTTGGAGCCAGCCTTTTGATGGCTCAAAGTGCTCGCCGACGATGACGCGGGGAGCGGCGACCGGCGCCCGGCGCCAACTGCCAACCGCCAACCGCCAACCGCCAACCGCCAACCGCCAACCGATGTACAAAATCACGATCGATACTGAGCCGCTACTTTGATGTTACGATGAAGAGTGTTTTTCGTCTGCAGGGCCTCGTTGAGCCAGGCACGACAACAACTCCAATGTCGCTATCGACGAGTGCAAGTATGGTGCGGCGCAAGTCCGGACATGATGAAAGCCAAGTGCTGTATCTGGAGAAGCGATCCGCCACTATCAGCTCTTCCGCGTCCGCCCGGTATTCAAACTTAAGGTCTGCAAAGAACCGCGCTGTGACGGGCCCATCGAGACGGTCAGCTTCCTCAGGTTCAATGATTGATTTATATTTTGCATCAGATCAATCCAATATTCGAATTTACTTCGGTCCCCTGTGTCGTATTGTTAGACGAGTTCCTTCGCTCTTGAAGGAAGCGACAACCACCAGAAACCCCTTAATTTCCCGATCGGGGAGGAAACAGATGTGCAGAAATGTTGGCCGCTTTACCGCGGCACTACTTGCTTCGATGCTTGCTGGCTCGGCGTTCGCACAGGATGGTGCTGTGACAATCGTATTGTCCGAGGAGCTCGACATCGTTGATCCTTGCGAAGCCTCGCGCTCCAACGTCGGAAGGGTTGTGCTTCAAAACATCGCTGAAACCGTCACCGAAATGGTCCCGGGAAAAGGCCTACAGCCCCGCCTTGCAGTCAAGTGGGAGGATAAGGGCGATGGAACTTGGCGTTTCCATCTGCGCAAGGGTGCCAAATTCTCAGACGGCTCGATGCTTGACGCCAAAGATGTCGCTCACTCATTGAAGCGAATTAAGAGCAAGGCAATTACCTGTGAAATTGGAGCCAAGTTCTTTGGCGGCATGGAATTGGGGAGTACGGTCATTGACGACAATACCATCGACATCACTGCGAAGCCGCCGCAGCCCATCCTTCCGCTACTGTTGTCGACCGTTACCGTCACGCGTGACAGCGAGCCGATGGACAAGCATGTGAAAGTTCCAATTGGCACCGGCCCCTACACGTTTGACGAATATAAGCGAGGGCAGTACATCAAGCTTTCGGCCCGCACTGATTACTGGGGCAGCAAACCAGCCGTTAAATCAGCGATGTACGTGTTCCGCTCGGACAGTGCCGTTCGCGCGGCGATGGTAAAGACCGGCGAGGCTGATATAGCGCCGAACATTGCCTTGCAGGATGCAAGCGATAAGACGCTAGATTTCTCCTATCCCAACTCTGAAACCGTCTACATGCGGTTGGATCATGATACGGCTCCACTGAACGACGTGCGTGTGCGTCAGGCATTGAACTATGCCGTCGATCGCAAGGCGTTTGTCGGCTCGATCCTTGCCAACGGTACGCTATTGGCTACAGGCATGACGCCGCCGTCAACAATTGGCTATAATCACGATCTGAAGCCCTATCCATTCGATCTAGCTAAAGCCAAGGCTTTACTGGCCGCTGCAAGAAAGGACGGCGTTGAAGTCGACACCGAGATCACGCTCATCGGTCGAACGAACAACTTTGCGAATGTCCAGGAAACGATGGAAGCACTGCTTGCAATGTGGAAAGATGCCGGCTTCAAAATGAAGCTTCAGATGCTAGAGGTCGCAGAGTGGCTGAAACGTTACTCGAAACCCTTCGCCGATGGTCGGGGGGCGGAGATCGTCGAGGCGATGCATGACAATGCCAACGGTGATCCGGTATTCTCGATGTTCTTCAAGTATGCCTGTAAAGGGCTGCAGTCCGGTCTATGTGATAAGAAGCTCGACGGTTTGATCGCCGCGGCAACGGCTGCAACGGGTGATGAGCGCGCCGCCAAGTGGAGCGAACTCTTCAAGTACATCCACAACGACAGGGTAGTGGATGTAATGTTGTGGCACATGGTCGGGTTTAGCCGCGTGAACAAGCGTCTCGATTTCGAGCCCACGATCCGCACCAATAGTGAGTTACAACTCGCGCAAATACGCTTCAAGTAGAAGTTTATGCCGGCAGCAGCTTCGCCTGCTCCCGGTCCGACGAGGTGGCCACTATGGGGGCATTTCTTGGCAAGCGCGCCGTTGCAAGCGCCCTCTCGCTGGTGGGCTTAGTCATACTCGTTTTTTTTCTCTCGCGCCTGACCGGTGATCCCACCGATCTATACCTCCCGGTCGATGCTTCGCAGGAGGCGCGGGAGAATTTCCGCCGAATTCATGGCCTGGACGATCCCTTGCTCGTGCAGTTCGTGCGCTACTTGGGTGACCTGGTTCGCCTTGACTTCGGGATGTCCATACGTCGCGGTGAACCGGCAATCGATGCCGTCATGCGCGGCTTTAAGTGGACATTGTGGCTGGCGCTAATCACGATGTCACTGGTCACTGTTGCTGCGATCGTTATCGGCTCGCTGGCAGCCTTCAAGGTGGGTGGTCTGTTCGATCGCTTTGCCACATTCCTTTCTCTGATCGGTGCCAGCGCGCCGGACTTCTGGATTGCCATTGTTGCTATCGTTGTATTTGCAGTAAACCTTGGTTGGCTACCGACATCGGGTACTGGAACAGTTTGGCATTGGGTATTGCCCATTGGCGTACTGTTCATTCGGCCCTTTGGCCTGATCCTCCAGGTCGTGCGCGGGGCAATGATTTCTGCGTTGAGTTCGGCCTACGTTAAGACGGCTCGTGCAAAAGGTGTTGGCAATTGGCAGATCATTTTCGTTCATGCCCTTAGAAACGCCATGCTGCCCGTCATAACCGTTATCGGCGATCAAGCCGCGGGGCTTCTTAATGGCGCCGTGATAGTAGAGACGATTTTCGGTTTCCCCGGCGTTGGCAAATTGATGATCGATTCAATCCTGCAGCGGGACTTTACGGTGATCCTTGCGGCGATCATGGTAACTGCGCTTGCAATATTTATGATGAACCTGTTGATCGACATCTTCTATGCCGTGCTCGACCCTCGCATTCGGTACTGAATCACATGGCCCTATCCCCCTCAGATGATCCCACCTCTCAGGACACCTCAGGCCCGGGGGTTCAGATCCTTCGCATGCTCCGGCAGGACAAGTTTGCCCTTGCTGCGGCATTTTTTTTGCTTGTGGTTGTCTTTTGCGCGATCTTTGGTCCATCTCTCCTCGACGATGCCGCGACCAGACCGAATTTGCGGGCACGCAATGCCGAGCCCTTCGATCTCTCCAAACCTTGGCTGTACTGGCTAGGAGGTGACGCACTCGGACGGCCACTGCTGGCCCGGATCATTGTGGCAGCGCAGAATACCATCATGGTGGCGGCTGGAGCAGTGGTTTGCTCTCTTGCCATCGGCACGACGCTGGGCCTGATAGCCGGCTACACATCGAAATTGGCAAGCGAGATCATCATGCGGCTTTCCGATGTGATTATGTCGTTTCCATCGCTCCTGTTGGCCGTGATCGTTCTTTTCATGCTTCCTCCCTCGGTCGGCAATCTCATCATCGTACTCGCTATCACGCGCATCCCGATCTATCTCAGGACTTCAAGGGCCGAGGTACTGGAAGTTCGAGAGCGCATGTTCGTTCAAGCGGCCCGTATCATGGGCGCCAGACCCGAACGTATTGTTCTGCGCCATATCCTCCCGACAGTATTTCCGACCTTGATTACGATCGCAACGCTCGACTTCGCTTTTGTGATGCTGGCAGAGTCTTCTCTTTCGTTTCTCGGAATCGGAATTCAACCGCCTGAAATAACCTGGGGGCTCATGGTCAGCCAGGGGCGGCCCTACCTAACGACGGCTTGGTGGCTTTCATTCTGGCCTGGGCTTGCAATTATCTTAACCACCCTCAGTTTGAACATCCTGTCGCATTGGATGCGGACCGCGCTCGACCCTGTGCAGCGCTGGCGGCTAGAGATTGCGAGATCTCCGCATGACTAAGAAATTGCTTGAGGTCCGAAATTTGTCGGTGCAGTTTCACACTGCGCAGGGCATTGTCCATGCCGTTCGAAATGTGAGCTGGCAACTCGACCGAGGCGAAAGCCTTGCTATCCTCGGCGAATCTGGCTCGGGCAAGTCTGTGTCCGCTGCCGCGATCATGAACCTCATCGACTGCCCCCCCGGTGAAATCACAAGTGGCGAGGTCCTGTTCAACGGGGCCAATCTACTTCATATGAGCGATGGCGAACGGCGCGAGGTCAACGGCCGGCGCATGGCCATGATTTTTCAAGATCCGCTCAGCCACCTCAACCCGGTCTACACCGTGGGATTTCAAATCGCCGAGATGATGACCACTCACGGTGTATCGCGGCGCGATTCCCGCTCCCGAACTATTGAGCTTTTGGATCGCGTCGGCATCCCCCAACCCGAGAAGAGAGTTGATACCTATCCCCATCAGTTCTCCGGCGGGCAGCGCCAGAGACTGATGATAGCAATGGCACTGTCACTCAAACCTGACATCCTGATCGCCGATGAACCGACTACTGCTTTGGATGTCACCGTCCAGGCACAAATCCTCGCGCTCATCGAAGAATTTCAGCAGGACACTGGAATGGGGCTTCTCCTTATAACCCACGATCTTGGTGTCGTGGCCGAGATCGCCGACCGCGTGGTAGTGATGAACTCCGGCGAGATCGTCGAAACCGGCACAGCCCGTGACATCTATAAGGCGCCGACACATCCCTACACGCGGCAGCTCATCGGTGCAGTACCTGGCACCGGCAACATCGCGATGCCGAAGGACACCGGCATCAAGCCGCTGCTCGAAGTCAACGGATTGAGTAAATTCTATGGTCCGCTCAAGGCTCTCGAAGGCGCGAGTTTCACCGTTCTGCCGAGTGAGACGGTAGCCATCGTCGGCGAGTCTGGTTCAGGCAAATCCACCCTCGCGAAGACACTTTTGCGCTTAGAGGATGCGACGGCTGGTGAGGCGCTTTATGGTGGACAAGACCTGATCACTATGGGCCGGCGGGACCTGTTCAAAGTCCGGCGCGATGTCCAGATGATTTTCCAGGACCCGACGCAGTCGCTGAACCCGCGCATGTCAGCTGGTGAAATAATCTCCGAAGCGTTTGTCATCCATCCCGAGATAGTACCAAAGCATCAACGGCCCGCACGCGTTGCCCAGCTCATGGGCCAAGTTGGTCTCGAGCCCTCACTGGTTCGCCGTTATCCGCATCAGTTTTCCGGTGGACAGCGCCAGCGCATAGCGATCGCCCGCGCCCTTGCCCTCCTGCCAAGGCTCATCGTTTGCGATGAGGCCGTCTCGGCACTTGATGTATCGATACAGGCCCAGGTCATTCAATTATTGCGCCGGCTTCAGGACGAATTGGGACTGTCCTACATCTTCATTGCGCACGACCTCCCTCTGGTGCGAGATTTCGCGCATCGGGTACTCGTCATGCAGGGGGGGCGAATTATCGAGCAGGGGCCTGTCGCGGAGATCTTCGAAAATCCTCGCGAAGACTACACACGCGAATTGCTTGCAGCCAGCCTGCATCCGGATCCGGAAGTGCAAGCGGAACGCAGCAGAAAGCGCAGTTCGCAGGCAACCCACTGACATTGAAGATTGACGTCTTTGTCTCACCCAATCAGTTTCATTGGCTTAAACACAGATGATAATTGGAAATCAAAGAAAGGCTCACATCTGCAATAACTGGCAGTCTGGCACATCCCTCATGACAACACGGTTTTTCTTGCCGTATGCCAAAGGTCCATCTGCATTTGGCTAGCGATCGGAGTTGGCAATGTTAGAAGCACTGCGTCCGCAGCATCTGACAAATGAAAACTATCGCCTGGGTCCGCCCAATGGTGCAGTCGCATTAAATATTACAATATCGCCTTTAAGTCGGTTATTCACTTCGAGCTCGTGATACCACCTCAGCGAACTCGAGATTGGCACTCCATTCAGTTGGAAATTATAGTTTATGTTAGGTCCAATCGCGACAGTCCTCCCCCTGAAGCCACCCAAATTGGCTCCGGCCCCACTGTCGTCTGTAATTTGTTCATAGTAAACACCAACTACCCCCAGACCAAATCTTTTCGAAAAGTTCTGGATGGCAGCATACTCAAAATGGAACTCAGTACCGGTCTTGTAGTTTGTATCTGGGTTTTCTCCGTTAAAAGTAAAACCGGTCGTTGTTGAGATTTCAAGCCCAATCGTCGGATCTAGCCACGTAGTGGCAAGGTGGGCATCAAATGCCCAGCGATTGAAACCCATATTTGTAATGCGCTCTTCTTTGTAAGACCCGACCGGCACATTCAATAGGCCAGCGAGGCGCCAGCGCCAATTACCTCGTTGCCACCCGATGGTTGTAACCAACACGGGATCGCCAACCGATCTAGTATGATCACCTATCATGAAAGTTTGACTTGCGGTAAATGTCTCCCCGTTTGGCAATTCCAAATTAGCAGTCACATCAATGTCAGCGGAGACGTCTTGCCATCCAATCGGCAAGATAACGCCAAAGCCAATGTTGCCACCCAACACTTTGCGGGGAGCAACCCAAAGACCATAACCTAATGCAAACGCGAACGATGCGTCCAAATCAAGGTCAGCATCAATGTCTATTTCGGCACCGAGTTGATCAAGCGTGACTCCCGCGGCCGCATTCCCTGATGCTCCCCCCTGAAA
>JBPCWA010000594.1:0-4639 GCA_051009975.1 Hyphomicrobiaceae bacterium
GATTGCGATAGTACCGCAGTCTACACCTTTTTGCGGAATATCGAGATCTCAAAGATCGGACGTAGCTGCGCCGGCCCGACTGGCGACTTTAGTGCCAATATTGACGGCGGCCTGGCCTGGGCGGAGCGCGTGAGTGCGACAGCAGACACGACGACAAAAGCTGCAACGATCAAAATTCTCTGCATCGTAAGCTCGTTTTTCGATGCCGTGTTTGCGAAGGCGAAAGCTCCACCCTCCTCAAATGTCACACAGCCGTTCGGTGACTCTTGCCTCGAACGACGTGATCTGCTCACTAGGTCGCGCCTTGCCGTCGTGTGGTTCGATCAAATGCGAAAGTTTTTCGACGAACTGCTTACACCAGCAAGTGAGTTCCAGGTGACGCGGTTCGGAAAACGACTCGGGCAATCGACGGCTCATGCGTGTGCCAGCGGTTATTAAACGGTCTGCAACAGACCGGCTCCTTCATCTCCGCGACTACGATGTAGCAATCCGGATCGGAAATAGTGACACTCATCGCTTCAAACCGACGCGACAGTGGCGGAGCGGAAAATGCGATACGGGATGAATTCGTGGGATAGAATGTCAGACATCCTTCATGACACCACCGCATACCAACCCCCTCGCACTCCTACCAGCGCGACTAGCCGCACAAAGGATACCCCATGAATAGTTGGCATAGTCTCTTGCCCTTTCTTGCAACGGTGATAGTCGCTGCATATAGCGGCGCACGCTTTATGCCAGGAGCGTGGTACGAAACACTGAATAAGCCGCCATGGACCCCGCCCAACTGGGTTTTCGCGCCCGCCTGGATTATCCTCTATGCCATGATCGCTATTGCTGGCTGGTTGGTATGGCAATCTGAAGGATGGGGCGCCGCGTTGCTGGTGTGGGTTGCCAACATCGGTTTCAACGCAGCTTGGTCCTGGCTAATGTTCGGTCGACGACAGATCAAGACTGCATTGCTCGATGCAATCGCGATGCTGGTTACAATAGCTGCATTTATTCTGTTGACCTGGAAGACGACGCCGTTGGCGGCAATTCTTTTTCTCCCATATCTTGCCTGGGTCGCTTTCGCGACCGCTCTAAATTTTGCAATTCTTGAACGCAACCGCGCGGAGACTTCGCCGCCGCAACCCTAATCGCACAGGTAGTCCACCGACCGCGCATTGGCCCCTCTTCAAATTGGAACAGCCGGACACGGAAAATGGTAGTGGCCGGCCGCGAATTGCGCAGGGGCATGCGCTGCAATACGGTTGTTTGACCGCTGAAGCGTCTTGCTGAACTCATTGGTTGCGTTCACGCCACTCGCCTCCACTTTGCCTCGCGCCGCATATTCCTTGAAGCCGATGCAGGGCCTGAATTTTTGCTGATGCAGCCAATGCGCAGCAAGCCGCGGTTGCGGGTATAGTTGGACTTGCGATAGATCCAGGCCATCTCCGATTTTGTGAAATGGCGTTTAGGATCGGAACGAGCTTTGTCCACGCTCCAAATGCTTGAGGAAACCAAGAATGCTCATCGCACAGCTGTCCGACACACATATCAAATCCCACGGGGCGTTGGCCTATGGTAAAATTGATACTGCTGCAGCGTTACGCGCAGCAATCCAGCACATCAATGATTTGCGTCCCATCCCGGACCTCGTGCTTCTAACCGGCGATCTAACGGACAATGGTACGCGTGAGCAAATGGACCATTGCTGCGAACTACTTCACGCTCTCATACCCCCCTTATTTCCCATTCCGGGCAATCACGATTCTGGGGCAAACTTTGCTGATGCATTTCCCAAAGCTGCAGAATGCGCTTGGCCGGGAGGATTTAGTTACATGATCGAAGAATTTCCGGTGAAGATTTGCATGCTAGACAGCTCTGTGCCGGAAAAACCCTACGGGGCATTGCATGCCGAATGCCTTGCGCGACTAGAACAGGTCCTCGACACCAATCCTGATGCCCCGACACTCATCGCGGTTCATCATCCGCCGATTGATGTTGGTATCCGGCACATGGATCAACAACGGCTCGAAACCGTGGATGAGTTGAGGCGCATTATTCATCACAGGCCCCAGGTCCTCGCCATTTTATGCGGACACATCCACCGTACGATTCTGGGGATGCTCGGCATGACGCCGGTTGTCGTTGCGCCCAGTCCAGCCCATGCCGTCACGCTTGATTTTAATCCCAGTGGGCCACCGACTTTCATTGTCGAACCGCCAGGCATTCTCATTCACAAATGGAACCCTGACCCAGCACCGTTTGGGCAATTGATGACACACACCAGCTACATTGGCGATTTCGGCTCGCCCCATCCGTTCTTTGATGCGGCAGGGAACCTTATTGGGTGAGTTTACTTGTTGGACGGTGGCCCGGCACACAGTGTGCCACCTGTCAACTATGGTAGCGGTTATCCGTCGGGTACGACACCTGGTCTTCGGGTGCTCACAATTGAGCATAGCCATCACATTTCATAGCCAGGCTCACTAGGCGGCCTCAGTCCCGGCGCTCGAGGCGTCCAAGTGACGATCACTGGAGCCATAGACGCCCTAAAGAGCCCCCATCCTCAACCAAAGCCGGCACCCGTCATGTGGGCATGACCGGTACCGCCTTGTCCGTCGTCACTCCGCTGCGCTCTTCATACTTGGCGTCAGGTGCGCAACTTTGGGCAGAACCTCTGTGGAGAGCAATTCCAGTGAATGGCGCCACGCCTCTGGCTTGTCGACATAGTCAAACCCAAACACGAGTAGCTGGCCGAAACCGCCAACCTCGTCATAAATCTTGGCAATCTTCTCAGCCACGGTATTCGGTGAACCAATGATCCAATTGTGCTCTGCACAATAGGCCGGCGTAACGTCCGAGTCAGGTACGTCCGAGTGGTGTTTAAGAAACTCAAAAAATCCGAAGTTCTCAAGCAGAGGCAGGAAGTACTCTCCCATCATTCGCCCCATATTTGCCTCAACGGACAGCTTCCAAGCCTCCTCGTCAGTTTCTGCAACGAAGACCTCACGGACCAGCCGCCAATCGTTGCGGTTCGGCGTTCGGCCCGAGACTCGCGCACCGGCCTCCACAGATTCCCAATGGCTTGAAACATAGGCGGGATTGAGGTTGAGGCTCATCGGCAGATACCCTTTTTCGCCGGCTATCTTGAGGGTATCTGAACCTTTCGACAGACCAGCAACGCCAATCGGCGGGTTAGGCCTCTGTTTCGGTTTAAGATGTGGGCGCAAGAAACCGTACATCTCTTCCGGACACCGCACTGTCCAGTAGTATCCAGCATATTCAAACGGCTCGTCGCTCTCCCAAATTTTCAAAATGATATCGAGCGCTTCGCGAGTCATGGCTCGGTTCATTCCGCCCATACCATCCACGTTGAACATTGCCCAATCGCTTGGTAGACCACTAGCGGCCACGCCAAAGTTGAGCCGGCCGTCGGAAATGTGGTCCATCAGCGCTATGCGGTTTGCCAGTTCGGCCGGGTGGTGATAAGGCAACAGAAATCCGCCTGGACCGATGCGCAGGTTCTCGGTTTCACGGAACCCGGTAGTTACTAGAAGGTCCGGTGCTGGATGCGGCTCCCAAGGCGCTGTGTGATGCTCGCCGATCCAGGCTTCTGTGTAGCCCAGTTCATCCAACCAGCGGAGCACCTGCAGGTCAAATTCCCAGCCCTGCTTGAGATCTCGCTCAGGTGGATGCGACGGCATCGAGAAATAACCAAGTTCCATCATTCCGCTCCCTAAAGTGATAGCTCGCCTGCTTCTGCCTCGTCCACACCGGTACAACGAACGCACCGCTCGCTTGAGTATCTGATCGATATATCAAGTCGATAGGCTTTCAGTTCCGATGCCGGGCCACGCGATTAAGGTAGTCGATCACCAGTTTAGGCTTTGGCTGCTCTATTATGAAGTACATACAAGAACCTCAGACAAGCTTCCGCCAGTTTTTCAAAGACTGATCCAACGTCTCTTTATCACAAACGGCGCCTGTAGCTGCAAATGCTTGCATCGCGTTTGAGTATCGAACCGTAGAAGACCGGGTCTGTTCCCCACAAAATGTGGTCCACACCCATGCCCTCAATGAGCGTTCCCAAAATGGCCGCAGTCAAGCGCGGATAGGTGACCGGGGAATTCGCGAAGGTCGTTCCAAGTTCCGCGTAGACATTGGTCACGCCATGCTCTTTCGGAATGCGCGCCAGATCGCTGGTCCATTTAAGTTCGCCCGTGGCCTCGAGTTCTTTCAGTGCGATTTCGGACGACTCTAGGAAGGGCCGCATGCAAACGTGGTAAATGATGAAGTTCATCTCTGGCCAGTCCTTGACCGCCTTGGCCATGTCCCAGGCAGTATGGCACTGCCACTTGTCTGCACAGGTCAGAGAGTACCTTCAGGCCGCCAGCTACCGAATCGGCATTGGGAAACTTGACGTCGCACGGCTCGCTATTGAAATTGAGCTCGCACCCAGGCCGAGCTGGAAGATGTGGCGCTATAATTGTTTGAGCTGTACTGGCTCTTTGCTGGGCGCCGGACAGTTTTACGTCGTCTTGATTTCGGTTTGCCGCGCCCACCAGCTGCGCGCTTCTTCGCCTTTATGTCGCGATTTCGAACGACTCGCCGTCGTTTCGACCTCGACTGACTGCGCCGCACAACCTTGCGC
>JBPCWA010000595.1:0-3150 GCA_051009975.1 Hyphomicrobiaceae bacterium
TCGCACATGATGTCAGTGCTCACGGGCCGCATCGCGTTGCTGCGCAACGCTGGCACTCCGCGAGGGCCCGCTAACGGCACAAGCAGCAGTCGCTCCCGGACAACTTGCGCGATAGAGGTAGGTGGAGAAGAAGTGAGGATTGATGATGTCGTTTGCGAGATAAGGAGATTGAGTTCGATCCGACCGGGCTTTGGCGCAAAGAACTCATTGTCTGCAGCCAATTCTATCACTCGTAGCTGCCGCCAACTTCTACCAAGCCTCACTGCCCGTTTCCACAGGCATCGCACTTTCTGAGCCCTCCCGGGCTGGCGCGTTATTGCCGAGGCGACGAAGCTGCAATAGCCTCTGCGCTGTTACCGACTTCTGGGTGATTATTAGACTTCCAGCATCAAGGTTGTATCGCGGGGAGCGATCATGATGACTGCCTTTCTACAGTCCGTTGTAGCCCTTCTGTTCATAGCCGTTGGCTCTGTCACGACGCATGCGAACGATGGGGGCCAGTACATCGGCAAGCTCGTGGTAGAACCACTCGACAATGGACGCGACCTCAAATTGGTCAAGCCGTTTGCTTATCGCGATCCAGGCGGTCAACTCTGGCGCGTTCCGGCTGAAACCGTCGTCAATGGCGCATCGATTCCACAAGCGGCATGGACGTTCATCGGCGGTCCATTCTCGGGGCGATATCGCAATGCCTCCGTCATACATGACTACTTCTGCGAGAGGAAAGACCGGCCTTGGAACCAAGTCCACAAGGTCTTTTACGATGCGATGGAAACCAGCGGTGTCCAACCGTGGCGTCGAAACGTCATGTACGCTGCCGTCTACCAATTTGGTCCCCGGTGGGAAAAGGGAATCCGAAGTGTTCGGGTATGCAAGCGACGAGACGGTAATGAATGCGCGGAGTGGGCAACCGCAAAACGGGAAGAGCTGATCGTCAAACAGCCGAAATTCGACCCGCAGCAATTCAAAAAAATGCAGTCGCTCCTCAAGGCCAAAGACATGAGCCCTCAAGAAATTGAGCGCTTGGTCGATAAAGAGCTGCGCTCATCGACGTTGGATAAGTTCGACTGATCCCGGCCCTGCTTGTGCCCTTCGCGTAACGGCGTCCCTAGACACAAACACGACCACAATGCCACAAGCTTAGTTGCGTTACTTGGATCCGGTTTCAGGTAGGTCCATCTTCTCAAAACAAGAGAACACATATGGCTAAGAGCACTCAGACTCAGCTCCGTTCGAAGGTCATTTTTCTCAGCCTGGTTACCTTCTTTTTCGGCATTCAAGGTGGCGGCGCTTGGGCCAAGACGAATTGCAAACTCGAAAACCAACAGATGCGCCAGGCTCTGAACAAGTTTCGGTTCAGCATCACCAAAACCAAGAAATTGTCACTTGGTGTGCCTGTTCGCATCTCGTGGCAGAATAAAAGTGCAACATTTCCAAAGCATCGCAACGTCGAGATGTATCTTTCGACAAGCAGTAAGATCGATGCCACCGGTCAAGGCTTCAAGCATTACTCAGCCGATGATGACGCTTATGAAGCGAGCAAGATAAAGACGACCAGCGGCTTGGTCGTAACGCTCAACGGTGAAGGCGCCTCCAATTCGGGCTATATCGAGATCCGCCCCCTCCAGACAGGGGCGATCCCGCTCTCCATCAAGTTCATCGCGACCAAAGGATGGTCGAGCAAATGCAAGGAAGTTGTACTGGGCTATTTCAAGCCGCGGACATACGAGGCAAGCGCACCCAAGCTCTATTCATCCCCGCGAACCTGCCATATTCGTAAAGCTGGCAACAAAGACGTTGGGCCGCGGGTAAAATTGAGCGTGAGCAATTTGACTGGAGGGCACGTCGAGGCGGGGCAACCGATTGTCGTCAAGTGGCGCTTAGAATCCAAACTTGATCCCAGCTGCCGAACGCCCGTCTATCTCATGCTGACGACGCCGATGCGTGTTCGGTTTGAGGGGCACGGCTTTCTTGCCCTACCCCCTGGCGCCAAAGGGCCGTTTGGGCTGTCACGCGATCTCGATCAGGCACGTGTTTTTGTTCCTTTGAATTCTCCGGGCGTTCTCAATTCGGGGACGATCAAGATCAAGCCGTATCAGGCAGGGACATTTGCCATTGATGCCGCCGTTGTTGAGTTGCCAAACTTGACCGCGCGACCGTCGCTAAAGACTCACTACGCAGTGGATAATCCGCGCGTCTTAAAACTTTCCAGTGAGAAGCTGCGCTTCGAAGTCAAGACGGGGCAACCACGTATCGTAGTGCAGGATAGATATTCCACGGACAAGCCCGACAAAACCGTCTACTCACGCACCGGCGAATTCGAGCTGCAGGTCTTCAAGAACCGCTACCGCGTCCTCGACGTCGCTACCGGTGAGCTTGTTGTGGAACGCAGTGGTTCTGACGCCAACTTCTCGCCCGGCGCTCGATTTGTGCATGGTCTCTTAGAAAAAGGCACGGCGATCGAAATCGTCGACCTCTATGCCGGCCAACCGATTTACACCTACCAAGCAGGTGGAGGGCAACTCTTGTCCGCCTATGTCCATTCCGTAGCTTGGGGGCACAACGATTCATATTTTCTCGTTTCACAACGGACCGGCGGAGCAGACTTTGGAAGCACCTTGATTGATCGGGCGCAGACCAACATAACGACCAGCAATTACAAGCTCTGTGTTTGCGACACAGAACTCTATGTCAACATTGATTGGATGGCCGTCTATTTCTACGACCCCTACTTGGACGCCCAATCCGAAAAGCGCAAAAGAGTAAAGCGAGGAACCTTCTTCTCATTGCTCCACATTGCTGCCGAGTATGATGAAAAATACTTGCATCATAGTGACCGTCTCCCGTCGCCAGACATGTTGTTTCAGTGGCCGAGATACCGCCTCGACTCTTTGAAGTGGTCTCTTGGTGAAACAACGCGCTTGTCGTTTCATTCGGACTTGAAAAAGGGGCTCGCCTACCACCTTCAAAATATTCCCGATTACGCCGACAATCCGCGCGATCGTCAGGCTTACAAGACACGACTAGGTCGTCTCGACACCATCCTCAATCGCCATGCGACAAAGCCAATGCCGGCGCGACCAGCCGCGCCTGAATTGAACAAACGCACTCCTGAAAAATTCAAACTGGCTCGGCGCGGATACGCATCGA
>JBPCWA010000596.1:0-5159 GCA_051009975.1 Hyphomicrobiaceae bacterium
ATCCGCCACCTGAAGGAGAACATCTGTTAATTGTTTGATTTTGTTGGGTTTTATTTGGTGGAGCCGAGGGGAATCGAACCCCTGACCTCTACAATGCCATTGTAGCGCTCTCCCAACTGAGCTACGGCCCCTTCCTCGATTTCCCACAACTGACCATAAGACCAATCAGCGCAAATTGGTCTCAATTCGTTGGGTTCGATCGAGCAACTCGAATGATTAGGCAGGTCAACCGAAAACTGCAACAGCAAAGTTGACCGCCAAGACGTTCGACGGACAAATCCTCAGCCGCATATCCCTCAATCGTCAGTATCGTCATGTCCTCTCGAGGACCTTTAGAGGTCCTCTAGAGGTCATCTCGAAGAGAGCCAGCAGGAAGGCAAGTCCTGCGCAGATAATATCTTCCGACTGATGAACTTGGACAAAACAACACATTTGGACATCTATGTGTCGTCCTCGTCCTCCGCAACCGGACCAATAATGCCGACAACATCACCTCCCTCATCATCCTCTTCCTCAAGGAAGGTGTCGTCGTCGGATTCGCCGGAATCGCCCTCAATTTCCGCGTCGGCGTCCTCCAAACTAACCAACGCCTCATCATCCGTCACTTCATCACCATCGCCCGCTTCCTGCTCGTTGGTCGCACCTTGCAGCGGCGCAGCGACGGCTGGCTCCGTAACCGCCTCGGTCTCCGGCTCCTCTTCAGTGACAACCGGCGCAAGACGGTATTCTGCATCGCAGAGCGGACACATGATTGGGTCGCGGTTGAGGTCATAGAAACGGGAGCCACATTCTGGGTTCTGGCACGTACGTTTGGTGCCGCGCGCTTCCTTCGTCGCCATTGCGATCCTCTTAATTTCCGAAAACTCACGCCCTCTGCCACGGACGCATATGGCCTGTCAAAACTTAATGCCATTTACAGCACCGTTGACATCCAAATGCCGCGGCTGCTCTATGCCGCTCCCGATGCGCTTCGCGTCGCGCTAATGCTTCTGGCCGGCCGATCGCGGCGCCAACTGAGCGACAAGATGCCCGGAAAGCACCGGGCCAAACAAGGGCTCATACATGACGAAGACACTGACCGCCCATCGCGCGCCACCTCTAACTGGAGATGCAAGGGTGCCCGGCGATAAGTCCATTTCTCATCGCGCCCTGATGTTTGGTGGTATGGCCATGGGCAAAACCCTCATAAAGGGTCTTTTGGAGGGGGAAGATGTCCTTAATACAGCAAGAGCAATAACGGCTCTTGGCGGCGCAGCGCACAAAATCGATGGTGTTTGGGAGGTCACTGGTGCCGGCATCGGTGGCTTCAGACAACCTGAAACCCCTCTGGACTTCGGCAACTCTGGCACTGGCGTCCGCCTGATGCTTGGTATTCTCACCGGGCACGACGTCAACGCCCAATTGATCGGAGATGCTTCTTTGAGCCGCCGTCCCATGGGTCGCGTCCTCACGCCACTCCGAATGATGGGACTGGAGGTAATCGACCAGCGCGAATCTCTACCGTTAACGGTTCGGGGCTCGCAGTTTCCCGTGCCAATCACCTACCCCCTTCCCGTTCCGTCTGCGCAAGTGAAATCGGCAGTCCTGCTCGCCGGGCTTCATGCCACTGGTGAAACAACCGTTATCGAAACACAGGCCACGCGCGATCACACCGAGCGTATGCTGCGCTATTTTGGAGCGCAGGTGGTGACCTCGACGACCGAAGGCCAGACCCGCATCTGCATCACTGGAGATGCCGAGCTGACAGGCCGAACCGTCACAATTCCTGGGGATCCGAGTTCCGCGGCGTTCCTGGCAGCGGCAGCGGCCATAGTACCAGACTCGGATCTGACAATCTCGGATGTTCTGACTAATCCCACGAGGATCGGATTCTACCAGACGCTTCGCGAAATGGGCGCAGACATTGCCTTCACCAACGAACGTGTGATCAACGGCGAACCCGTAGCCGACATACGCGTTCGCTACGCCCGACTGAAGGGTGTGACCGTTCCCGCAGAACGGGCACCAACGATGATCGATGAATACCCCGTTCTTGCATGCGTGGCTGCCTTCGCGGAAAACGAAACTATCATGCACGGCTTAGCAGAACTGAAGGTTAAAGAGAGCGATCGATTGGCCTCTACTGCAGCTGGCCTTGCTGCCAACGGCGTGCTAGCGCGAATTGACGGAGACACCTTGACTGTTTCCGGTGAAGGGAAGATCGCCGGGGGCGGAACCGTGACCACACATCTCGACCATCGAATTGCGATGGCCTTTCTCATCCTCGGTCTTGCCAGTGATCGCCCGGTGACGGTCGATGATGGGGACATCATTGACACAAGCTTCCCAGAATTCTCGGACACATTGAGGAATCTTGGGGCAGTGATTTTGACGGATGATGAGCAGGCGGCATGATCATCGCAGTCGATGGCCCTGCAGCATCTGGAAAAGGGACCGTTTCTAGGCGGATCGCTTCCACCTACGGCCTGGCGTATCTCGACACAGGTCTGCTTTATCGCGCCGTTGCGCGAGACATGTTGGCGATTGGTCACGCCCTCACTGACGAAACTGCCGCGGCAAAAGTCGCCGCTCATTTGGACGCCAACTCGCTCGATGACGACGCCCTTCGATCGCCCGGCGCCGGCAATGCCGCATCTATAGTGGCACAGCACCAAGAAGTCAGGCAGAAATTGCTCAGACTACAGCGCGCCTTTTCAGTACAGCCGTGCGGAGCAGTACTGGATGGTCGAGATATCGGTACGGTGGTCTGCCCAGATGCCAATGTGAAGCTCTTCGTTACGGCAGAAGCTCGCGTTCGGGCCGAAAGACGTTATCTCGAACTATCTGAGCGCGGCGAGAAAGTGACTCAAGACGAAATACTCGCTATGATTCTGGACCGCGACGCACGCGATCGCGATCGACCGAACTCGCCCATGCGACCAGCAATCGATGCCTTGTTGCTCGACACGAGCAACTTGGATATAAACCAGTCGTTCGAAGCTGCGATCGAACTGATCAAGAGGAAGATCGGCCCGCCGGACGCCAATGCCTGCTGAGCAAATGCTGAGCTAGCGTAGTGCTTTGCTAAGCCAGTGCTTGCTGCGTTGTGCGTCCAATTTATGCGAGTGGGAGACCCCCTTTAATCGCGGTGGATACAGAGATTAGCGCTATCAGGTCCATTTGCCCTCCGATACGGCCTCCTGAGGCCGAGTGGCAGAGCGCGCGACCTGTGTCAACGCACCAGCCCCGCTCAATCGCAGTGCGACCGCCGTTATGGTGGTCGGCGGCTTATTGGGCGCCCCCGAACGTCGTCCGGAACAATGTTTGCCGGATAAAATTATAACGCCCTGAGCTTAGCTTTGTGGAGATTGAATGACTACCACCCAACTATCCAGTGAACTTAGTCCGAGCATCGAGGATTTCACGGCGATGCTCGACGAAACGCTCGCCCATGATGTTGCTTACGAAGGCAACGTGGTCCGCGGAAAAATCGTCGCAATCGAAAAGGACCTCGCCGTCATCGACGTCGGACTGAAGATGGAAGGCCGCGTGCCGTTGAAGGAATTTGCCGTAGCTGGCAAGGATCCCAATCTGCAGGTCGGTGATGAAGTTGAAGTTTATCTTGAGCGGATCGAAAATGCGGTGGGAGAAGCCGTACTAAGCCGCGACAAGGCCCGCCGTGAAGAGAGCTGGGTCCGACTCGAGAAACAGTTTGAGGCCGGTGAAAAAGTGACCGGAGTGATTTTCTCCAAGGTCAAAGGCGGATTTACCGTTGATTTGGATGGAGCCGTTGCATTCTTACCGGGAAGCCAGGTTGACATTCGACCGGTGCGGGATATTGGCCCGTTGATGCACCAGGAACAGCCTTTCCAGATTCTGAAAATGGATCGCCGGCGAGGAAACATCGTTGTTTCGCGTCGATCCGTTCTCGAGGAAACGCGAGCCGAACAGCGGGCAGACATCGTTGCGCGCCTCGCCGAAGGTCAAGTGATCGATGGCGTTGTCAAGAATATAACGGACTACGGAGCATTCATCGATTTGGGCGGAATCGACGGCCTGCTCCATGTAACTGACATGGCGTGGCGCAGAGTGAACCACCCATCGGAAATTGTAACTGTCGGTGACACGGTTAAAGTGCAGATTGTACGGATCAACCCAGACACCCAACGCATCAGCCTCGGCATGAAGCAGCTCCAGGACGATCCGTGGCTGAGCATCGACACCAAATATCCATTGGGCGCTAAATTTGAAGGCACGGTTACGAATATTGCCGACTATGGCGCGTTCGTTGAGCTCGAGCCGGGCGTTGAAGGTCTCATTCACGTCTCGGAAATGAGCTGGACTAAGAAAAATGTTCACCCTGGCAAGATCGTGTCGACAAGCCAGCAAGTGGAAGTCCAGATCCTTGAGGTGGATCCACAAAAGCGCCGCATTTCGCTCGGCCTCAAACAAACCCAGGACAATCCTTGGGAAGCCTTTCTTACTACCCATCCCAAAGGAAGCGAAGTGGAAGGTCCCATCCGAAACATCACCGAGTTCGGTCTGTTCATCGGCCTGGAAAATGGGGTCGACGGCATGGTTCATTTGTCGGATCTCGACTGGAATAAGTCAGGCGACGAAGCGATAAAGGACTACAATAAGGGCGAATCCGTTCGGGCCGTTGTTCTCGATGTTGACCCTTCGAAAGAACGCATTTCATTGGGCATAAAACAGGTCGGCGGCGATCCGATGGAGGCACTTGGCGGCTTCAAGCGAGGTGATCCGGTAACCTGTGAAGTCGTGGCCGTGCAAGAAAATGGTCTCGAAGTTAAGATTGCCGACAGTGAGTTTACGACTTTCATCAAAAGGTCAGACTTGTCGCGAGATCGGTCCGAACAGCGTCCTGAGCGCTTCAACGTTGGTGACAAGGTCGATGCCGCAATCACCTCGATTGACAAGGCCGCACGTCGCTTTGGCGTGTCGATCAAATCACTGGAAATCGCCGAGGAAAAACAGGCTGTTGAACAATATGGTTCGTCGGACTCAGGCGCATCGCTCGGTGACATTCTCGGCGCCGCCATGAAAAAGCGAGAGGGAGAAGAGCCCGGAGCTGAGAGTTAATCTTTAAGGCCCCTGTCCTGGCTCTCTTGCCTCAAAGGCACAACAGGGCGTTCAGGACGTGCAAAGCATGTCCTGAACGC
>JBPCWA010000597.1:0-42570 GCA_051009975.1 Hyphomicrobiaceae bacterium
CGCATCGTTTCAAGGCTTTGCAATTGCGATTTGCACGCCCCGTTTATCCGGGAGAAACCATCCGCACTGAAATGTGGAAGGACGGAAACATAGTGTCTTTTCGTTCCAAGGTGATAGAGCGTAACACGGTAGTTCTGAGCCACGGCCGATGTGAGGTGTTAGTTTAAGAGTAGCGTTGGTACAGCGACGAACCCTCTAAAGTTGCCCCATCCTCACCGCATCATAAAGGGCTGGAACGAGTTCCGATCCCATCTGACATTCGCGTGCTAAATTCAATGACCGGAAGATTCGGCGTTGGCAACACCTCACGCTAGCATCGTGGCGCCACTATTCTTTTCGCGCAGCTTTGTAAACCTTGCAACTCACGCCGGCCTTATTGCCTTACTGCCTTACTGCCTTACTGCCCTGTTAACCTAAAAGCCTCTTTCTGCAACGTCCCGTTATTTCATTTTTTGATTTTAAATGTCTCACTGTCCAATCTGGCCCGTCCTGCTGCGTTGACCAATCCGTTCGCTACCCCCGCACAACGATCGTTTCTACGCCCTTTCCGATTTACGCATTCTGCGCCCTAGTGTTCATTTGAACTTCCTTAACCTAGATGATCAATGGATTGGTAAGGGTCATAGGCGACAAACAGGGACCGGGACTTGTTGCTTTACTGGACCGCACACCAACAATGGCAAGATACAAGAAAACAGAAATGCCATGCCGACGGGTCGCCGTTCGATCGGGCCGCGGTGCGAGTGTCGACAGCCTCACTCATAATTCAGCAACGCGCGTCCTCGTGGCCGACGACAGTGACCTCAACGCGCTGCTCGCGGAGAGGCTACTCGAGCGCATTGGCTGCACGACAGCGCGAGCTCAAAATGGTCGCACGGCAGTCAATCTCGTCGAGACAGCCGGCATCGTTGGATTGCCATTTGACATCACACTGTTAGATATCAACATGCCTCTGCTTGATGGCTACGGCGCTGCTCAAGAAATTCGTCGCATTTGCACCGAGAATAGCCTGCCCATACCTTTTATAATTGCAGTGACTGCGAACACGCGTCCAGAAGATCGTCTGCGTTGCCGCTTGACGGGTATGGACGGCTTTCTGGCAAAACCATTTAGCAAATCGCAACTCAGCAAGATGATAACTTCTGTTGCGCGCATGGGTTCGCTCGTGTGCTAGTCCGGCGACTTTGCCTGCTGTAGTGTTGATCGTGGCAAGACTTGCAGCGACAATCGGAACTCAGCGTGCTACTGTCTTCGTTAGGGCACGGAGAAGAGATTCAATGAATCCAGAATCGGGTCGGCGGGGAAAACGCTGGGAACCGCATAATCTGCTGCGGTATGGGTCCAAATCACTCTTGACGACCGGACAACGATTCGGTGCGCGCTCTTTGGCACTGCCATTTGGTTTCGCCCGGCGGTCGCAGTCGAAAATTTATGGTCAAATTGGATCTCTAGAGGTGCGGTTGGCGCATTCGCGAGGCGATGTTCGCCGGGCACAGCGTCTTCGCTATCAAGTATTCTACGAAGAGATGTCCGCCAAGCCGAATCTCAAAGCACAGCTGCGCAAACGCGATCAGGATCCATATGATAAGTTGTGCGATCATTTGCTTGTCTACGATACCGAAAAGATTGTCGTGCATCCGACAGGTCGGCGCCGACCGCAAGTCGTTGGGACCTATCGTGTGCTTCGCCAAGACATGAGAATGGGTTCAAGGGGATTTTACACGCAAACTGAATACAACATCGCACCACTGATCGCGTCGAAGTCGCCAAGGTATCGATTTATGGAACTCGGCCGATCATGTGTTCTGAAGCCCTACCGTAACAAACGAACGGTTGAGCTGCTATGGCAAGGCCTATGGTCTTACGTGCGCGAGCACAATGTTGATGTCATGATTGGTTGCGCCAGTTTCGAAGGCACCGATCCGGAAGCCCACGCCCAGGCGCTTAGCCTACTGTATCATGATCGTCTTGCACCCAAAGATTGGTACGTTCGCGCTCACGAAGATTTATTTGTCAACATGAATCGGATTGCGAAAGATCGCATTGACACCAAAGCCGCTCTGAAAGCGCTTCCCCCACTCATCAAGGGCTACTTGCGTTTGGGCGCTTACATCGGCGACGGCGCCGTCATTGATCATCAATTTGGCACAACGGACGTCCTGATCATCTTGCCGGTCGAGAATATTGACCCAAGGTATTTCGAACATTTCGGAGCACCGAATGAACGTCAATCACGCGTCGCAGCCGGGCTGCCAGTCGGTAGCGGGCCCTGACCACGGGGACGTGACTTAGGACACAATCCTGGGATCGGACAACGCTATCCGGCCCAATGGTCATCGGTTCCTGCTCTAACAGACACCTGTCTGATCAACTCCCCTTGCAGACGTACCGACAAAAGAGATGGGGGAAAGCAGACACACATATTTGGCAAGCGAGATCGCGCAAATGTTGCTTGCGCGTGAAGATCCGGCACCGCACATATGAGTGGTGCTGATCGTTAGACTACAATTGAACACCTACGATATAATCGTGCCGGTATCGGGCAGCAAAGGAGAATTTCACGTGATTGGGTCATGTCGTTCGGTCTCGCTCGGCCTCGCGGGATTGTGCTGCGCAGTTCTTCTGGCGATAGCACCGATCCAATCGGCAATGGCTGGAAAGCCGGCGATCAACACAATTGGTAGCCCAGGCTTCGCAATCCAAGGTTATGACCCGGTCGCTTACTTTGAGCAGGGCATACCGCGCAGAGGCAAGAGACAGTTCACCTATGTGCACGAAGACGTTCGCTGGCGATTTGCCACCATTGACAACATGACAAAATTCAAAGCAAACCCCAAACGATACATCCCGGCATACGGCGGCTATTGTGCCTACGGCGTCGCGCAAGGCTATCTTGTGAAGATTGAGCCAACAGCATGGTCAGTACGCGATGACAAGTTGTATCTCATCTACGATCGTGGCGTTCAACAGATGTGGGAAAAACGACCAGATAGCTATATCGAGCGCGCCAACAAGAAGTGGCCAAAGTTGATAGCCAATAGGTAGGCTCGATCGCAGAGCGGTGATTGCGCGAATGTCGATTTCATTGCTCTGATAGGCTGGATGGCGCGCACTGTCATTGGCCAACTCCCGCTTTCCGCTCAGCGCCTCCCCCACGTAGTCGCTGGCCAAAAATGTCGCTTTTGGACTTTGCACCTGAAACGGCATGTGCATTTCAAACGCAATAGCTTGATCGGCTCAATCGCCTATGCCGCACCTCAAGACGCAAACTTCGACGGCGCCAACGCCGGAAACGCAGCCCAAGTCAAAAAAGAAGCGTGACGTCAGGTTGGACTTCTTTCGCGGGGTCTGTCTGTTCATCATTTTCATAGCGCACATGATTGGCAATCCGTGGGCGGACTGGATCCCAGCGAAATTCGGATTCTCAGATGCGACAGAGATTTTTGTATTTTGTTCGGGAATGGCCTCGGCGGTTGCATTTGGTGCGGCATTCCGCAATCACGGCTATGTGGTCGGTTCAGGTCGCATCGCCTACCGAATCTGGCAAGTCTACTGGGCGCATATCTCTGTCTTCTTCGTTACGCTGGCCTGCATGATCGTGATTGACTGGCACCTCGGAGGTGACAGTTACTTGCGCGGTCTTCAGATGGAGAATCTATTCAATGAGAACGCGCGCGCGGCATTCGTGGGCCTGCTCACGCTTCAGTTTGTGCCTCCGTACTTCGACATATTACCGATGTATCTGGTTATTCTCCTATTCGTGCCGATCGTTATTGCACTCCACAGGGTGAAGCCTGCCATAGCAGCGGGTTTTGTACTCTTCTTGTGGATGGCAACGAACCTTAATCTCATGCATTTGTCCCGCGAACCATGGGGCAATGACGTATGGTTCTTCAATCCATTCGGCTGGCAATTGATCTTCTTTACTGGATTCGCGTTCATGAGCGGGTGGCTGCCTCCGCCTCCCAAAGACAGGCGATTGATATACCTCGCGATCGCTGTTCTGGTGGCGAGCGTGCCATTCGATTGGTGGCCCCTCATGCAACAGTTTCAAATTTTGCAGGACGGCCGCCTAGCCCTTGAACCGGTGATCAATAAAACAAATTTTGGGATCTTGAGGTTCGCTCACTTTTTGTCGCTGGCCTATCTTTCCTACTTGGCGGTTGGTGAGAGTGGCAAATACCTCAAAGGCCCCATAGTGCGAGTTATCTGCAAAGTTGGTCAACAATCTCTGGGTGTCTTCATTGCTGGATTGGTGTTGTCATTCCTCATGGCAACATTTCTTAATATTGCAGGCAACAATTGGTTGACCGTTGCAATCGCAAATCTCGGAGGCATCGCCATTTTGATCGCGATCGCATACGTTGTTGCGTGGTTCAAATCTGCGCCTTGGGCCCGCCCAGTCGCCAAGCCTCAGCATTCGCCTTCCGCGCCTTCAAGCCGAGTTGAGACGTTCCCGCACACTAAGAATAGATCGCAGGCAGACTGGTCGCAGGGGACTGCACCCGCTGAATAGACCGAGCAATCAACGGCAGCACGATCGTGCTGCCGATCCTGATCTGACGTCGCCCCGGACAATAACCGGTTATTCGGCTGCTTCAGATCTCTCATCAGGCCCGGCCACAATTTTTGTTGCGAAATCCGCCGGAGATACGACTTCCAAGACTTCGAAATCGCTCGAACACGCGATTTCGCGGTGCTTGATCATTGGCCTTTGGAGAATACAGTCCCCCTTCCGTATCGTCCGCTCTCCTTGCCCCTCGTACTCAAATGTGGCCCACCCGTTAAGGACATAAACAAACTGGAAATCGCACTCGTGAATATGCCATTGCTGCACCTCATCCGGCGCCTTTTTGCCATTGTGCCGAATGACATGTGCAACGTAAGCACCATTCGTACCATCTTTTGTGCCAAGATCGCGATACTCGAAAATTTCGCGCAGGCCTGGTTCCCATTGCGCGTTGGCCGCTTCGTTGTGCACAAACTTCCAGTCATCTCTGTTCGCCAACTCTGCCATCGCCTCATCCTTCTGTTCAATCGCAACGCAAAAGTCTAAAACCCATCAAACGACCGTAACACCGCTATCAACCGATAAGATTTGGCCGGTCGTTATCTCAGATTCATCTGAAGCCAAATAGACGGCCATATTCGCAATATGTATTGGCAGCCCCAGTCCGAGAAGATGCGTTTGGCTAATCTTCTCCACTTCAGGCGCCACTTTCAGCAACCGCTTCACGCGATCGGAAAGCGTCACCGACGGCGCAATCGCATTGACACGAATTTTGTGCGGTGCGTACTCGACAGCCATAGAACGTGTCATGGATGCAATGCCTCCCTTAGCGGCCGTGTAACAATCACGCCCGGGCAACGCCATGAGCGCCACATTCGAAGACATGTTGATGACCGAACCACCGCCGGCGCCAATGATTTCGGGAATCGCGACCTTCGAACAAAGAAACGTGCCAAACAAATCAAGCTTGATAACCCGCCAAAATTCCTCAACGGGAGCTTCAGTGACGGCGCCATCCTGAATCGTCGAACCACCAGCATTGTTGTGTAGAATGTTGAGCCGGCCAAAGCGCGAAACTGTTTCGGCGACGGCCGACGACACATCCCCAAGCTCCGTGACATCGCATTGAATGAATATTGCGTCGCCTTCCCTACCTGCCCCATGTTTGCGAGCCGATGCAGCCGCCGCCTCGCCGGCTTCTTGATTGATGTCAACAATTGCAACTTTGGCACCTTCTTCGGAGAATCGCTCCGCGGTCGCCCGACCTATCCCACCACCTCCGCCAGTTATGAGGGCCACCTTACCTTCAAGCCTTTTCATCGCAAACCCTTGTCTCCTTCGAGCCGAGTATTTTTTCTTAGCTTCCTGGTCGCCCCCCAGGCCACACTGGACGATTGGCAAGATCGGGCCAACCGATGGGAGCCTCGGCTGCGCCACGGGCATCTCCTATCTCGCGCTCCTCATCCCAATGCGCCGCGACATATCGGTTACCTGTGACACCTTCTGCCGCATCGGAACAAAGCCAAAGCATGGGTGGCGCCATTTTTGACGGAGAGATGAGGTCCGATCGTATGTAAGGTGCCTCGGGTGGGACCATAGGCGTGTCAGACGGACCACCGGGCACAACAACATTGACTGTTATGCCTTGATCTTTGAATTCGGCGGCGTGACCAGCACTCATCGCTTCCAGGCCAGCCTTGGCCGGGCCGTAGGGATGGAAGCTACCTCGCATCATCGTAAAGAAGCTAGTCGTGACATTGATGATCCGCCCCCAGCGATTTGCCTTCATATAGGGGTGCGCATGTTTCGTCAGATACCAGGCGCCCGAGAGGTTGACTCGTATCATGTCATCCCAAATTCCTGGTCCAATCTCCTCAATCTTGACCAGGTTTGACATGTGATCGGCCCGCACAGCTCCCATCCCAATGGCACCATTATTGATGAGAACATCAATAGATCCAAAAGCCTCGCGAACGCTCGATACCGCGTGACCACACGCTTCGAAATCCGCAATATCCAGGTTGCTCGTGAAAAATCTGTCGCCGTAACCGGCTTCGCCAAGTTCTACAGACAAGTTCTTCAACCTATCCGCTGCGATGTCTATCGCGGCCACCGAGGCTCCAGAAGCTAAGAATGCTCTCGTGATTGCGCGTCCAAACCCACCCGCTGCACCGGTAATCAGTACGGCGCGACCAGACAATGACGAAACCATGTGACCGATCCTTCCGTATTGTGCCACTCGCGCAAACTGACCGCAACTGCTGATCTAATTGAGATGAACGATAGGCGATGTCAGGCGGAAATGGAATTCGCGGCCAACGAGCAGTCATCAAGACAATGATTTGGAAATCGGCGCATGGGCTAGCTGGCTCACAAGTTCATGGGGCAATTGGTAGTCTGAATGATACTCAGATTGATACTCAGATTGATAGTCTGATTGATAGTCTGATTGATTGACGGATTGATTGACGGATTGATCGCAACCTGGAGTTTGCTACGAGTCGTCCCACACCGCAGAAGTTATGGGCTTCCGCCAGGTATCGAGTCGAGTGCAGTATTCAGGCGCTCGCTGATGACTCTTTGGCGAGTTGGATCGACGATCTTTTTGCCAGTTAGGTCAGTCACGTAAAAGACATCGACCGCTTTTTCGCCAAAGGTCGTAATGTGGGCTGAATTGATATCAAGCTTGAGGTCCGAAATGGCGCTGGTGAGATCGTAGAGCAGCCCAGGTCGATCGAGGCCTGATACCTCGATCACAGTGAACCGATCGGACAGAGCATTCGAAATAATTATTTCGGGTTCGACTGTGAAAGCGTGAATGCGACGCTCTGGCATCCGCTTCTGGTCGAGCAAAGCCTTGAGCCTCACCTCGCCCCGAAGAACGCGCCCAATCGTGCTCTCGATCCGTCGCGCACGACGTGACTCGTCTTCGTCATTACCTAGGTCACGTCGCAGTTGGAAGGTATCGAGTGCATATCCGTCCCGTGTCGACGATATCTGAGCCCCGATAATGTTAGCGCCAGCGGCCGAGCAGCAGCCCGCAAAAAGTGCCAAGAGCCGAGGATGGTTGGGCGCCAGAATAACCAGCTTTGTCATCCCCTTAAAAGCGTCTGTGCTGTAAGCCGAAGACAGATCCCGCTCGCCGCTCACAACAGAGCGCATCAAGCGCGCATGAGCGACCTGCGTCTCGGCATCTGTCCTCAGCCAATAGTCCGCATATTGTCGATCGATAAAACTCTCGACCTCGTCGGATGGCCAATCCGCGAGCGTTTCACGCAATTCTGATTTAATTGCATTCTCCCGAGACGTACGACTCTCCACTGTGTGGCCACCGGAGACGATCACTTCTGTCTCGTAGTAAAGTTCGCGCAGAAGTTGGCCTTTCCAACCATTCCAGGTTCCCGGACCGACCGCCCGAATATCGGCCACAGTTAGGAGAAGCAACAGCTTCAACCGCTCCGGCGTTTGAACAATCTCAGCAAAATCCTCAATCGTCTTGGGATCTGAGAGATCACGCTTCTGTGCCACATCACTCATGGTGAGGTGTTCAAGGACGAGCCATGCAACAGTGTCAGTCTCTGCCCTCGACAATCCGAGGCGAGGACAAACCTCGCGGGCGATCTCCGAGCCGACTGTGGAGTGATCCTCCGGTCGCCCCTTTGCAATGTCGTGCAGAAACGCAGCCACATAGAGTGCGCGTCGATTCTGTATCGAGGAGACAATCTCCGTTGACAGTGGCAGCGTGTCGGCCAGCTCGCCGTTTTCTATGGCGGTCAATTGCCCCACAGCTCTCACGAGATGCTCATCGACGGTGAAATGATGGTACATACTAAACTGCATCATCGACACAACGAGACCGAACTGCGGCACAAACCGCCCAAGCACGTCGGCCTCGTTCATTCGGCGCAGCGCAATTTCGGGCGACCTACGCGACGTCAGCAGCTCTAAAAAAATACGATTGGCTTCTTGGCTGCTGCGAACCGAGTCATCGATCAGCCGAACGGAGCGTCTCATCAAACGTATGGCTTGCGGATGAAAAAGTGTTCCCGTGCGCTCGGACAATGCAAAGATGCGCAGCAGATTCACTGGGTCACGTTCAAAAATCTTATCATCAGCAATATTCAACCGGTCATTGTCAATTCGGAAATCAGTCGTTCGCCTGACTTCTCTGCGCGTAGTCCAGTTCAGTGGATTAAGCAGACGCGACAAGCTCGATCCTGTCGAGTGATATTGTATCTGTAGACTCGAACACAAAATTGCTGTCAGCTCACCAACATCCTTAGCGACCAAAAAGTAATGTCGCATAAACCTTTCGACAGCACGCAATCCGCCTCCTTCGCGATAGCACAAGTTGCGCGCAATGACCGGCTGCATATCAAACGAAAGACGTTCCTCCGCCCGCCCCGTCTCAAAATGCAAATGACAACGGACCGTCCAAAGAAAGTCCCTGCAACGCCGAAATGTTGCGGCTTCAGCCGACGTAAACATGCCGCTTGCCACGGTCTCTTGACCAACTCCACTGCCGGCAACGTATTTGCTCAACCAATGCAGCGTGTGTAGATCGCGCAAGCCGCCCTTACCATCTTTGACGTTAGGCTCGACGCGATAGCGGCTCTCGCCTGTTTGTCTATGCCTTGCATCACGCTCGGCCAATTTGACAGCGATGAACTCGCTCGCAGTCCCCTTAATAACCTCGTTCTCAAACCGTGCCCGGAAGGTATCGCTAAGGTTCTCGTCACCAAGTATCAGACGAGCGTCGAGTAGAGAGGTGCGGATTGTCTGATCCGCTGCTGCGAGAGCAAGACATTGCCCAATGGTACGCGTTGCGTGCCCAACCTTAAATTTCAGATCCCACAAAATATACAGAATAAATTCGGCGACGCTCTCTATCCACGGTGTCTGCTTGTACGGCAGCAGAAAGAGTAGATCGATATCAGATCCTGGTGCAAGCATTCCGCGTCCGTAGCCACCGGTCGCAAGAATTGCCAATTGCTCGTCCTCCGAAGGATTGGTCGTTACATAGTAGACATGGTGGATGGCATAGTCGAATATCAACCTGATCAACTCATCTTGAAATAGCGACAACCCTTCGGCACATGCCGTTCCATCGCCGCTACTGAGGAGCTGCTCGTGGGCCGTGGAGCGGGCCGCCACCATAAGCTGTTTCAAGTAATCAATAACCGCCGGTCGACACGCTTCGGCACTTTCGCCTCTCTTGAAGATTCCCGTCAGGTCCTGCCGCGCCGTAGCCGGGTCGAAATAGGGCGGAGCAGTTTTGGCGACCAGGTCCATCATACTGCTCTATCCATCGTCACCAGCTGCGATTTGTCTGAGGTGATAAACAAAATCGAGGGCTTCGCGGGGCGTCAGTTCGTCCGGATTGACCCCTGAAACGGCTTCACGCAGCTGGTCAATGGGGCTCTCTTCCGCGGCCACGCTGGCCGCAAAGAGCGGCAAGTCATCTAAGGATGAACCGGCCTTTGCCGTGCTCTGGTCTTGTTCCAAAGTGGCAAGCACTTCGTTGGCTCGCGCAGTAACCGCTGCCGGCAACCCCGCCAGTCGCGCAACGTGTATTCCATAAGAACGATCTGCCGCTCCAGCCCGAACTTTGTGAAGAAACACAATGTCATCCTTCCACTCTTTGACGTCGACCGTAACGTTGGCAACGTCTGACAGACGACCCGCCAACGACGTGAGTTCATGGTAGTGAGTTGCAAACAGCGTACGGCAACGATTGACACTGTTGAGATGCTCGACCGTCGCCCACGCGATCGCCAGACCGTCGAAAGTAGCGGTACCACGTCCGATTTCGTCCAGAACAACGAAGGAAGCCTCAGTCGCTTGGTTCAAGATGCCGGCGGTCTCGACCATTTCGACCATAAACGTAGAACGACCACTCGCAATATCATCAGACGCTCCAACACGCGAGAAAAGGCGATCCACGATACCAATATGGGCAGATCTCGCCGGGACGAAAGATCCAATCTGTGCGAGCAAGGCAATCAATGCGTTCTGGCGAAGAAACGTCGACTTACCAGCCATGTTCGGCCCCGTCACAAGCCAGATGCGACCGACGGCGACATCATCGGGCCGATCAACATCGATACTTTCAACATCAGCTCTTGAAGCGCCGGAGCCTGATGCATCCGACCGGATGGAGTTTGAACCAGAGCCGCGTCTGGGCGCCTCCGCCAGCACCAAACAGCAGTCGTTTTCTATGAATGGACCGGAGTGCTCACGCCTCAATGCTTGCTCAACGACCGGATGACGTCCTCCCCGCACATTGAACGTGGTGGTGTTGTCGACAATGGGTCGTACATAGTTCTGCTCAGCAGCAAGCTGCGAGAGCGCTGCAATGCAATCCAGATCCGCCAGAGCTCTGGACATTCGAACGAGATCACCTTCGTGCTCAGCGATTGCCTTTGTAAGATCGACAAAGATCTCTTGCTCGATCGCCAGGGCCCGCTCAGCGGCGCTTGCGATCCGTCCCTCGGTCTCCAACAACTCGTCGGTCACGAATCGCACAGCATTGACCATGGCCTGGCGGTGACGGAATATGTCAGACAAGGGCGATTCCGTTAGAGGCTTTGCGTTTGATGCGGAGACCTCGACAAAGTACCCTAGGATGTTGTTGTGCTTGACCTTGAGAGCTTTGATCCCAGTCAGCTCGGTGTATTTCGACTCTAAATTGGCCATAACCTGGCGGCTGTCATTGCGCAGAGCGAGAGCCTGATCGAGGTTTTCACTATAGCCACTCTGAACGAAGCCACCGTCGCGTCGTAATGCCGGTGGGTCGTCAACCAAAGCCTCGTGAAGAAAATCAATGAGCGAAGATGGAGGTGATACGAGCGCCGCGGTAATTCGATCAAGCTCGCGGGGCAAGCCCACAGCACCGCCGGCGTCCCTGAGAATTGCCGAGCATCGTGTAGCAATAGACATCGCAGAACGGACAACACTGATATCTTTCGGACCTCCGCGTTGCAGACTCAATCTCGATACCGCACGCGCAGCATCCGGCAGCCCACGCATCATAGCACGCAATTCATCGCGCACCTGTATGACATTTATGAGGAAGTCCACCGCATCGAGTCTGGCGGCAATGGCATCTAGGTCACGTAACGGGCTGCTCACTCGGTCCGCAAGTTCACGCGCACCCGGACCCGTCAAGGTACGGTCGATAGCCGACAGTAGACTACCTTGTTTTTCGCCGCGTGATGATCTCAGCAACTCGAGACTCGCGCGACTGGCGGCGTCGATTACCATCGTTGCGCCACGACCACTCCGCTTCGGAGGCTGTAGCAGTGGTCTGCGGCCAACTTGCGTTAGCTCAACATACTTCAAGAGCGCACCGATAGCGGCCCGTTCACCGCGTGTGAATTTGCCGAAGGCACCGAGGTCAGTGACACCCAGATACGCTTGCATGGCCCGCTCTCCGGCCAAACTGTCAAAAGTCGCTGCCGCGACGGGTGTCTTGGCCGCATCGATCATTTCTAACGGCTGGGCGAATTCATTCCGTGATAGCATGTCGTCGACAGCGATCACTTCTCCAGGCGACAAGCGCACAATCTCTCCGGCCAGATCCGCTCCTGCAACACTACCGACTTCAAATTCGCCTGTTGAAATATCGATTGATGCCAAAGCGCAGGTGTCTTGGACGCCAGGCTCCACAAACACGGCTGTCAGATAATTTCGGGACCTTGCATCGAGCAGAGTATCCTCAGTCAATGTTCCTGGTGTAACAAGACGAACAACATCGCGTCGGACAATCGCTTTTGAGCCGCGCTTGCGCGCTTCCGTAGGATCCTCGAGCTGTTCGCAGACTGCAACGCGAAACCCCATCCTAATGAGTCGCTCTAAATACTCATCGGCGCGAACGACCGGCACGCCGCACATCGGAATATCCTCGCCAAGGTGTTTGCCTCGCTTCGTCAATACAATGCTTAGAGCCTCGGCCGCGACAACCGCGTCATTAAAGAACAACTCGTAAAAATCTCCCATGCGATACCATAGTAAGCTGTCCGGATTGGCGGCCTTGATTTCCAGATACTGCGCCATAGATGGCGTTACGCCAGCCGGTGCCTCAACGTCGGCACTTCGGACAGAAGACTGCTTATTGGATTTGCGGTGCTTCGCCATAGACGCTTCGTTTGTTATCCAAAGTTCGAAGCAAGCCCCATAGCGCAGCTCTCATTCTGCGTTAAGGCCTTGATCAACAGTTTGCTTCGCCTGTCACTTCTAAAAAACCGACGCCAACCTACTATAGCTAGGCAGACGTCGCTGCAACGGTCGACCACCACATTGCCTGTTGTCCAGACCTTGCGAGAATGCCTATGGTGAAGCTCCATTCGTTCATCGACCAGCCAAAGCGCGACCATCCATGGCCACAAAATTTGCCGAAGCTCGCTATACCCCAGAAGAGGCTCTCCAATTTCACGCTCAAGGGAAACCTGGAAAGCTGGAAATCTCGACGACGAAACCCCTCGCAACACAGCGCGATCTGTCGCTTGCATATTCGCCAGGCGTTGCCGAACCTGTACTGGCGATCGCCGAAAACCCGAGCTTAGCGTACGACTATACCAACAAAGGAAATCTTGTAGCCGTTGTCTCGAACGGCACTGCCATTTTGGGACTCGGCAATCTCGGCGCGTTGGCGTCAAAACCCGTCATGGAAGGTAAAGGCGCTTTGTTCAAACGATTCGCCGATATCGATGCCATCGACATACTGGTCGAAACCGATGATGTCGACGCATTCGTCAATTCGGTTCGCTATCTCGGACCGACATTCGGCGGGATTAACTTAGAAGACATTAAGGCCCCAGACTGCTTCATCATCGAAGAGCGCCTCAAAGAGCTTTTGGATATTCCCGTCTTTCACGACGATCAACACGGCACTGCGATAATCGCTGCGGCGGGCCTCATCAATGCCGCAGATCTCACGGGACGCGACTTAGGCGAAATGTCGCTTGTCGTTAATGGCGCAGGCGCAGCTGGCATAGCCTGTATCGATATCTTGATCGGCCTTGGAATGCCCCGCCAGAATATCATTCTTTGCGACACTCGCGGCGTCATCTATGAGGGTCGCCAGCAAGGAATGAATCAGTGGAAATCAGCGTACGCCTCAAAAACGAAAGCGCGGACGCTGGCGGAAGCACTCGAAGGCGCAATGGCAGTGTTTGGGCTTTCGGTGAAAGGCGCATTCAATGCCGCAATGATCGGCTCTATGGCAGACAATCCGATCATATTCGCCATGGCGAACCCCGACCCGGAAATCACGCCAGAGGAGATTCAGGATATTCGGGACGATGCAATCGTCGCGACGGGCCGCTCAGATTATCCTAATCAAATCAACAACGTATTGGGTTTTCCATTCATTTTCCGCGGCGCGTTGGATGTTCATGCCACGACAATCAATGATGCGATGAAAATTGCTGCAGCTCGAGCGCTGGCCGAGTTGGCGCGTCATGAGGTAACGGATCAAGTGGCAGCTTCGTTTCACGGACGCCGCCCAACCTACGGGGCAGACTACATTATTCCTGCACCGTTCGATCCTCGCTTGATGCAATACGTGCCGCCGGCTGTTGCCAAAGCCGCGATCGATACGGGTGTTGCGCGTCGAACTATCGTTGATCTGCCGGCCTACGCCGCCCGCCTGACGGGCCGCCTTGATCCCGTGGCGGGCTGGCTACAAGCCACATTCGATGAGCTGCGTCAAAAGCCGAAACGTGTGGTTTTTGCAGAAGGAGAAGATCTGGCAGTTATCAGAGCTGCCAATCAGTACCTGACGCTCGGTCTCGGCACCCCAATCCTAGTCGGGCGCGAAAACCTCATTCGCGAGGGCTTTTCCGAGCTCGGCATCAAGATGCGCCGCGAGTTTGAAGTCTTCAATGCGCGAGAGTCAGCCCACAACGATCTTTACACCTCATTTTTGTATGGGCGACTTCAACGTAGAGGCTTCTTGGAGCGCGATTGTCAGCGGATGGTCAACAACGATCGCAACATCTTTGGCGCCTGCATGGTGGCGAACGGTCATGCTGACGGGATGGTGTCCGGGGTGACACGGAACTGGATGACTGTTTACCTTGACATCCGTAGGGTCATGGACGTCAAATTCGGCCATACGCCGATCGGTGTATCGCTGGCGATTTGCCGTGGTCGCGTCGTCTTGATTGCGGATACAAGCGTGCACGATATGCCGGATTCACACAAACTCGCTGACATCGCGACTGAAGCGGCACGCGTCGCTCGTCGGCTGGGCAGCGAGCCCCGAGTTGCACTACTAGCCTATTCAACTTTTGGACAGCCCCGTGGTGAACGATCAGATCGGGTCCGCGAGGCGGTCGATATTCTTGACACACGCAATTGCGATTTCGAATACGACGGCGAAATGGCAGCAGACGTTGCGCTCAACAAAGAAGTAATGAAGCTCTATCCGTTTTGCCGCCTGAGCGACGTTGCCAACGTGCTCGTGATGCCTGCCTATCACTCCGCCGCTATCTCGACAAAAATGCTTCGAGAACTGGGTGGCGCAACGGTCATCGGCCCGATGTTGGTCGGCCTGTCACATTCGGTGCAGATCTGCCCACTCGGTGCCCAGGATGTCGACATCGTCAATATGGCGGCACTCGCCGCCTACGATATCGGACAGTAGCTAGTCCGTCGGGAAAGCGGATTTGCGCTGCAGTCTGAGGCCGGTCATGAATGGCAACAGCGCCATCGCGGTGATGACCGCCGCTGCAATGAACGGCGCACCAGGCAGATAAATCGGAGCATCGGGACCAGCGAAGAGACCGAAGAGCTGCGTCATGAGGATAGGTGATACGACGAGCGTGACCGCGGTCACGCTCGTAATCGTTCCTTGCAACTCTCCTTGAGAGTCGTCCGGAACGCGATTTGACATTATTGCGGTGAGAGCTGGCGAAACTATCGCGCCAAGTGCAACAACCGGCATGAGTGCATAAATCATCCAACCTTGTGTTGCGAATGCCAGCCCAATGAAGCCTACAATATTAATCAGAATGCCAGCAATTGTCGTCCGCACATTTCCAACACGCGGTAGGATGATTCGGATCAGCCAACCCTGCACAACAACAAAGCCCACGCCAACGATAGCCAACGAAAGGCCAACTTCCGAACTCGACCAACCGAATGCTTCTTTCGTGTAATAGGCCCAAATAACAGGGTAAACGAAGTGAGCGACATCGAACAAGAAATACGTGACAACGAACCAAGATACCATTGGAATTTTGCGTATCTGGCGAATTGCTCCCAGCGGGTTTGCACGGCGCCATTTGAACGTTCGTCGTCTTTCTCGAGGCAGCGATTCAGGCAAGACCAACAGGCCGTAGCAGAAATTCACAAATGCGACGACAGCGGCCGCATAAAATGGAGCGCGCGTGCCGAACTCCGCGGCCCCCCCGCCAATAAGCGGTCCAAGTATGAAACCGAGACCGAACCCCGCGCCAAGCAGTCCGAAGTTCTTAGCCCTGTCTTCGGGACTGCTTACGTCGGCTACGTATGCGTTGCACGTCGAGTACGTGGCTGCCGCAATCCCAGCTATTGTACGACCGACAAAGAGCGTAAATAGGTTTGGCGCCATTGCCATAATGAGATAATCGATAGTCAAGACCACCAGAGAGGCGAGCAATATCGGACGACGACCGAAGCGATCCGAGAGGTTGCCGACCACTGGACCAAAGGCAAACTGCATCAGCGCGTATGAAAAAGATAACCATCCGCCCCACAATGCTGCCCCACCCAAACCGAGATCGGCAAGTTCGCCAATGAGGTCGGGCAGAACGGGTATAATAATTCCAAAGCCTATCGCATCGAAGCAAACCGTAACGAACACGAAAAACGTCGCGTGACCGGTCTGACGCCCACAACGATGCCCATCTTCACTCGGCTCCTCAGGCTCTTTTTGCATCGTCGAAGCCGGCCTTTGTCCTCCCGAGATCCTACAGCCCCGCGTCCTTCCAACCTTCGGCCGGCTCTGCCGGGTAACTCAAAAATCCCGCGGCTTGGATCCCTGCGATCGCTGCATACTCATCGCGATCAGATGCGTCGCCGCTTATCCCGATAGCGCCTATCGCCAGTCCCTCGTTGTTGCGAATCAAAACTCCGCCCGGAACCGCCACGAACCGGCCATCGGACGCTGCCGCGATTGCCGCCTGGAACGCGATCCGATCCTTCAAGCGATCTCGCAAAACTCGCCCGGAACTTCCCATACCTAGGGCGGCACTCGCTTTGCCAATTGCGATGTCACCGCGGACGATGCCACAACCGTCCTCGCGCTTGAAAACAATTAGCTGACCGCCGGCATCGAGTACCGCAACAGTGAGCGGCAACAGCTCTTCATCGCGCGCGGCCCTGAGCGCGCCTGCAGCGATCGCCTCAGCGTCCGCGAGGCACATCGACGACGCAACGTTGACCAGGAAGTATTTGCTCATGGATTAGCCTTTCTTGCTCTGGCAACGTTTGGATATTGTCACGAATTGCGACCATAGCTCACTGCCATACCAGCGCGAACGTCTTGCTGAATGCCGTACTGAGGAAACGGGTATCGAAAGCCATTCCTTGCCAAGGCCTTCATGCCCGACAATGCTTTTACTAGGGCGTCCGGCGGCAAAGCCATCAACATTTCATCATCGAGAACACCACCATAACGGCGCTCAGCAAAACAGGGAATGGAGAGCGATGGTTCGCGCAACGTCAGCGCCCGTCCCCAGCTGTCGGCGCAGGCAGATTCACCGACCACAGACCAATCAAACCGCTTGTAACCAGACCACTGCAGCCCATTGATAAAGTACATCATTGCGCCGGGCGTAGCATAAAACAGCGCGATATCTGGAGGATCAAGCCGCCCCGACGAAAGTGGTGACACCGCCAGCGCTTCGTAAATCCCATCTTTAACGCAGTGCATCGATGTTTGGTGCGCGTGCGCACCGGCGGCATCTTCGAACCACACGCCGACCATGTGCTCGCCGGACTCCCAAGCACCGTTTTTCGCCTTGCCAAGCCCGACCACGGCGCGACATTGCGCGCCCACCAGATCGTCTGATGTAATTCCAACAGTCCAACCTAGGCGCGATGCCTGGGCTACAATCTGGTCGAGGGTGTGAATTGAGCTCGGGCGACGAATACGCGGAATCGCCTCCATATCGGCCATGTTTTCGTAGAGCTTCATGCCAAATGGAATAGACCGCAATTTCAGAATGTTCTGCAGTTCATCCGCTAATCTTGTCCACTCCATCGTCGTCCTCCGCAGACCTCGTATTTGCCGCCGTCAGATAAGGCTTTCAATCCTGCCCCGAGCTAGTGTCAACGCAACGAATGCTCGTCCGACCAGGCGTCAATTGCAGCGTTTACCTCGTCGGGCGCCTCAAGCATGGTGTAGTGTCCAAGGCCGGAAAAACCGACGACGTCAGCATGGGGAGCGTTGTCCAATACCAGCGTTTCGTAAGCACCGCGCTCGCCTGGTTGCAACGTGCGTCGGCTTCCCATGGTTTCGCGCGTTGTAGACTGCAACACCAAAATTGGAACGCGCGTGGCTGCCAATACATCCCGGGCCACGGTTCCATCCCATACGATGAGATTTCGGTAGAGCGGCAAACCTATTGCCTCTGGCACTGCGCGCGCACGCACGATGAAAGCTTGCTTCATCGCGTCGTGCTTAGGATCAAATGTCATTTGCGCGAACAGGGCCTCGGTGACTGCCGTATATCCCCGCTCTACGATACTATCGTTATAGCTGGCCAGCGCTGCTTCCAAGTCCGTTTTGGCAGTTGTATTGCTGCCGTCAACGAGAATGAGCCCTCTCACTCGCTTCGGCGCCTGTCTGCACATCTCAATAGCGATCCGCGTTCCCATGCTGTGACCACCAACGATAGCGTGCTGGGCTCCTTTCTCATCCATCAAGTCCAGGCAATCTGTCGCCAGCTGTTCGATGCTCATCGGCGATGATCCACGCATCGTAATACCATGACCGCGCAAGCCCGGCGCGATAACGTGGTGATGCTGCGCCAAGTGTTCAACTTGAAACCGCCAGTCTTCCGGACCACTACAGAACCCGTGCACCAAAACGATCGCAGGCTCGCCAGCACCAGCATCGTGACATTCGATTGGGATTTCGGCCATTGGTTGCTCCTATTTCGAGAAACTGCCACCACGCGAACCGAGCCCGCCGTCCACATTCAGGACTGTGCCCGATACATACGACGCACGCTCCGACACCAAGAAAACCACTGCGTCCGCTACCTCAGATACTTTCGCTGCTCGGCCAAGCGGCATCGAGGCCAGGAAACTTTGCCAGTTGTCTTGAGACCCAGTCTCGTCTGCGGCCCGCGTTTTCAAGAGCGTGACCAATCGATCCGTTTCGACAGGACCAGGACTTACTGCGAATACTCGGATACCATCCTCGAGACTGTAACTCCCGAGCGCCCTTGTGAATGCGTTTAGAGATGCGTTTCCCGACGTGCCTGCAATATACGAGAAGTCTGTGCGATCCGCAGCGAGGCCTGTGATATTGCATATTACACCGCCGCCCGCGCCCTTCATCATGGCGTAGACTTGTCGGGCAATATTGATGTAACCAAAAACCTTCAAATCCCAGGCTTCGCGCCAGCGTGATTCATCGATAGCAGCAAGCGCCCCGCCAGGAATGGAGCCTGCATTGTTCACGAGGATATCGGGACGCCCCGTAAGTTTCAAAAGAGCTTCGGCCGATCCACGTTCTGAGAGATCAAGAGGATGGGCCACAACTTCGGAACCGTAAGCGTCTTCTAGTCGATCTCGGGCGGTCTGCAAATCATTGGCATCGCGCGCGACGACGTGAACGCCGCAACCTTCTCGGCAAAGGGCATCAGCAACGCCGTAACCTATACCTTTTGAGGCGCCAGTCACCACGGCCGTCTTGCCACGCAATCCAAGTTCCATCGTCTCCTCCGTCCTAGACATGTATGACAATTGCTAGGAGCGCTAATCTCAGCGCGCAAATCCATCCAACTCTCTCGCGCCACCAACGGGAAGCGGCGTTCGCGTCGCATTCATTATCATGGCCAACAAACCATAGTGGCCACAAATGGCCGAGAAATCGACAACCGCTTGGTCGCCAAACCGCTTCTGAAGCCTGTTGTAGGTGTGATCACTGACTTGACCGTTCTGATGTAGCTCCACGCAATATTCGTAAACCGCCTCTTCATCCTCCGACATATCCTGGGGGCGACGCCCCTCCCGAATCGCGTTGATTTTCCCCGGATCCAGGCCAATGCTTTCGGCTATGCGACGATGCGCGAGCCATTCATAATTTTGCGACCATCGACGTGCGGTAATGAGAATGGCAAGCTCGGTAAGTGTTTGCGGTAACCCCGTCTCGTAACGCAAATAGTAGCCCATTTGTGCTGCGATTTCTAAAACTCGCGGACTGCGTAGAAGTGGGACGAACGGACCACCAATGCCCTGCCCGCGCTGCATCTCAAAGGCCGCCACTGCTGACTTTTGGGCCGCCGTATATTGGTGAGGATCCAACGGCGGCATTCGATTTTCTGATGCGTCTACTGTAGACGGTATAGCCTTGAGATCCTCACTGAAATCTGATTCCGGCATGAGCAGGCTGCCTCCTAATCTAGGATTTGGATTGAGTTGGGCATTGTTGGGAGCGCCCTAGCATGCCGTCGAAGGGGTGAGAATGCCAATTCTGCTGGTGATTTCATGCATGATTCCCATGTCGACTGCGGCAGTCTTGCATGCCAAGAAGCCTTGTGATTGCCACAGCGGTTCGGTATGGGCCGACGCATGAGACTATACCGTGCCTTTGCAACCGTCGGCGGCCTAACATTGGTGAGCCGCGTACTCGGCTTCGTCCGCGATATTTTGATTGCGGCGGCTCTCGGAACCGGCTTTGTGGCCGACGCTTTCTTTGTTGCCTTCCGATTTCCAAATTTGTTTCGTCGACTTTTCGGAGAAGGCGCATTCAACGCAGCCTTCGTACCTTTATACGCAAAACGTCTAGAAAGTGAGGGACCCAATTCAGCGAATGCCTTTGCCGCAGAGGCTCTCTCCGGTCTCACCTTAATCCTGACTATTTCATCCGTAGTCGCCGTCTTGACCATGCCGTGGCTGATGCTCATCTTGGCACCGGGCTTCGCGGAAGCACCAATCAAGTACGACCTCTCGGTCCAGCTAACGCAAATCGCCTTTCCCTATTTGTTATGCATGTCACTTGTTGCGCTGTTGTCGGGGATTTTGAACACACATAATCGCTTCTGGGCCGCCGCCGCCGCCCCAGTTTTGCTCAATATCATCTTGATATTGGCCATTCTTGCGGCATTGGTTTTTGGATTTGCCGAGCGACCAGAAGCAGGATACGCCTTGGCCCTTGGCGTAACAGCAGCTGGGGTCGCACAACTGACAATGCTCTGGCTAGCCGTACGACAGGCCGGCATTCGGCTTCGTCTTCACCTTCCCCGCTATTCTAAGTCAATGAAAAGGCTAGTAACACTGGGAGTTCCTGGAATCATTTCGGGCGGGATCACCCAGATCAACATTGTCATCGGCACGATTATTGCGTCGCTCCAGGCAGGCGCGGTATCCACGCTATACTTTGCAGACCGGCTTTACCAGCTACCACTGGGCATCGTTGGCATTGCGATCGGCGTTGTATTGCTGCCGGATTTGTCACGCAAGCTGCGGGCGGGGGATCGCTCAGCGGTCCTCGAAAGCCAAAACAGATCCCTTGAATTTGCATTAATGCTGACGCTACCGGCCGCGATTGCGTTGGCCATTGCTGCCGAGCCGATCATTAGCGTCTTGTTTGAGCGAGAGGCCTTTACGGCGGCCGACACGACGGCGACAGCGCAAGCGCTCGTGGCCTTTTCAGTTGGCCTGCCGGCGTTCGTTTTGATCAAAGTCTTTCAGCCGGCTTTTTTTGCCCGAGAGGACACGCGAACGCCAATGTGGTTTGCGGGGGTATCTGTGATCGTCAACGTTGTCGGCTCGCTCATCCTCTTCTTTTGGTTTCGCAGCATAGGATGGATGCCTCATGTTGGCATTGCTCTCGCCACATCAGCCGCGGGTTGGGTAAACGCCATACTCCTGTGGCATGCATTGTACAGTTCTGGCGCTTTCACATGGGATTCCAAGCTCACGCGAAATCTACCGATTATTGCCATGGCGAGTACAGTTATGGGTTGGGGCGTTTGGCAGACCATGCGCACGGTCGCTCCGCTCATGGTCGCAAATGCCGGGATAGCCATGAAGATCACCGGTCTCGCCGCCATCGTGCTGGTCGGCTGCGGGGTTTTCTTTAGCCTCCTCTATGCCTGCGGCACATTTCGATTGCGGCACTTTCTCAAACCCAGCCCGGAGAATGCCCGCCCTACATCCAAGTCTGGCTAACTAACTCTTGCGCCCGCGCACCGCGCGCGCAATAACGCGGCGTCATCGCGAGAGGACGACTACATATGACCAAATTGCCCGCCGTATCACCGCTTGTATTTTCAGGTATGCAGCCGACTGGTGCGCTCCATCTCGGCAACTACTTGGGCGCGATGGTGCAATGGATCAAACTGCAGCAAACGCACAAATGCATCTATTGCGTGGTCGACCTGCACGCAATTACCCAGGCTCGCAGTGTCTGGGGAGGTCCCGCGGAATTGGCCAAATCCACACGGTTGGTAACCGCAGCCTACATAGCCTGTGGTGTGGACCCTACCGCATCAATTATCTTCAACCAAAGCCGTGTGACGGAGCATACTGAGCTGGCATGGGTATTCAATTGCGTTGCGCGCCTCGGCTGGCTCAATCGCATGACTCAATTTAAAGAAAAGGCTGGCAAAGATCGCGAAAACGCTTCTGTCGGTCTCTATGCCTATCCGAACCTCATGGCGGCCGACATATTGGTCTACCGCGCGACGCATGTTCCTGTGGGCGAAGACCAAAAGCAGCATCTTGAGCTATCGCGCGACATCGCCCAAAAATTCAACAATGACTTTGCTGAAGAAATAAGCGCACGGGGCTATTCCGACCCGACGTTCTTTCCGATGCCGGAACCGGTCATCACTGGTCCCGCTACCCGGGTAATGAGCCTTAGGGATGGAACGCGCAAAATGTCGAAATCAGAGCCATCTGAGATGTCACGAATCAATTTAACCGACGATGCAGAAACAATCGCAAGCAAGGTGCGAAAGGCCAAAACAGATCCCGAACCATTGCCGAGCGAAGCGCACGGGCTCGAGAATAGGCCGGAAGCGCAGAACCTCGTGGGCATATACGCAGCACTTGCCGACACATCTCCCGACGCCGTCTTATCTGAGTTCGGCGGTGCCCAATTTTCTCGATTTAAGCCGGCCCTGGCAGATTTGGCCGTTGATAAAATCGGACCGATCGCAGGTGAAATGCGCCGCCTTCTTGACGACCCGGCTGAAATTGACCGGATTTTGCGTGAGGGGGCCGGTCGGGCACGAGAGATTGCAGTCCCGGTTATGGATGAAGTCAAGGACATTATCGGATTGCTTCGCAGTTGACGGACATTTCGCACAGTCCTCACAGCACACGTCTTTGCATGTTTCTCTGTGTTTTTGTCTGTTCAGGTTCGTTACCTCCTGTTTGCTTTGTCCGGCTTTCGTTAGCTGTGCATCCGATATGCTGTCTGTCCGTGACCCAAAGTATTGCTTTACGTCAACTTAGGAATTGTCGATCTCCAAAGCTCGTGGCAGCATAGCATCATGACAACGACCAAACCCCGACGTGCTTTTGAGGAAGGCCACCGCCGTAAATTTCTCGTCATCGTCGACGAGACATCTGAGGTCGATGCCGCCTTATACTTCGCTGCGAGCAGGGCCAACAGGACTGGCGGGTCCTTGGTCTTGCTGTATGTAATCCAGCCTCAGGAGTTCCAGCATTGGATGGGCGTGAAAGACATCCAGGTGGAGGAAGAGACGAACAAAGCGAAGGCATTGTTCCGCCTCTTCAGGCGCAAGCTGGGCAATGCGGACCTCGAAAACGTAACCTGCGATGAAGTAATCGTAGAAGGTATGCTGGCTGATGCAATCGGGCGTGTCATTGACGAGGACGAAGATATTGGCATCTTGGTTCTTGGCGCTGCGACCGATACCAAGGGGCCTGGTCCGCTCGTATCTTCGCTGGCCGCTGGCAAAACGGCAGGATCATTTCCTGTGCCGATAACCATTGTTCCGGGAACATTGACTCTCAATGACGTCATGGCACTGGCATAAGCTGGTGCAGCGGAGGGGACTAAGACAGACAAGACCAGCCTGGCGCTGGGATGCCTACGTGAAGGTCCTTTGCAACAACGCCGGATCAGGCATTTCCCTCGCCACTTGTGATTCATCAATAATCACCAATAATCGCCACGAGTTGCATTTCCACGCATGGCCCTTGTATTTGGCGGCTGACGGTCGATTTGCGGCAGATTGGGGCTTGTAAGTTCGCCAGTTAGAATTATTCTAATGTGCATGCGATTCACGCTGTTACACGTGCAAGGCGTTGCGACCGGCGCCGAGCAAGGGATAGATGAAGATGTTCATTCAGACTGAAGCGACACCGAACCCAGCGACGCTCAAGTTCATTCCGGGGCGCCAAGTTCTGACCAGCGGTACTGCCGACTTTAGATCAGCGGAGGAAGCCGCCGATTCTCCCCTCGCGCTGCGGCTGTTTGAAATTGAGGGCGTCGTTGGTGTTTTTCTGGGCGCTGACTTCATTTCCGTAACGAAAGGCAATGAAGAATGGCAGCATTTGAAGCCTGCCTTGCTGGGCGCCATCATGGATCATTACGCCTCAGGTGAGACAGCTGCGAGCACGGTCGGAGCAAATGACACCGATGGAGGCAATTACGATCCGAAAGACGAAGAAGTGGTCGCGACAATAAAGGAACTTTTGGACACGCGCGTTCGCCCAGCGGTTGCACAGGATGGCGGGGATATTACCTTTCACGGTTTCCGAGACGGCGTCGTATATCTGAGCATGCGCGGTGCGTGTGCCGGTTGTCCCAGCTCGACCGCGACCTTGCAATATGGCATCGAAAACTTGCTTCGCCATTTCTGCCCGGAGGTACAGGCCGTGGAAGCGGCGTGACAGATCGGTTTCATGACACAGGATTTGGCAATCAACGATCGCGAAGACCAAGTACTCAGGCGTATGAATCTTAAACAGAGACCATTTCATGCCTGAGCGTCTGGCCGCGCAAGTTATCGATCAACTTTTGCTCGCTGCGCGCACGCAAAACAAGTGGCAAGATCGTGACGTTCCGGATCACGTACTAAGAGACGTGTTCGACGTTTTGCGGATGGGACCGACAAGCGCAAACTGCTCACCGGCGAGGTTTGTTTTTGTCAAATCTGAAGGCGCGAAACGAAGGTTGGAACCGCTCGTTTCACGAGGCAATACCGAAAAGACGATGACCGCTCCAGTTACAGCAATTATTGGATATGACCTGAATTTTTTCGAACATCTCCCACATCTCTTTCCGCACAACACTGATGCCAAAAACTGGTTCAATGGTAATGATGATCTCATTGAAGAAACTGCGTTTCGCAATGGCACGTTGCAGGCAGCCTATTTGATTGTCACGGCTCGCATGTTCGGTCTTGATGTCGGCGGAATGTCGGGGTTCGACAATGCGGGCGTGGACGCAGAATTCTTTTCTGGCACGACGGTCAAATCGAATTTCCTGCTCAACATCGGATATGGTGATCCGCGTGGCGTGTTCCCACGTTCGCCGCGATTTGAATTTGATGACGTCGCGCAAGTCATCTAGAGAGCCGGCTAGATTACGATGCCTGTCAGATCATCGTCCTTTCTGCTAAGTCGGCCTTTTCAGTCACAGCTCCCAAGCTACGACACCAATTCCAATAAGGCAGCTAAGGCAGCTAAGGCAGCCGCACAGATATCCATTCCAGCAGCCACTCAATAGACCACTTTGAAAATCACCCTGCGTCACACACAACGGATCGGAACGGCATGTTGGAGCAACCAGGCAACATTCTTGCATTCGACACCACATTTGGTGCGTGCTCGGCCGCGTTGCGGGTGTCAGCCACGGCAGATCGCCGCCCACAACACGCTGAGCGCTTTGAGACGATGTCCAGCGGACATGCGGAACGTTTGATGACCATGATCGCGGAGGTGATGGGCGAGGCTCACTTGGACTTCACCGGACTTGATGGGCTCGCGGTAACAGTTGGGCCAGGCACTTTCACCGGAACCCGTGTTGGCATTGCCGCAGCGCGCGGACTTTCATTTGCAACCGGCCTGCCGGTGTTTGGCACGACAAGTTTAGCGTTGCTCGCGGCAGCAGCCGGTGCTCGGACCGCAATTAGGGATGATGTTCTCCCTGCCCGTATCGCTGTCTGTAAAGATGCACGCCGGGGGCAAGTTTACCGACAAGATTTTCAAAATTTGAAAAATGGTCCCAATCTGCCTCCCTGGTTGGCAACCGTTGAAGAGGCCGCCACTGAACTGAGAGCATACGCTGGCGCGACGTGGCTTGCTGGAGACGCTGCCCAGCTTGTGTTCGATGAAGTCGGGACATCACCTCTCATCAAGGTCGCAGAGTCCAGCCCAAAGCCACCATCAGCAATCCACATTTTTGATGTCCACTTGACGCGCCTCGAAAGCCCCGAGCCACTCTATTTGCGTGCCCCAGACGCCAAACCGCAAATCGATAAAGTTGACAAGCTCCTGTCGAGACCCTGACGATGCCCACAGCGCCGCCCATAGCGCCGAAATCGCCACACGACCTTCCCCGGATGGATCGGGTTGGCGCGACAGGTGCAGGCGCGCTTGCGAACCTCCATGCGGCAGTCTTTTCTCCCCCCTGGCGATCTGATGACATCATGCCTCTTCTTAGCGATCCCGGAGTGCTGGCCTGGGTTTCGTCTTACCAAGGAGCTCATGTTGGCTTCGGAGTGTTTCGAACCGTCGCTCGCGATGAGGCGGAGATTCTGACGCTAGGCGTTCTACCCAATTTTCGGCGCCTTGGAATTGCTAGGCGTATTCTGCACCATGCCCGACGCGAACTGAAGGCTCGGCATTGCGAAAGGCTCTATCTTGAGGTCGATGCAGGAAACGTCGCGGCCATCAAGTTGTACGAAGGGTCCGGATTTGAAGTCGTTGCAAGCCGCCCGAAGTACTATGCCAACATCGACGGCTGCCGGTCTGATGCACTTGTAATGCGTCTTTTTCTATGCAGCCAATAAAGAGGCGTCAAAGAGGCGTCCGACATCAGGTAGAGCATCTGGTTCACGCACTGCAGACGAGGTGTGAGAATATGCTAGACTGCGTTAGCAAGGACGCAACATGTGACCGACATTAAAATCAACGAGAATGGGGTAGAACCCGCAGAATGGCCAGGTCAATCGCCTGAAACAGGAGCGATCCGCGCTATAGCGGTGCTTGCTGGCTTCATGGTTTTGACTTTACCGCTGATGCCAGTGCAATGGATCTTCTTGAAGACGTCACGGTGGGCCGCACAAACCTTTCCGCATTGGTACCATCGCCGAGTGTGCGGTTTATTGGGCGTCCGTCTCCACGTGCAAGGAAAGGTGAAAAGCGGCAGACCGACTCTCCTGATTTCGAACCACGTCTCCTGGTTGGACATCCCAGTCTTGTCGGCCGTAGCCCCGGTATCTTTCGTTGCAAAAAGCGAGGTTGGCAGCTGGCCCTTTGTCTCTTGGCTCGCCAAGCTCCAGCGGACGGTTTTTGTGGACCGAACCAGGCGATCTGCAGTAGGCCACGTTACTGATACCATGCGCAGTCGACTGAATTCAGGCGACACCTTGGTTTTGTTCGCGGAAGGCACGTCGACAGACGGGTTCCGCGTTCTGCCGTTCAAATCGGCTCTCCTGTCGCCGGCATTCGCCGCACCACGCGTCGATCCTACCCGCAAGTCTGGCTCTGATGCTGGTGCAGATGCAGATGCTTATACTGCATCCAAGCCCGAAACCGCGGCCAGATGGGAGCCGAGATCTCACTCCGAAGCCGAGATAGTCGTCCAAACACTGTCGCTCGCCTACACCCACGTTCATGGAATTCCAATCGGGCTTTCAGAACGAAGCCTGATTGGATGGTACGGCGATATGGAGATGGGCTCGCACGCCTGGAGCCTACTCAAGGCCGGACCAATAGATGCCAAGATACTGATCAGTGACCCAGTTCCTCTCGATCACTTTGCTAATCGCAAAGTCCTGGCAAATGGTGCACAGCGAAAGGTGGAAGATGGTGTAAAGGCGCTTCTGAGGGGGCGACCGTTACAGCCTCCGCCAAGGATCCAAACCTCAAAAACATAGATACCCTTGCGCTTTCATGTGTCACACCGCCAATCGGCGTGACGAATGACGCAATTGTCTGCTATGAGTTTTGCGCGGTCGCGACGGTAATTGTGACGTCAAGCATCCAACTTTGGTCGCCGCCACGCCTGGCTTGCAGATACGCTTCCTGGAAATAGTAATACCGATGGACTCACGACGGTGATAGGGCGAGGTGACCGCATGGGCGGCTCAAAGAAGGTATTCGTCAAGACATTCGGCTGCCAGATGAATGTCTATGACAGTGCGCGTATGATCGAGTCGCTTGTCCCAAGCGGCTACGCTGAAACCAGCGACATGACCGACGCCGATTTGGTCGTCCTCAACACGTGTCACATCCGAGAAAAAGCTGCTGAGAAGGTCTACTCAGAGCTTGGCCGGGTTCGTCGCATATCCGAAACGCGCCGCAGGTCCGGCAGAGCAACTGCGATCGCCGTCGCAGGTTGTGTAGCCCAAGCCGAAGGTGAGGAAATATTGCGGCGCGCGCCGATAGTCGACATCGTGGTTGGTCCTCAAGCCTACCACAAACTGCCCGAACTCGTGAGAGATGCGGCGCGAGATGGACGAAAAAGGATCAATGTTGATTTTGCGGATGACGATAAATTCGCGCAGCTGCCCCAGCGCACCGGCCCGCGAATTTCGACAGCTTTTCTGACAGTCCAAGAAGGTTGTGACAAGTTCTGTACGTTCTGCGTTGTGCCCTACACTCGCGGAGTAGAGTACTCGCGCCCGGTCAACGAGCTTGTCGATGAAGCCCATTCTCTGGTCCAACGCGGCGCCCGCGAAATTACGCTTCTTGGTCAGAACGTAAACGCCTATCACGGCCTGGGACCCGATGGCCGAGCTTGGTCGCTGGCTGAGCTCATCGAACGATTGAGCGCCTTAGAAGGTCTGGAAAGGCTCCGTTACACGACGAGCCATCCTCGCGACATGACAGACGATCTCATCCAGGCACATCACAAGAACAACCGCCTCATGCCTTATTTGCACCTGCCGTTTCAATCTGGTTCAGACAGAATATTGGAGGCGATGAACCGCAAGCATACGGCCGCAGAATATCGTCGCTTGATTGACAAGATCCGCAGCGCACGGCCCGACATCGCTCTCTCGACGGATGTCATAGTAGGATTCCCGGGCGAGTCTGACGAGGACTTCGGAGCCACTATGGCATTGGTCCGGGAAGTCGGCTTCGCCCAGGCATTTTCGTTCAAATACAGCGCACGCCCGGGAACCCCGGCAACGACGCTCAGCGGTGCGGTCAACGAGGAAGAAAAATCACACCGATTGCAAGAGCTTCAATCGGTACTGGACGACCAGCAGCTATCCTTCAATGCGCATTGCGTCGGCCGCACGCTGCCTGTCTTGTTCGACAAGAAGGGCCGCGCTCACGGACAATTGATCGGGCGCTCACCTTATCTGCAGGCTGTTCATGTGATTGCTGATCAACGTTTGATAGGGGAGATTGTTCCAGTGGAAATCTCCGCAGCCAGCAAAAATTCACTGACAGGCGCCGTCAGCACGGCATAAATGATTGCTAGCGGCTTGGTAGATTTGAGCCGATTTCAGTATGGATTACGCGGACGTCTTAGACAGCAGATTGCTACCGGCGACCGACGCCTCTGCTGCATGGAGAAGGAGGTATCAACTTGAGCCGATTGCGCGGGGCAGGGCCCAGCCCTCCTGGACGTGCCGGGAAGGCGCACCCTCAAAAACGTGTCGTGGTGTCCTTTGAAGATAATTTGCAGGTGCCGCGACTTCTGGGCGAGTACGATGCAAATCTTGCTCTCATTGAAGACCGCCTCGGTGTTGAGGCGCGCGCCCATGGCAATGTTGTCGTACTAACGGGGCCCGAGACATCTTGCGAAATCGGACGGGATGTGCTCGAGGCGCTATACAAGCGGGTCACAGAGGGTGAGCAGGTCGGACCAGGTGACTTCGACGGTGCGATCCGTCATGCTCGCACCGGGGCCACAAGCTCCGTTGGACAAGGAGAAATTTCAACTCGAAGGCGCGTCGTCAAGGCGCGATCCCCTACCCAGAGCACTTACATTCGCGCCATGCAATCGCTTGATTTGGTATTTGGGGTTGGTCCCGCGGGAACCGGCAAGACCTATCTTGCGGTTGCGGCGGCGGCCCATTTCCTCGAGAGTGGCGCCGTACAGCGCATCATCCTATCGCGACCGGCAGTGGAGGCTGGCGAGCGTTTGGGTTTCCTTCCAGGGGACATGCGCGACAAGGTCGACCCATTTCTCAGACCCCTCTACGACGCCCTTTATGATGTGTTGCCACCAGAAAAAGTGGAACGTGATATAGAAACTGGAGTGATAGAAATCGCTCCGTTGGCCTTCATGCGTGGCCGTACTTTGGCGCACTCTTTCGTTATCCTCGACGAGGCGCAAAATGCAACAACGATGCAGATGAAGATGTTTCTCACGCGCCTAGGGGAAGATTCGAAAATGGTCGTGACTGGTGATCCATCGCAAATAGATTTGCCTAGCGGCCAAAATTCGGGATTGATCGAGGCTGTTAACCTCTTGAGCGAAGTGGAGGGCATTCACGCTGTCCACTTCTCCGGGTCTGACGTGGTGCGACGAGATCTTGTCGCGCGAATTGTTAATGCCTATGATGCTTCTGACGCAAAGCACAAAAAGCCCGTGCCTCAAATATAGATGGACGACAATCGAGATAGTCCACGCTCACATCAGAGACAGCATGATGAGAGCGGTGACGAAACGGACCCCGCACTATCGATCACGCAAGTTGGGCTAGCAGGTGACTGGACCGCCTACGGACCGGTTTGCCCAATGCTGCTTCAACTCGAAATCGCGATTGCGCGCCATGCAGAATTGCCAAATCGAAATTGCGCCGCCGTGGTTGCGTTCGCAGACGACACTGAAATTAGAGTTCTCAACCGCAAATTCCGCTCGACAGACAAGGCAACCAATGTGTTGTCGTTCCCTGCGGCTGTGACAGGCTTTACCATGGTCCCCCCGGATCATGGCGCACCGCGTTTGGCGCTTGGCGATGTCATTCTGGCTGAAGAAACCATCCGTCGTGAAGCCCTAGAGAGCCGAATCGCGTTGCGCGATCACTTAGCACACCTAATTGTTCACGGTGTCCTTCACCTTATTGGGCATGATCATGGGACTGACCGCGACGCCGACGTAATGGAACAAGTCGAGATCTCAATTCTAGCCGATCTCGGTATCCCGAACCCCTACTGCAACGAAATAGAGGAAGTTGCGAATTGAACCAATCGAGCAATTGGTTGCCCCAAAACGCAGCACAGAGTCATGGTGAGTGAGGCTCCATCGTCGGCCAGCGACGACCGCAAATCTGCTGGCGACGGCTCGTCTGGCGCAACTACCCCGGCCAGCTGGCTCGGTCTTCTCAAGTCGCGCCTCGGTTTGCCAGGAGGACAGACACTCAGGGATACAATCGAAGCGGCACTCCACGTAGATGAGGCTGGATCGGAGTCGTTCTCAGCGGAGGAGCGCGCAATGTTATTGCGCCTTCTGCGCTACGGGAAACTGCGGATCGAAGACGTTATGGTTCCGCGGGCCGACATCGTTGCAATTGATGAAAGCGAGACGGTCGGCCGCGCGCTGCAATTGTTGGTCGAGGCCGGTGTTTCGCGATTACCCATGTACCACGATACCTTGGACGACCCGCGTGGCATGGTGCACGTGAAGGACTTGGTGCAGTCATTGGTTGCGCTCAACAAACCGAGGACTGCCAAGTCAGGCCCAACCAAGACGCCGCAAGAGCCCCGTGAAACCGAAGCCAATGGATCTGCCTCCAGCACACCTGCAGCCTACGGTTCTGAACCCGGCTCTGTCATTGCGGTCATTGGGGCAGACACTGATGTTGAATTGAAGAGTGATGTTGGACTGAAGAGTGAGCATCACTCGTCCGACGCCCGCTCGCCTTCGGTCAATCTGCGAGCGAGCGAAGAGGTGCTTTCCATGCCCTTGTCGAGCGCAAGAGTGCGCCGCCCAGTATTGTTTGTGCCACGCTCAATGCCGGCAATGAACCTCCTCATCAGAATGCAGTCAACACGCACGCATATGGCTTTGGTTGTAGATGAGTACGGCGGGACAGACGGACTGGTAACGATCGAGGATCTCGTCGAAGAAATCGTCGGTGAAATCGAGGATGAGCACGACGAAATGGAAGTTGAGCACATTACGGTGGATGCCAGTTCAGGCATGATTGCCTCAGCCCGCACGCCTGTTGACGATTTGGAGAAACGTCTAGGAGTGGAGTTGATGCCAGACGACGACCCCGATATCGACACCCTCGGCGGACTGGTGTTTTCCCTTGTTGGTCGTGTGCCTGCTCGCGGCGAACTGGTATCGCACCCGGCCGGCGTTGAATTCGAAGTGCTTGATGCAGACCCGCGACGCATCAAGAAACTAAAAGTCCATATCGCAAATGGTGACATCGACGAGAAAGCACTTCTCAAACGACCGCCGGCGGCAACTGGATAGTGACAGTTTCTGCACTTCAAAAACTTGCCTGCCGTTTCCGAAGTGTACGTGGATGGTCCCACTATGCAATTCTCGGAGCGGCCGGTGCTTTGTCGGCGCTGGCATTTGCACCCTTTTATTTTACGCCAATTCTGTTCTTAACTCTTCCCCCGGTGCTGTGGTCCAGTGACCCTGGCCGACCAGAACCGGGCGCCGGCACACCAAGCTCGATCGCATTTGCCCCAACATTTGCCAACCTGAAGCGTGGTTTCGTCACAGGCTGGTGGTTTGCATTCGGGTTCCACCTCGCTGGCCTTTATTGGATCGGCGGAGCCTTTCTCGTACAGTCCGATGTGTTTGCCTGGCTATTGCCGATTGCCGTGACCTTAATGCCCGCTGGCCTGGCGCTTTTTCATAGTCTGGCGATTGCATTGCTCGCAAGCGTATCTGGCCCGGTTATCATCAGGGTGTCTGTGTTTGCTGTTGCACTGGCTACGACGGAATGGCTGCGTGGCAACATCCTCACTGGTTTCCCATGGAATGTTCTCGGATATGCCTTGACCTTTCCGCTTATTTTCATGCAGGCAGCGGGCGTTTTCGGAATCTACGGTCTGACGCTGATAGTCGTCATTGTAACCTGTACACCCTTGGCCGCGCTGGCCGCAACTCCTAGCGATAGACAGCGATCTTTTAGAACTATAATGGTACTAACCATAGCCCCTCTGGCTTGTATTACTGTCTATGGGATGCATGTCCTTGCCAAACCCGATCCAGGATATGTTCCGGACGTAATCTTGCGCATCGTTCAGCCGAGCGTGCCCCAATCACACAAATTTCTGGTTGAGAAGCGCCGGAGCATTTTTGAACAACATCTCGCCTTGACCGAGAGCGGGCCGAAACGGGGCGGACACCACCTCTCCGCCATCACCCATGTTGTTTGGCCGGAAGCCGCACTCCCCTTCCTAGCGCTACGCACACCCGGTGTCGCCGAGTCAATATCGCAGGTATTGCCGGATCATCTGTTCGTGATCGCCGGGATACTTCGCGCCGAAGGCCAGATCGGTGGTCCGCGAGAGGCAATCAAAGTCTTCAACTCAGCAATGGTTATGGACGGTAGTGGCCGCTTGATATCGACCTATGACAAGACACATCTGGTGCCGTTTGGCGAGTATCTGCCGTTTCAGAAAACCCTCGAAGCGATAGGACTCGAACAGCTAACGCGGTTGCGTGGTGGATTCGCTGTCGGCCAACGTCCTCGGCCCTTGCTGCCGGTGCCAGGCCTGCCCAAAGTTGAAATGCTCATTTGCTACGAGGTCATTTTTCCGGAAGAAGTATCGTTGACTGACAAAAGGCCGGGCGTGTTGTTCAACATCACCAATGACGCATGGTACGGGATATCAACAGGGCCATTTCAGCATTTTCATCAGGCTCGCGTACGAGCGGTTGAACAGGGTATTCCGGTCGTGAGAGCCGCCAACAATGGCGTCTCGGGTATCATCGATTCTCGCGGCCGAATTGTCGGCTTACTGCAACTAAATGCGCGCGACGCATTGGACAGCCCTCTTCCTCGATCGGGACCAAGCCCTCCCTACGCCAAACTCGGCGATACGGTATTCGCCATACTCGCATTACTTCTAATTGTCTTCGTGTGTATCAGCGCTCGTAGACCACCTCGGCGGAATTCGTGAGCACTTCCAAATTCAGCAATGCCTGTCGACGTGAACGTCGAGAAAAGCTCGAAGTGTGACGCCGTTGCTTGACGGTCGCGCAAAAGGCTGCAAGAACGCCGGGCTCAGGATTAAGGCCAGAAACGGGGCAACACGTGTCAATCAGGACATTTTATTTCACCAGCGAGTCGGTCTCAGAAGGCCATCCAGATAAAGTCTGCGATCGGATCTCAGATGAGATCGTTGATCTTTACTTTCGCGAATCCACTCGCGCGGGTGTTGATCCATCTTTGGTCCGAGTCGCGGCCGAAACCCTGGCGACTACGAATCAAATTGTTATTGCTGGTGAGACGCGTGGTGCCGATAGCATCACAAAAGCCATGATTGAAGAACGCGCACGAGCCGCGGTTCGCGACATTGGCTATGAGCAAGAAGGCTTCAATTGGCAGAAACTGAACGTTCTTATTTTACTGCATGAACAGTCAGCCGACATCGCACAAGGCGTCGACGCATCTGGCAACAAAGATGAAGGTGCGGGTGATCAAGGAATAATGTTTGGCTACGCCTGCACTGAGACACCGGACCTGATGCCTGCTCCAATCTACTACAGCCACAAGATCTTGGAAAATCTGGCGCAGGCCCGAAAGAGCGGCGAAAACTCTGCGATTAAGTTGGGACCAGATTCAAAAAGCCAGCTGTCGATACGCTACGAAAACGGCAAACCAAGTAGCGTAACTCACATTGTACTTTCGACCCAGCACATCGATGAGGCACTCACGTCAGAGGACGTGCGCACCATTGTCGAACCCCATATCCGCGAGGTTCTACCGGTTGCCTGGATTACCGACGAGACTGAGTGGCATATCAACCCGACCGGAAAATTTGTAGTGGGTGGGCCGGACGGCGATTGCGGATTAACGGGTCGCAAAATTATCGTTGACACCTACGGCGGTGCAGCGCCCCACGGCGGAGGCGCGTTTAGCGGCAAAGATCCGACTAAAGTTGACCGATCCGCGGCATACGCCGCCCGGTATCTCGCCAAAAATGTCGTTGCAGCAGGCTTCGCGGAACGCTGCGCGATCCAGTTGTCGTATGCCATTGGCGTCTCACGACCATTGTCCATTAATGTCAACCTCCATGACACCGGATCGGTTGACGAAGAAAAACTCGAACGGATTTTAAATGAGATTGTTGACCTGAGCCCGCGCGGCATCCGGCTGCATCTTGATTTGTCTCGGCCGATTTATGCCAGAACGTCCGCCTACGGGCACTTTGGTCGCAGACCGGACGCCGATGGTGGCTTTAGTTGGGAAAAAACGGACCTAACCGACACGCTCAGGTCGGCGATGGCCTAGTTCGACCTTCAATGAAAGACTGGTATCCGTCGATAGGCCCGCCCTGCTAACATGCGACGCAGCAAGAAGGCGGATCTGAGATGATGCAGATTTGCGACGTGACGAGACTGCGATGACGCGACACTTTGGCAATGCGACTCTTCGCATCCATCTCCGAGTTCACGCAATACTGTGATGACGGCTAAGACGCGCGACATCAGGTCCTTTGCCCGCCGCAGAGCGCGAAAGCTTTCAGATCGCCAATCGGATCTTCTGTCTGTAGCACTTCCGCGTCTAGCACTAGAATTGAATTCGCCGGCGCCCCTCGACCTTTCAGAGCTTTTTCCCACATCCGTGCGTGAGGTTTGGCTGGAGATCGGCTTTGGCGGAGGCGAGCACCTGATTTGGCAGGCGAGCCGCAACCGCGATATCGGTTTCATTGGTTGCGAACCCTTCGTTGACGGTCTCGCCAAAGTGCTCAGTGCAATAGAGTATCAAGCACTTACGAATGTTCGCCTATACTGTGATGACGCTCGAAATGTGCTGAGATGGTTACCGAATGGAACGCTCACACGCGTCTTCATTCTTTATCCGGATCCTTGGCCCAAGAGGCGACACAACAAGCGAAGATTGTTTAATGCCACGCTGCTACACTTGCTTGCGCGCGCCATGATACCAGGCGGCGAAGTGCGATTGGCAACAGACATCGGCGATTATGCACGGACGAGTTTGTTGGCCGTCCGACAATCGCAAGACTTTTTTTGGATGGCCGACCGAGCGTCCGACTGGCGCTTGCGCCCTACGGATTGGCCAATCACGCGCTACAACCAAAAGGCCAACCACCAGGGACGTCGCTCGTACTATCTGACATTCCGCAGGCGACAGACGAATGGAGATAATCCTCGAGTTGATACAAAAGTGGGAGATTGTTCAAAAAAGTGACAAATTGCGCTTGCAATCGGCCCAGTGTTCCCATAGCCTGAGGCTGCTCATGATCATCTCAACTCTGAGAGTGGGCCCTTGCGGGCTCGCTCTTTTTTATTGTTTTCGATACCTGGCTTGAGATTGGCTGCAACGTCGGCTACGAACCGGCCTGTCCTGGTGAGCAAAGAGTCCAGCACGGAACGCCAAGTGTTCAGCAAGGAACGCCGAGTGTGATCCACGGTGAGGCTCGCTCGTGAGTGTCTACGATCGAACGGAGGTATGGGCCGAGTAATGGTCGCGGTGTCACAGTCTGTCGTGTCACAGGATCGGTTCCTTAAGGAGAGCGGCATCGCGGGAGCGATTGCCGACCTTGTTGCACCAACACTCGGTGATTTGGGATTTCGCCTCGTGTGCGTCCAAATTATGGGACGAGAACGATCACAGACAGTTCAGATAATGGCAGAACGGCCAGACGGAACAATATCGATTGACGACTGCGAGACCATATCACGCCAGCTGTCTCCACTCCTCGATGCGTTTGATGTCGTTCCCGGTTCCTACCGCCTCGAAATTTCGTCTCCGGGCATTGATCGCCCGCTTGTACGAGCGAGCGACTTTGAAGATTGGGCCGGCTACGAGGCCAAAGTGGAACTAAGCGAGCCTATCGATGGCCGAAAGCGATTTCGCGGCGTTTTGGAAGGTTTCGATGAGCAAGAAGTTCGCCTCGAGGTGGTGCTTGACCAAGTGGGGCGGCAAGTGCTTGGTCTACCCGTTGAGATGATCGATAGTGCTCGTCTCGTTCTCACGGACGAACTGGTCAGAGAATCGTTGCGGCGCTCGAAGGATCGCCAAATTGAGACTGAAAAACCGGTTGTGGTCGACGACGATCGCGGTGCGGACGAGCCTGCCGGCACGAATATTTATAGGGGTAGCTGACAATGGCCATGAGCGGAATCAGCGCGAACCGGTTGGAACTACTGCAAATTGCAGACGCAGTGGCGCGCGAAAAATCTATCGATAGAGCGATTGTCATTGAAGCAATGCAAGACGCTATTCAGAAAGCTGCCAAGGCACGATACGGCATCGAGAACGATATCCGTTGCACGATCGATCCCAAAACCGGCGCAACCCTGTTGACCCGGGTGCAGACCGTGGTCGACATCGTCGAGAACGAATCGACCGAAATTTCCCTCAACGACGCTGTGTTGATTGAGCCAGGCTCGGCGATCGGAGATGAAATCGCCGAGGCGTTGCCGCCGATGGACTTCGGACGTGTTGCTGCGCAGAACGCCAAACAAGTTATCGTTCAAAAGGTTCGCGATGCAGAGCGAGACCGCCAGTTCGAGGAATATAAGGACCGGACTGACGAAATCGCCAACGGTACGGTCAAGCGCGTCGAATACGGCAATGTGATCGTTGATCTTGGCCGAGCAGAAGCGATTATCCGTCGTGATGAAATGATCCCGCGCGAAAATGTCCGCTACGGCGATCGCATCCGGGCCTACGTGTATGATGTCCGCCGCGAGCAGCGAGGACCACAAATATTTCTCTCGCGGTCACGACCTGAATTCATGTCCAAGCTGTTTGCGATGGAAGTACCAGAGATCTATGATGGCGTAGTCGAAATCAAGTCTGTCGCCCGAGATCCGGGCTCTCGAGCAAAAATTGCAGTGATCTCAAAAGACTCCTCAATTGACCCTGTTGGTGCTTGTGTCGGCATGCGTGGTCAACGTGTCCAAGCCGTCGTGAACGAGCTTCAGGGCGAAAAGATCGATATTATCCAGTGGAATCCGGAAGCGGCAAGCTTCATCGTGAACGCTTTGGCGCCGGCCGAGGTCAGCAAAGTTGTGCTGGATGAAGACTCAGAACGGATTGAAGTCGTCGTGCCCGAAAGCCAATTATCGCTCGCAATCGGCCGACGCGGTCAAAACGTCCGACTGGCCTCGCAGCTGACCGGCTGGGACATAGATATACTCACGGAACAGGAAGAAAGCGAAAGACGACAAAAGGAGTTCAGCGACCGGACGCAGCTGTTCATGGAATCGTTCGACGTCGACGAGGTTATTGCTCAGCTCCTCGTTACTGAAGGATTTACGACCGTCGAGGAAGTGGCCTTCGTGGAGATCGAGGAGATCGCTAGCATCGAAGGTTTCGATGAAGAAACAGCCGACGAAATCCAGGCGCGTGCCCGTGAATACCTTGACAAACAAGAGCAGCAGCGCGACGAGCGCCGCCGCGAGCTGGGCGTTGGAGACGAGCTTGCAAGTGTAGCAGGAGTGACCACCGCCATTATGGTGGCACTCGGAGAACACGATATCAAATCACTGGAGGATCTCGCCGACTGTGCGACAGACGACCTAGTCGGTTGGGTAGAGCGCAAAAAAGAGCGAGGCGCCGAGCCGATCAAACACAAAGGCATTCTGGATGGTTTCGACGTTGGCCGGAATGAAGCAGAAGAAATGATTCTTGCTGCCAGGATTTTACTCGGCTGGATCAATCCCGAAGACCTGATTGACGAGACAGAGACTGAAACTGAAGGCGAAACCGCAGAAATTAGCGACGAAAACGCGGAAGACACAGATTCCGAAGCAGTAGCAACTACGACAGCAGATACCGCCGAATCCGACAATGCGTCGCCAGTAGCATAATGAGAGGCTTGGTACATAATCGCGATGGTCGCAAATTGGGACAAGCAGGACGGACTGCCGGGGGTCTCGCCCACGCGCAGCTGTATTGTATCGCGCGAACGTCACGATCCTAATTCTCTGATAAGATTTGTATTGTCACCAGCTGGCGAGGTCGTGCCAGACTTGGCCAGGCGCTTACCGGGTCGCGGCGCTTGGGTGACGAACCGCCGCTGCCATCTTGATCGCGCAATCAGCACACGTGCTTTCGACCGTGCTTGGCGGCGCTGTGTCACGGTTGGCGATGATCTTTCACAACGTGTAGAGCGGCTGCTGTACGAAACGGCGCAACAGGCGCTTAGCCTTGCAAACAAGGCGGGGGTTTTGTCGTTCGGCTACCATAGTGTCGAAACACTGCTGAACTCGGGGGAAAGCATCGTTCTACTGCAAGCCCATGACGCCGCCGCGGACGGTCGCAGCAAGCTAGAACGAAAATACAGGGCGGTGTGCAAGGACAACGGGATGGAGCCGATCATTCTAGATCTTTTCAGCGTTGGGCAAATGAGTTTAGCCATTGGCCGCACAAATGTGGTACATGCTGCTGTTAAACGTGGAAAAGCGGCCGATGCGCTGGTCGTAGCGGTGAGACGGGCTGAACAGTTTGTCTCGGCGCACAATTCTTCGGAACCAGGACTTGCAAGGGATTTTGCATAGGTCGTCGCCCCTTGAGTGGGCGAATGCGACAGCACGAGAAACGGAACGAGTATGAGCGAATCGAAGGAAACCGACGACAAGACATCGAGCGGCCGCAAGCCCCTGTCGCTGAAGCGGACTGTCGATGCCGGTCATGTCCAACAAAAATTCAGCCATGGGCGCTCGAAGTCGGTTGTCGTCGAAAAGAAGCGCAAGCGCAACGTCGCATCGCCTGATCGCGAGGGCAGTCGCGCGGGTGCCCGATCGCCTGCGGGTGCCAAACGCGCTCAACAACAAACCCCTGGGGGCTTATCGCAGGAGGAAGTCGCAAAACGTGCCCAAGCGCTTGCGGCGGCTCAGCGCGCCGACAAAGATCGCGAGCGTCAGGCAGCGGAGATGGCCAAACAGCAAGCACAGGCTGACGCCGAGGAGGCTGAGCAGCGTAAGAAGGCCCAAGCCGAAGCGGCGGCAGAGGCCGAACGCAAAAAAGCGGCCGAAGTGGAGGCCGCGCCGAACGCCGCCCTTCAAGACAATCAAGCGCAACAGCCGGAGAGCTCAACGAAGCAGCCTCATGCAAAAGAACCCGTGCCTGGCGATACGACAGGTACGACGGAGCCAGCGCCGGAGCCTGCCAATACGAGCGAAGCCAATGGCTCGCGATCGACAGCACGGACATCAACACGGGTTCGCAACGAGTCCGAAACAGCGACCAAATCGCCGGCGCCCCCGCGACGTAGACCCACGGCGGCTGAAAGTCCGCGCAGTAGCGAACCGCTACTGAAATCAGTCGGTATGACGCGGCCTATGATCGTCACGCGTGGCGATCGACCAGACCCCAAACCTGCAGAGCAGCAAAAAAAGGCTACCGAGACGGCGGCACCGCGCCGAGCGGTGAAGCCTGCGGCGCCCGCGCCAGTTCGAGAAGAAGAGGACGATCGCAAGCGTCGCGGCAAGCGCGGAGCGGCGCGTGGCGAAGATGGTCGCGTCCGAGGAAAACTAACTATTACCAATGCTTTCGATGAACGCCAACGGGAGCGGTCACTGGCTTCACTGAAGCGAAAGCGGGAGCGCGAAAAACAAAAGGCGATGGGCATCTCTCAGGTGCGCGAGAAAATATCGCGTGAGGTGACTATCCCAGAGGTCATAACAATTCAGGAATTGGCAAACCGAATGACGGAACGCGCCGTGGACGTCATCAAATATTTGATGAAGCAAGGCGCGATGCATAAAATTAACGATGTCATCGATACTGAAACAGCACAATTGATCGTTGCAGAATTCGGCCACAGTTCGAAGCTGGTCTCGGAAGCTGATGTGGAAGAGGGCTTCATCGGAGATATCGACGATCAAGATGCACTGCAACCGCGCGCTCCAGTCGTGACAATTATGGGCCACGTTGATCATGGCAAAACGTCCCTGCTCGACGCAATTCGGGCCGCCAACGTCGCTGGCGGCGAAGCCGGCGGCATTACTCAGCACATAGGCGCGTATCAGGTTGCTGCGGAAAGTGGACAGAAAATTACTTTTATCGACACCCCTGGCCACGCTGCATTCACGGCCATGCGTGCCCGCGGTGCCAAGGTGACGGATATCGTGGTGCTCGTTGTCGCAGCCGATGACGGCGTCATGCCTCAGACAATTGAGGCGATCAATCATGCAAAAGCAGCCCAAGTCCCAATGATCGTGGCGATCAACAAGATCGACAAGCCCGATGCAGATCCCAATCGGGTCAGGACCGAATTGTTGCAGCACGCAGTGGTCGTTGAGAGTATGTCCGGCGAAACGCTGGAGGTACAGGTTTCTGCACTCAAGCAAACAAATTTGGACACTTTGTTGGAAGCCATCAGCTTGCAAGCGGAGCTCCTCGACCTGACAGCCAATCCAGATCGTTCTGCGGAGGGATTTGTCATCGAGGCCAAATTGGAACGCGGCCGCGGCCCAGTGGGAACACTCTTGGTGCAGCGCGGCACGTTAGCTGTTGGTGACATCGTGGTCGCTGGTACGGCATGGGGAAGGGTTCGCGCACTGATAGATGACACGGGTTCCAATGTAGCCAAGGCAGGGCCATCGTTCCCGGTGGAGGTTCTAGGTTTCGATTCTGCACCAGAGGCTGGTGACCAGTTTGCTGTGGTGGAGAACGAAGCACGGGCTCGTGAAATAACAGATTATCGAATTCGCAAGCGTCGCGAGACTCTCGGATCTGCCGGCTCAGCGCGCACGCTCGAACAAATGATGCAGCAACTTCACGAAGAGGGCAAAAAAGAGTTCTCGCTCATCGTGAAGGGTGATGTCCAAGGGTCAGTCGAAGCCATTGCAGGTGCCTTGGCCAAAATTGGAAACGACGAAGTCGAAGCCCGCATCGTTCACTCAGGCGTCGGTGGCATCACAGAGTCGGACATAACATTGGCCGCTGCTTCGAATGCCGTTGTCATTGGCTTCAATGTGCGTGCAAACGCGCAAGCGAAGACTTCGGCTGAGCAGGAAGGCGTTGAGATTCGCTATTACAGCATAATCTATGACTTGGTCGATGATGTGAAGGCTGCGATGTCGGGCATGTTGGATCCGACACTACGCGAAATTTTCCTCGGAAATGCCGAGATCCGCGAAGTATTCAACATTTCAAAGATTGGCCGGGTTGCTGGTTGCCTGGTCACGGACGGAAGGGTAGAGCGCGGCGCCAAAGTCCGTCTACTGCGAGACAATGTTGTCATTCACGAAGGCACCCTCTCAACTCTCAAACGGTTCAAGGATGAAGTGAAAGAAGTACCAGCCGGCCAGGAATGCGGAATGGCCTTTGCAAACTATCAAGATATCCGCGCCGGCGACGTAATCGAGTGCTTCCAGGTCGAGAAGGTTGAGCGCACGCTATAAAGCGGGGAAGGTGGCGACGGTGGTGGCTGGATCCGGTTGATAGCCAGCCGTCACTTGGCAGCGAAAGAGGCAAGCCGAGCGCGCGCGCGGCATGACGTCTATGTGACTTCCGCATCGCCACAACAACGAATGGGAACATTCAGTCGAACCTCCAAAATTC
>JBPCWA010000598.1:0-3911 GCA_051009975.1 Hyphomicrobiaceae bacterium
AAAAAGGGCACTCGTATCCCCAATCTCATTCGGGAATGACGGGGGTGCAAACCTTGGTTCCGATCATGCTAGATCATGTCAATGCTGGCCGGCTTTCACTCGAACGCTTCGTTGATCTAACAAGTCACGGTCCTCAACGTGTCTTTGGCATTGCGAGCAAAGGTCGAATTGCGGTCGGATATGACGCTGATTTTACGATCGTCGATCTCAAACGGCGCCAAACGATCCGCAATGATTGGATCGCAAGCAAATGCGGTTGGACGCCATACGATGAAGTGAGCGTTATGGGATGGCCTGTGGGCACAATTATTCGCGGCGACCAGGTGGTATGGGATGGGGTCCTAGTTGGACATCCAAATGGAGAAGCGGTCAGGTTTTGGGAGAGTGGTTGAGGTGTGGGACAGGTAATAAGGCAGACCACGATGCGGGATTGCGGGTACGTTCAATAGTGCCTTCTTGTGCGAATACGGGCCGTGCTCGAAGGTGAGGTCAAAGAAGTGATGGTTAGGTAACATTCAGTTTTTCAGTGAAACGGGAAGGCGCATGTCTCATCGATCATACGACTCATCTTCTTCTTGCGATATCGCGCTGGCCGAAAGTTTTTTACCCGTTAGTCGTGAGACATGGCTGAAAGCCGTCGAAAAGGCGCTAAAAGGTGCGGCATTCGAAGATCGGCTCATGTCGAGAACTTTTGATGATATTGCGATCCAGCCACTTTATGAACAAGCAAAGACTGCCAAGCCACAGCCCTGGTCGCGGTCGGCTGCTCCTTGGCAGACTTACCAACGCCTCGACCACCCTGATCCCGCAGCAGCGAACGCACTCGCACTGAATGACCTGGAAAATGGCTCTAACGGGCTGACAATCGTCAAGCCGGATCCGAGCTGTAGAAATGGGTACGGTCTGATCGCGGATAACGTCAGCGCGTTGGATGCCGCACTCTCAGAGATAGCGCTGGACATGGTTGATCTGCGGATCGATCAATGGTGCCACGGCGAACAGTACACAGCTCTGCTCGCTGCATTGGTGCAACATCGGGAAATCAATCCGAATGATTTGAACATTCACTTCGGTCTCGATCCTCTCGGCGACTTAATGCGGGCCGGTGAGCTGAAACACCCATGGTTTGATATAGAATCCCGCCTCATGGACACGGTTGTTTGGTTGAAATCGGCGGGATATTCAGCGCCTTTCATGTGTTGCGACGTGCGTATCGTCCACGAGGCAGGTGGTTCAGAGGCGCAGGAACTGGGCGTAGCGTTGGCTATGGGTGTAAGTTACTTGCGTGCATTCGAGCGCAAGGGCCTCGATGGCGAGACGGCGTCGCGGGCACTATCTTGGTCATTTGCTGCGGACGCCGATCAGTTTTTGACAGTCGCCAAGCTGCGAGCGATGCGCGAGTTATGGGGCCGTGTACAAGAGGTGTCGCACTTGCCCGCACGTCCAATACATATTCATGCTGAAACGTCGTGGAGGATGATGAGCCAGCTCGATGCGGCTGTGAATATGTTGCGTTCGACCGTGGCAACCGCTGCTGCTGGGATTGGGGGCGCGGATAGCCTATCGGTCCTTCCTCACACGCTGCCGCTCGGCTTGCCCGATTCAGCTGCTCGGCGCATTGCACGCAACCTGCAAATTATTCTTCTTGAGGAGTCTAATTTGTGGCGCGTATGCGACCCTGCTGCAGGTTCTGGGGCCTATGAAGCCCTCACTCAAGAATTGTGCGACGTCGCGTGGCGTTTGTTTCAGGAAATTGAGGGAGAGGGAGGTTTGGTCGAAAGCTTGATTGCCGGTAGATTGCAGAGGCGTATTGCCGAGGTTTGCAAGGCTCGTCGGCGACGTATTGGTTCTCGTGAACTACCGCTCATTGGGACGAGCTCTTTCCCGAACCTATCTGAGGCCCCTCCAACAGTCTTGGATATACCAAAACCTGGCGATGTTTTGGGTGCTATGACGCCGCTGAAACTTAAAGGTACGAGTTTTGCCGATCACGTCTCTGCACTCGCTGAAGGTCGATCTTTGAGGGATATCTCAACATCACCCGGCTCGAGCACACTGCAGGTTTACGCACTGCCCTCTGTTCGCCTGAGTGAGCCATTTGAGATACTTCGTGCCACAGCAGATGAAGCCAGGCAACAAACGGGCCTCCGTCCATCTGTTTTTGTTGCAACACTTGGAACTCTGGCAGAGTACGGTGAACGCGCAATGTGGACTGAAAATCTCCTCGCCATCGCCGGGATTGAGGCAGTGCGATCCGAAGGAGCATCGGAATCGGGAGCGGTCGGACGCGTTTTCGCAACCTCCGGTTGTCATGTCGCTTGCATCTGCGGAGCTGACGACGCATACCATCTGTTGGCTGACGCAACGGTCCAAGCTCTCAAGACGGCAGCCGCATCTCATGTCTACATTGTTGGGCGACCAGGTGCACAGGAAGGCTCATTAAGAAGTTCCGGTGTCGACGGCTTTCTTTACGATGGCATTGATGTCATTTCCACCCTTCAAATGCTGCAATGCAATCTAGGAATAGATAAGCCGAGACCATAGTCATTGCATTGCTGGATGGCTGGTATTTGGGTGAGTTGTGACGTGCAATTCTTGTAATCCAGGCACACCAATTCTCCCATTAACTCAACTATGGTCGCCCGGACATTTTTTTTATATAGGCTCGTGCTAAAATCAGAGGCAAGAAAGCGAGGTATCATGATCGCGACACCCGATTTTACACAAATTGCTTTTGCCAAACAATCGTTGGCAACAGAAAGCATAACCGGTGAACGATGGAACACTCCAGAGGGCATCACGGTAGCCCCAGCATATTTCGCACACGACACAGCCAACCTGGAGCAAATTGACACCTACCCGGGCGTTGCGCCTTACCTGCGCGGACCTTACCCAACAATGTATGTCACGCAACCATGGACCGTTCGCCAGTACGCCGGTTTTTCAACTGCTGAAGAATCAAACGCGTTTTATCTGCGAAACATAGCTGCAGGGCAGAAGGGATTGTCGATCGCATTCGATCTGGCAACGCATCGCGGCTACGACAGCGATCATCCACGGGTGAAAGGCGATGTTGGCATGGCCGGGGTTGCGATCGATTCTATTTATGACATGCGCACGCTGTTTCGTGGCATTGACCTATCGAAGATGTCGGTCTCGATGACAATGAACGGAGCCGTATTACCTGTGCTAGCTCTGTTTATCGTAGCAGGTGAGGAACAAGGCATCTCTGCGGAGGCACTTTCAGGAACTATTCAGAATGACATTCTGAAAGAATTTATGGTGCGCAACACCTATATCTACCCTCCGGCTCCCTCGATGCGTATCATTTCTGACATCTTCGCTTATACATCGGAACACATGCCGAAATTTAACTCAATATCAATATCCGGCTACCATATGCAGGAAGCTGGAGCCACTGCGGACCTTGAACTGGCCTACACGCTGGCCGATGGAATCGAGTACGCCCGTGCTGGTGTTGCAGCGGGTTTGCCGATTGATGCATTTGCGCCAAGACTCTCGTTCTTTTGGGCAATTGGCATGAATTTCTTCATGGAGATTGCCAAAATGCGGGCAGCCCGGGCTATCTGGGCCAAACTGATTCAAGATGCATTTGCGCCTTCCAACCCGCGATCTCTAAGTCTGCGCACGCATTGTCAAACATCGGGATGGTCGCTCACGGCCCAAGATGTTTTCAACAATGTCGCTCGCACATGCATCGAGGCAATGGCTGCCACCCAGGGCCATACGCAATCGTTGCACACCAACGCCCTGGACGAAGCCATCGCGTTGCCTACTGATTTTTCAGCACGCATTGCGCGAAACACTCAGCTGTTCCTTTTACAAGAAACTGGGACGACACGTGTTGCCGATCCGTGGGGCGGGAGTTTCTTTGTCGAGCGCTTGACGCA
>JBPCWA010000599.1:0-23248 GCA_051009975.1 Hyphomicrobiaceae bacterium
GCTAAAGCGTTGCCCGCGAAATCTAAAGCCGGGATCAATAGCATCGATAGTGAGGTTATCGCAAAGACGACGGTCGCAGTTGCCGGTTCAATGACACCCAATGTTGCAGCGAGTCCTACTGTAATAAACGCAAACTCTCCACCGGACGCCAGCAAGAAGGAGACTTGAATAGTAACTGCTTTATCCAAGCCAAACGCACGCAATAAGATGCTCAAAATCAATATCTTGGTGACGATAACTAGCCCCGAGAGCATCAAAATTGTTCCTGGTTCGGCGGCGATCGCCTGCGTATCCAGCCCCATGCCGACATGAAAGAAAAACACACCCAGCAGGAGCCCTTTGACGGGCACCACGGCGGCCTGTACCGCTCTTCGAAATTCCGTCTCAGCTAGGAGCAAACCGGCAATAAATGCGCCAAGCGCCATTGAAAGCCCTGCTGTTCCAGTCACCAAACCGCTCGCGACGATTACGAGAAGGATGGCCGCCACAAACAGCTCTTGACTACCCGAACTGGCGACGTGCCGAAAAAGAGGTCGGAGCGCGAGCCATCCAATTCCACTGACAGCTGCCAAAGCAACAACTGCCTGCAATAGCGCGGTAGCGAGGCCTTCAAAGATCGATACGCTCGAATCCCCGCCGAGAATAGTGACAAACAAAATGAGTGGCACAACCGCCAGATCCTGCATCAGCAGGATTGCGAAGGAGGTTCTGCCCGAAATTGTTGGGAGTCGTTGCTGCTGAGAGAGCAACTCGATTACTACTGCGGTCGAGGATAGGGCAAGACTAAGCCCGACAACGAGTGCGGCAGCGGGGGCCAAGCCAAGAAGCCATGCTATGCTAGCGACTACTATTGCTGCTGTTGCAATCTGCGCGCCCCCTAAACCAAAAACGAGTCGGCGCATGGTCAGTAATCGTTGAAAGGACAGTTCAAGTCCGATCAGAAAAAGAAGGAAGACGACGCCCAACTCTCCGGCGAACCCCAACTGGTTCTCTGGCGATATAGTAATCCACTGGAGGTAATCAGCATTTGGGGCCAGTTGTACTATTCCGTTCGGACCCAGCGCGACGCCGGCCAGTAAAAACGCGATGACAGGACTAAGTTTGAATCGTCGGAACGCCGGAACCGCAACTGCTGCTGTCGCAAGAACGATTAGCGCGTCCTTGTAGTTTGCAGCTTCTGCAACGCCCGCCATGGCGAACTCCAATATTCAGGCCATTCGGCCGCATTCGTCTATGGCGCAGCGAGGTGTTTCGATGTCATACCGACATCGCGGCTTCGATGGCCGCCAACGCGTCGCTTGCGCGTGACCCATCCGGTCCCCCGGCTTGGGCCATATCCGCCCGACCACCACCTCCCTTGCCGCCAAGTGCAACTGACCCTGCCCTGACCAGTTCGACAGCGCTAAATCTCTCAGTCAAATCCTGTGTAACACCTACGGCTAAGCCAGCTTTCCCATCATCCGTAACGCCGACAATTGCGACAACGCCCGACCCCACTCGCTCCTTACCGCTATCGACCAAACCACGTAAATCTTTTGGATTGAGCCCTTCGACAGACCGTGTGAAAAAATTGATTCCTGCCACACTTCGAATGCTGTCCTCAGGGCTATCACTTGCCCGGGCACCTCCGGCTAGAGCCAAAGTGCGTTTCGCTTCTGATAGCTGACGTTCCAATTGTCGGCGCTCCTCGCTCAGGGCCGTCACGCGGGCTACCACGTCTTCTGGCTTGGTTCGCAAGAGTGCAGCTACTTCTCTCAGTCGTTGGTCCTGTGTAGTAAGGTAAGCTCTGGCCCTTGTGCCGCTCAATGCTTCGACCCGCCGAATGCCTGCGGCTGATGCAGACTCTGCGACAATCCGCACGACCCCTATTTCTCCGGTGCTCGAAACATGGGTGCCACCACAGAGCTCGACAGACCACGCCCGATTGGAAGTCGCTTCGTCTTCGCGCCCCATGGACACAACTCTGACCTCGTCGCCATACTTTTCTCCGAAGAGAGCCATGGCGCCCGTTTCGATGGCGTCATCATATGCCATCAAACGGGTTTCCACCTGTGCGTTTTGACTGACAACGGCATTGGCCATGTCCTCTACTCTAGCCAATTCCTCACGGCTCAAGGGTTTCGGATGGGCAAAATCAAAGCGCAAACGTTCAGGCGCGACCAAAGAGCCCTTCTGGACGACGTGTTCGCCGAGTACGCGTCGCAAAGCTTCATGGAGCAGATGCGTGGCAGAGTGGTTCGCGCGCACTGCGGTTCGCCGCCTATGATCCACGACGAGCTCAATTGCATCTCCAACGCTCAATCCTTCGCCTTTTACGGTACCCGAATGGACGAGCAGATCGCCGAGCTTCTTCTGTGTATTATCGACCACAAAGACAACACCTTTGGCATCTCGCGCAAGTCCATGATCGCCAACCTGCCCTCCGCTTTCGCCGTAGAATGGTGTTTGGTTGACGATGATTTCGACCACGTCGCCAGCATGTGCTTGGTTTGTTTCTACTCCTTGTTTGACGATTGATAATATTTCGGCCTCCGCTCTATCTGCGTCGTATCCGAGAAATTCCGTCGCGCCTACTCTTTCGCGTATATCGTACCAGATGCTTTCGGTTGCTGCCTCCCCAGACCCTTTCCATGCCCTGCGGGCCTCTTCTCTCTGTTTTTCCATTGCAGATTCGAAGACGGTGGTGTCGACCGAAATCCCCCGTGCTCGCAGCGCATCTTGCGTCAGGTCGAGCGGAAATCCGTAGGTGTCATACAGTCGAAAAGCAGTTCCGCCGGAAAATACGTCTCCAGCGATGAGAGCTCCACTTTCTTGGTTCAAGAGAGCTAGACCACGTTCTAATGTTTTTCGAAATCGTCGTTCCTCGATGTTAAGAGTTTCGCCAATGAGGGGCTGCGCACGTACGAGCTCGGGATAGGCTTCGCCCATTTCCCGCACGAGAGGGCCCACGAGGCGGTGCAGTAGTGGATCGCTTCCTCCGAGCAAGTGAGCGTGCCGCATCGCGCGTCGCATGATGCGGCGAAGAACATATCCCCTTCCTTCGTTGGAGGGCAGCACGCCGTCCGCAATCAAAAAGCTACTCGCACGCAGGTGATCTGCGATAACCCTATGGCTTGCCTTAAACTCGCCTTCTGCTGGAACGCCTGTTGCATCGATCGACGCGGAAATAAGAGCACGAAACAAGTCAGTTTCATAATTGTCGTGTGTCCCCTGCAGAACAGCGGCAATCCGCTCCAGCCCCATACCTGTATCAATGGATGGCCGTGGGAGTTCGACGCGGTCATTGGTAGCGAGTTGCTCGTACTGCATGAATACGAGGTTCCAGATCTCAATAAACCTATCGCCGTCTTCATCGGGCGATCCTGGTGGGCCTCCCGCAATATGATCACCATGATCATAGAAGATTTCTGAACATGGACCACACGGACCTATGTCGCCCATTGCCCAAAAGTTGTCGGTGGTAGAAATACGAATAATCTTGCGATCATGGAATCCGGTAATCTTCTTCCATATCTCAAAAGCCTGATCGTCTTGGTGATAGACGGTGACGAGCAATCGTTTTGGATCAAGACCGAATTCTTTTGTAATTAACGTCCAGGCGAATTCGATGGCTAGGTCCTTGAAGTAGTCACCGAAGGAGAAATTTCCGAGCATTTCAAAGAATGTGTGATGCCTTGCTGTGTATCCCACATTATCAAGATCGTTGTGTTTACCACCAGCGCGGACGCATTTCTGTGACGTGACGGCACGCGTATAGGGTCGTTGCTCCTGACCAGTGAATACATTCTTGAATTGGACCATCCCAGCGTTAGTGAACATCAACGTTGGGTCATTGCGCGGTACTAAAGGCGAAGACGGCACACGCTCGTGTCCGTTCTTGGAAAAAAAATCAAGAAATGCACTGCGGATCTCGTTCACACCGGTCATGTTACACTCGTTTCTGGATTGATCATCCGCGGTTCCGAACGTGGCAACCCGCGATCCTGGACACCAATCTGAAGTATGCTATTAGTGCGCCATAAGCACTACGGCCCGCACAAGTCCTAGTTGGGCGTCTTGTTTAGTCAAGGCCTGGGCAACTGTCCACACGGCCTATACTCGGGTTGTGCTGACCCAACTAGCCCCCCCTATTTCTATCTCGGATGTCGTTCTTCATAAACCGTTCCTCATTCGTGGTGTCCAATGCCTCTCGTGTGTTTGTCGATGCCTCTCGTGTGTTTGCCAATGCCTCTCGTGTGTTTGCCAATGCCTCTCGTGTGTTTGGATGTCAATTTCACCGTGCGTTCCCACTTCGACGAAGATTAAATCCAGATGGGAGCCTGCGGTTGTGACATGGCCGAAGATCTCTCAGACAACCAATCAAGGTACGTGAAGCGGTGGGGTCGGGTAGGATGGCCTGACGGACGTGTTGGCAATGCTGTTGCGACTACTGCCGCTCTCTTGCCAGTATGGCAAATAAAACGGGCGCCACAATTCCCCCGGAATTTATGGTTCTTAACCAAACCTTGATCTCCGGGGTTTAAACGGAGTGCATCTAAGCCCTGATCAGATCAATATGACTAGCGGGAAGTACGTCAGGATTCCGAATTTGGCCGCGGGTTGTGCCCTGATCGCCGAATCGATGGAATTGGCCATTTGCTCCTCACCGAACGGGCAACTAGAATAGTGAACGCGAGAGAGTGAACGGGACATTTGGTTGCAATGACATCCATCGTAATCATGAATGCCAAGGGGGGAGTTGGCAAATCAACGCTAACAATGGCGCTTGCTGAAACTCTCGCACACGCACGGCAAAAATCGGTTCTCATGGTCGATGCCGATGGCCAAATGAGTTTGAGTCTCATGACATCGCCTGCCGAGCATCTCGCGGAGCGGCGGCAAAACGACCACACGCTTGTCGGATATCTGGCAAAAAGTGTTCTTGATAATGAACATGCGGAATGGACCCAGTACGTCGTTAGCAACGCCACGGATGTGGAGGATACAACGGGGGTGTATCTGATTCTCGGCGAACTCGATCTGCCGCTGCTGGAGCGGGAAATCGCAGCGCAGGGCAAGATTCCACAAACGAGAGCTGCTGTGCGCGCAATACTTGAGGAGGCGAAACAATATGTCGACATTGTATTAGTGGATTGTGCGCCTGGTATTTCGGTCACGACGGAGACCTGGCTCCGGGAGTGTGATTTTCATTTGGTGCCAGTAAAGCCCGATTTTCTGGCGGTGAGTGGTCTCGAATATCTGCGTCGGTTTCGCTCGCGGAACCCTGAAATGGGATTGGCAGATCACCTCGGTGTTGTAATCAATATGGTCGATCGATTCTCAAGCGACGACAAAATAGTGGAAAAACACCTGCGCGATGATCTGGAATTGCGATGTTTCAATCAAACCATTCCAATGGCGCCGCATCTGCAAAAGGCAGCTCTTTATTCTAATGAACCGCGACTGTTCATTTCCAAGTATGCCGGAGATGTGGGTACCGCTCTCAAATCGCTTGCTGATGAATTTCAACTCAAGCTGCAGGCTAATAAACCTCTAGCTTTGGTGCCGCCCGAGACAAATGTTCATCAAGCTTAGTGACCAGTTGTGACACGACCACTTGCTCGTGACCGCTCCATTTGTGGCTTGTTCGCCGCCCCGACGCACCTTCCCTCGCGACAATACAGCAACGTTTCACGAATTTGTGCAGTCTGTTGGCAGGACTTTCTTGACGCTTTGCTCAATTGGGATCAATTAATGGCGTGGGCTCTAAGCGCTTGCCAGAGGGAAATATTTATGCCTGATCCAGTACTGGCAGCCGCCAAGACACGTTTGCCCAAAACTCTGCACCCTGCCTCACTGTGGAAGCGCGCTGTCCTGGGATTGTTGGTGCTCGGTTTCGGCGTCGTTGCAGCCGCTTGGTTGCTCCACGCATCCATAGAGCACACTCAATCCGATTTGCGCTCACGCCAGCACGTCTCACGAATCTGATTGAGATTCCAACCCTTCACGCCAAGGTCACCCCTGCGCGACACTTCCGCGATTTGCTCGATCTTTGAGCAGAAACGCTAGCTATCTTCGCTAATCGCATGTCCCGTCGGTCCACTAATCCGTTGAGCGAGGGCCGCTTCTATAAACATATCAATGTCGCCGTCCAGCACAGAATGTGGGTCCGAACTCTCGACTCCGGTACGCGTGTCTTTGACCATTTGGTATGGTTGGAGCACGTAGGAGCGAATTTGGTGTCCCCAACCGATTTCCGTTTTGCTGGCAGCCTCTGCGTTGGCCTGGTCTTCTCGTCGTTTGAGTTCCAACTCGTATAGCCTAGCCCGCAGCATCGCCCAGGCAGTAGATCTGTTCTTGTGTTGCGATCGTTCCTGTTGACAGGCCACGACAATGCCTGTCGGAGTGTGGGTGATTCTGACGGCGGAGTCCGTCGTATTCACATGCTGACCGCCCGCTCCTGATGCGCGATAAGTATCGATTCTGCAATCGCTCTCATTCACATCAATATCAATGCTATCGTCAATCACTGGATAGACCCAGGCTGATGCAAAACTGGTGTGTCGTCTTGCATTTGAATCGAAGGGGGAAATTCGGACCAACCGATGCACGCCGCTCTCCGTCTTCAACCAACCGTAGGCATTCTCACCTTTGACTTCGATGGTGGCCGATTTCAAGCCGGCTTCCTCTCCTGGGCTTTCCTCTATCAACGTGACTTTAAATCCGCGCTTTTCAGCCCAGCGCATGTACATGCGTGTCAGCATTTGTGCCCAGTCTTGGCTTTCCGTGCCTCCAGCTCCAGCATGGATTTCCACATAGGTATCGTTAGTGTCAGCTTCGCCCGACAATAACGCTTCAATTTCCTGCCTGTGGAGCTCATCGCGTAGCTCTTTGAGGGAGGATTCGCCCTCCTCAACAGATGCGCTGTCGTTTTCAGCTTGACCGAGTTCGATCAGCGTTACGGCATCTTCTAGTTTTTGTTCGCTGGAGCGATAACACGTGATGCGTCGCTCAAGCAGTTGGCGGTCCCGCATGACTGATTGGGCAATCATAGGGTTTGACCAGAGAGCGGGGTCCTCGGCTCGCACGTTCAGTTCGTCTAGTCGGGATTGGGCTCTTTCCCAGTCAAAGATGCCTCCGCAAAATGGCAAACGATTCATTGATCTCCGCTACAAGCTTTGATGCCTCCGCACGCATACGTCCTCACAATCTTCAAATCACTCATCTGCTGGATTTGGAATTAGCACAATAAACAAGATATGTGAGACTTATCCAAGCCGGCATCTTTCATCACCGCCAATGCCGCTTTGTCGCGTTCGCAATTCCTTTTTTCGACAAACCTAGTAAACATTGCCACGTCCCGTGCTCACGCTGTTGGGGCTCCCGTAAATACCTTCTGGACTCTGGTATCCCAAGAACGAATTCGGGTCGTCGGGCTCCTCAAATGGCTTAAAGGCTTCCTCCACAACATTGGCGTCACCGGGCTGTGCCCGCAAACCCGTTAGTCGATTGACGGGGATCAGCTTTATTCCCGGAGGGATACGAAATGGGACAGCGCGTTTGCCTTGCAGCGCCTTCTTCATAAAACTGGCAAAGATTGGAGCTGTTACCTGCCCACCTGTCGCCGACTTACCCATTGGCTGAGGATTATCGTAGCCGACATAGACCCCAACGACTAAATCAGGAGAATAGCCAACAAACCACGTATCCTTTGAATCATTTGTTGTGCCCGTTTTGCCCGCCAGCGGCACGCCGGGCAATTCTCGTTTGACAACACTCGCAGTGCCGCTTTGGACGACGCCTTGCAACATGGATGTCATTTGGTAGGCAGTGTGTGCATCGATGACTTGTACGCGGTCTTCGAGAATATTTGGCTCTGGTTGGTTTCGCCACTCCTGAGCATTGCAGTTGGCGCATTCACGCGGGTCATGGCGCCATACAGTCTCACCCCAACGATTTTGAATGCGGTCTATGAGCGTAGCCTGAACTCGGCGCCCGCCATTTGCCAGTATTGAGTATGCTGAAACCATGCGCAAAAGCGTCGTCTCGCCAGCACCGAGCGACATAGCCAAAACCGGCAAGAGTTCGTCGTAAACCCCAAACCGATTAATGGCGTATTCGCTGATGAGCGGCATACCCACTTCCTGAGCCAAGCGAACAGTCATTTGGTTTCGGGACTTTTCGATCCCGAGACGCAGCGTTGACGGCCCATAAGAGCGGTTCTTATTGTAGTTCTCTGGCCGCCATACCTCTTTGCCTTGGCCCTGTTCAATTTCGATCGGTGCATCAAGCACTATACTGGTCGGCTTGTAACCATTGTCGATCGCGGCTGCATAGACCAGTGGTTTGAATGCTGAGCCAGGTTGTCGCTTGGCTTGTATTGCTCGGTCGAATTGGCTCAAGGAAAAAGAGAAGCCACCGACAATAGCTAATACGCGACCGGTATGAGGATCCATCGCCGCAAGGCCGCCACCGACCTTCGGAATCTGCATCAGCTTCCACTCGCCGGCTATGTTCTGTGAGTCCTTGGGCGCCACGTAGATGACATCGCCGACCTGAACGACATCATTGGTTTTTTGGGGAGCCTTTCCTTTGCGCTTATTCGTACCGCGAAACCCCCCAGCCCATTTCATTTCGTCTAGCGATACCTCGACGGCTTCTCGTTCTTCGGACGCTTTTTGGCCCAGTTTTTTTTGCGGGCGTAGACCGACGACGATTTTCTTTTTTTCCAAGGACAACACGACCCCAAGACGCCATGGTGCCAAATCACCTGGAACGTTGCTCTTCAGAAGCTCCACTCCCCAATTACCGGAAATATCGATATTACGTACTGCTCCCCGCCAGCCCCGCGTCCGATCAAATTTGACCAAGCCATCAATCAGGGCTTTTCGTGCATGACGCTGTAAATTGGGATCCAAGGTGGTGCGGACTGACAATCCACCTCCGTAGAGACGGTCCTCACCAAACTGCGACAGCATTGCCCGTCGCACTTCCTCGGCGAAGAACTCGGCGGTGAAGTTGTGGGTTCCGCTTCTGCGCAACTTAACGGCCAAGGGCTTGCTTCTGGCGGCGGTGGCCTCCTCGGCGGTTATATAGCCATTCTCGGCCATTTCGCGGATGATCCAGTTTCGCCGCGCCGTCGCCGCCTTCGTTTTGCGAAACGGATGGTAATTGTTCGGAGCCTTTGGAAGTGCTGCGAGATACGCCGCCTCTTCAATCGACAGATCTTCCAATTCCTTGTCAAAATAGTTCAATGCTGCGGCTGCTACGCCGTAAGACCCTACGCCGAGATATATCTCATTGAGATAAAGCTCTAGTATGGTCTCCTTGTTGAACGCGCTCTCTATGCGAATAGCAAGGATCGCTTCTTTGAGCTTTCTCTTGAAGGAACGCTCATTGGTTAAGAGGAAGTTCTTTGCGACTTGTTGGGTAATCGTTGATGCTCCGACAAGCCGTTGCCCGAGCAAGAAGTGCTTGTAAAGTGCGATTCCGATCCCGCGATAATCGATACCACTATGATTGAAGAAATTCTTATCCTCGGCGGACAAGAATGCGCCGAGTAACAGTTTTGGTACTGTGCTCACGGGCACAAATATTCGTCGTTCCCGTGCATATTCGGCAAGCAATGAGCCGTCGTTTGCATGGATGCGTGACATGACTGGAGGTTCGTATTTCGCCAGTTTTTCGTAACTCGGCAAGTCTTGTGACGCCTTCCAGATGAAATATGCTGCGACCGACCCACCGCCGGCCGCCAAGAGAACCCCTGCCGCAAATAGAAAGCCAATCAGACCTAACAGCGGACTCTTACGCCGTTTCCGCCGCTGCCTCTTCAGCGGGGGACGAGTGGTTTGTTTTGGATTCATGCGGCTTTGTTTCACCAGATTTATTCTCTAGTCTCGGAAGTATCTGATATCTCAGAAGTTTCTGATATCTCGGAAGTCTCTGATGTCTCTAATGTTTAGGAAGTCACGGAGCGATCTATCAGTGATTCCATCGGATTTGGCGACGACGCCTGTGGACGGGTCGAACTCTAATCCGCAATGTGGCATAAGCCGGGCCAATGTCCTCATTGCTGCAGTGATCCCAAGTGAAGTGGGACGATGCGTGGATCCCTGCCCATCATTTAGGGAGGGCCTGCCAACCAGCCCAGTGCGTTCACGTTTGCATAGAAAACCAAATCTATGCCTGCTGAATTACCACAGTAATATGGGGTGTCAACTGACGGAAAGCTTTGTCTTGGAACAATGTGATAAAGCGAAGGCATCGATCGCGCGACGAACGATCCACTACAAAGAATTCACCAGTTGCGACGGTGGAGAAGTCAACAGCCTGCTGAGGACCCGCGAAGTACGAACAAGAAGCCATGCTCCTACCCAGGTTGCGATGGCAAATTCCTCAGCTGTCCGAACAACTGCGGTGACGCATTGGTTTTCCTTGGCAAGAAAAATTTCACCAGGACCGGCTATCCGCCGTTTTGTCTTCTCGACGTTGTGGGCAAGAGGTGCGTCATCAGGGAAGCGCAAATTTTGGTGTAGTATGGTTGCGCGTCTACGGCGGACGCCATAATTTGGCAAATGTGTTCAGGAATACTAAATGTAAGTGGCCGATCTTGTCGTTGTCTATTTTTGCGGGCAACACATTTGTCAGGCGAAGGGCGCGCTCGGCCTCTGGCAGCGCTTCGATAAGTGGCAACCCTGTCACATCTCATGGTGTATTTCGGCGACGTAGGTGCACCCGGTCATAGTGACTATCGCTTATACGGACGTCGCATATGTCTTTTTCGCTTAGCGCGGCCGGCCCGGAAAGGTGACCCCGCCAAGCCGACACTTTGGGCCTCTGGCCCAGTTTCTTGGGCTTGATGCCTAGTAACAGTTTCACCGTGTGGTCAACACGAATGAGATATTGGTTGATCACCCTAACCCGAAAGCCTCAATGCTGAAACATCGCAGCAACAGCAAATTGCATATTGCACGAACGGCCACGTCCTTCACACTCCGGCCGATCGCAAGTTTTGCGACTGTTCAGCTCTGCGCGCGAAGCTATCTTTCACATACACGGCAGCGCGTCCTTTCCGGAATTTATACCCTTCAACGCGAAACAATGCGTGCGCGATCGGCGCGCCGTGCTGACTGCTCCAAGGCTGGATCAGTCGCGCGTGCCCGAGCCCAGCAGCACGCCAAGGAAAAATGGCCATGGCCGAAAACAAGATGCTTATCGATGCCACCCACCCGGAGGAAACGCGGGTCGTTGTCCTACGCAATGGTCGGGTAGAGGAATTTGACTACGAGTCTGCTGCGCGCAAACTGCTTCGGGGAAGCATATTCTTAGCAAAGATAACGCGAGTGGAACCTTCGCTTCAAGCTGCGTTTGTCGACTATGGAGGCAACCGACATGGCTTTCTCGCGTTCAACGAAATTCACCCGGACTATTATCAGATACCGCACGCGGATCGACAGGCGCTGTTGGCCGCAGAAGGCGCTTCACGCGCCGGCCTAGATGAACACAGTTCTAACGAGAGCGATGATGATTGGCATGATGGCTCGGATCCGGACTCGGGCAGTGATTCAGAGCCACTTCGGGTCAGAGACGGGTCAACGCGCCAGTCGACAAGTTTCGAGTCGGAGGAGACATTCCCGCGAAGCTCAGCCAGGCCATTCCCCGATCATCGCAAGATAGATATCGAAGACTTGGCTGTCGATGTCCGAGACGCACTGCCGCCAGAGACAATAGAAGACCCGACGGCGATGTTCCAAGAGGGCGGTACTGGAGATGACGCGTCCCGCATACCCAATGATGGGCAAGATCCTGACTTAAGTGACACCAACCCACCTCAAAATGCACTGGAGGATCGTTCGGTTGCAGACACCTCGCCGCCAACCGAACGGCTGCCCGATGGGCCCAATCCCGGTCCTAGTACACTTGTCGTTGCAGACTCGCCCGATGCTCATGTGACTGGTGAGGTTATCGTTGGGAACACTGCGGCGCACGTCGTGACGACGCATTTAGACACCTCGTCCAATGCTAACAGAGTCTCGAATTTAGCCAATTTTGTTGAAGGTCCAACGGTTGACCTCGAAGTGGAGGGAAAATCGGCGGACGAATCCTCGAGCATGGCCGTCCGGTCGGGGGCCGGATCTCTGTCTGAACCTAGTGGTGCTCTCGACGAGGATCACAGTGCTGTTGAAGAGTCTGTCGCTAAGCAGGAGCGGGCTCATCCGGCTCCTACTGAAGAGGCAATGACAGAACAGCTCGACGCAGAGCATGCGGACCGTGAGCAGGACGAAATCGATGAGATGGGTAGTACAGATGCCTTAGAAGAGGTTCCTGTCCGTCGGCGGCGCAGTGTCCGCAGTTACAAAATCCAAGAAGTGATTAAACGGCGCCAGATTGTACTTGTTCAAGTCGTCAAAGAGGAGCGTGGCAATAAAGGCGCCGCGCTGACAACATACCTGTCGCTAGCCGGTCGTTACACCGTATTAATGCCGAATACGGCTCGAGGCGGTGGTATCTCCAGAAAGATTACTAACATTCAGGACCGCAAGCGGTTAAAGGCCATTGCGCAAGAATTGGATGTTCCTGAAGGCATGGGGTTGATTATTCGAACGGCCGGCGCCGCCCGCACGAAACAAGAAATTAAGAGGGATTTCGAATACCTTTTGCGGTTGTGGGAAAATGTTCGCGACTTGACGCTCCAATCCACTGCGCCGACGCTTGTTTATGAGGAAGGCGACCTCATCAAGCGATCAATTCGGGACCTTTATTCCAAAGACGTCGAACAGGTCCTGGTTGCAGGTGAAGGTGCGCACAAGGAAGCGAAGAGCTTTATGCGGATGCTCATGCCAAGTCACGCTAAGAACGTGATTAGGTATGATGATTCGCAGCCGCTTTTCTCCACATACCGCATCGAACAGCAGCTGAACGCTATGTTTAGCCCGTTCGTGCAGTTGCGATCTGGTGGGTATTTGGTCATCAACCAGACCGAAGCTCTGGTGGCCGTTGACGTCAACTCGGGCAAATCAACACGCAAATTCTCAATCGAAGAAACAGCGCTCAATACGAATTTAGAGGCTGCCGAGGAGTTATCCCGTCAGCTTAAGCTTCGCGATCTTGCTGGGCTAATCGTCATTGATTTCATTGATATGGAGGAGAAGAGAAACAATCGCTCGGTCGAGCGGCGGTTGAAGGAGTGCCTTCGAGACGATCGGGCGCGCATTCAAGTTGGACGGATCAGTCATTTTGGTTTGCTAGAGATGTCTCGGCAGCGCTTGCGGACAGGCGTGCTGGAGGGATCAACCATGCCCTGTCACCACTGCCAGGGCACTGGCATAATCCGGTCTACCGAGTCTGTGTCATTAGCCATATTGCGTTCCCTTGAAGATAGCTTAATGACCGGAGCGTCCAGCGGCTTGATTGCCTACTGTTCGCGCGAAGCAGCTATGTTCCTACTGAATCAAAAACGCCACTTTATCCAGGATATGGAGGCAAGGTACAGCGTTTCGATCCAAGTACAAACGAGCGACGAGCAGCAGGGGGCAGATTTTGTTATCGATCGCCAAGGTGACAACAATGTGCCTGTCCGCCGGATAAGCCGACACGAAGCCACAGGTGCCGGGGTGCAGAGCACCACCATGCAAGACGATGTCGAAGCGTCTCAACCTGCCAGCTCGCGTGAGGACACAGAAGAGCGCAAGCCCCGCCGCCGACGCAGAAGACGCCCGACGAGACGGGGTGCTGACGAGGTTGTTCTCGATTCGGAAAACTCTGGCAACGAATCTACCTTCGATATCGAAGACCCAGATCAGTCCCCGGAAGTTCAAACCGAGGAAGTTTCTGCATCTGATGATGTGGAGACAGATGAGCGCAATGCTCGTCGTAGACGTCGGGGTCGCCGTGGCGGCCGTCGAAACAGGACGGATCGCGTGAAGTCCGATGATGTGGCGACGCCTGGAGCTCCCCAACCTGTAGTCGGAGAAACCGATGCAACCTGGCAGGCTAAAGCGACCACAGACAACGCTGCCAGGTCTGAACCCCTTGCCCCAAATGGGACTGAGATGAGCGATTCGGCGCCAGGGAATAACGGCCATGACAGCGCCTCCGGTAGTTATCAATTGGAGAACATTGCCGAGGACAGGGGGCCTTATAATGATAGGTCTTTCCCACCGCCCACCGTCGAAGTTGACAGCGGTTTTGGGGAACATGATGTCGCTGCGCTCCATGCGGTCAATGAGATGAATAGCACGGCAGAAATTGTCTCTCCTGTGCTTGGAGGAGAAATCGAGACGAGTGCAGCCGTCGCTGAACGTTCGGCTCAGCAAACGGGACCGACCAACCATACAATCGAAGCGATTTCTAATGAACCGGTTCTCGAGCGTATTGTGATGCGACCAACCAACCAGGGCGCATCCACTGACGTTGGTGATGACGATGCCAATGATGGTGAAAGCGTGACGCCGTCCCCAACAACTCGGAAAGGTTGGTGGCAGCGGAGATTTGGCGCGCGAAGCTAGTGATTGCAGTACGAAACCTATCGATAGGGAACTGTGTCACTTCGCGCGGCTCGCATTGGTCGGTGCTGTCTTGTCAGGGTCGGAATAGGCGGGAGGCGTCCAAACGACCAATGGCTTCGTCCAATTTGTCGGTGGCACCTGCGTATGATAGACGCAAGTAGCGGTGGCCCAAGTTCTCATCGAAATCTAAACCCGATGTGACTGAAACGTTGGTGTGTTCCAAGATCGCGCGTGCAAACGCGAGGCTGTTCTGAGTGAATTGCGATACATCCGCGTAGATGTAGAAGGCGCCGTCGGCCGGGGCGAAATTCCGTATTCCAAGCGTTGGCAACGCGCTGATGATCAATTTCCGATTTTCAGAGTATTGAGCGCGGTTCCGTTCCAGCTCATCGAAACCGTCAAATGCTCCTAATGCTGCTGCCTGCGCGACAGCAGATGGGCAAATGTAAAGGTTTTGTGCTAAGCGCTCTACGGCTGGTACCAATGCCTCTGGCAATACCATCCAACCGACCCGCCAACCGGTCATCGAAAAATATTTCGAGAAGCTGTTGATTACTATAGCATCGTCAGAAAATTCCAATGCGGTTTTCGCGGGCCGTTCATATGCCAATCCATGATAGATTTCATCTGAAATCAACCACATATCATTTTGTGCGGCCAAGTCACAAATTGCAGACAGGCGTTTTTCCTCCATCATCGTTCCGGTCGGATTCGCCGGACTGGCGATGAGCAATCCGGCGAGATTGCCATTGTTCAAACCACCCATGTCTTCCGTGTCGATGAGATTATTGATTTGCTCCTGAGTTGGCATCCATCGTTGATCTGGACCCGTCGGGATGATTGCTTGCTGTTGACCTAGAGCTGATAGAATATGGCGATAGCAAGGATAACCTGGAGCAGGGACGGCAACGACGTCCCCCTGATCAAATGCCGCCAGGAACGCCAAGACGAATGCCGCGGACGATCCGCTGGTCACAACGACGCGTTCTGAAGATATTTTGACGCCGTACCAGTCCTGGTAGTGCCGTGCGATCCGATGACGCAATGCCGGCAGTCCGAGCGCTACAGTGTAGCCGAGGCTCTGCTTATCGATGGCGAGTTTCGCTGCTTCGCGCGCCGCTCTTGGCGCTGGTGTGGCCGGTTGGCCGACTTCCATATGAATGATGTCCCGTCCTTCTGCCTCTGCAGCTGCAGCTGCGTTCATCACATCCATAACTAGAAACGACGCTATTTGGCTCCGGCTCGAAGATTGACCCACGCGCCGCCTTGTCCTGTGTGCTGATCCATTCTGTGACAATGTGTGCCTCAGTTGACTGCTGCATTGGCGAGCAAGATGCACCTACTTCAGCTTTCGGTGTTGGCCAATGGGTTTGGCGATCCCTCACGGGACGGCTTTCTCATGTTGATCGGTCAATTTGCTGAAGTTTGACCATATAGGGGTCGTTTTCGTCTCATATTGACATACTGGGCGGGTTCTCCTTCAACCCACGCGCGAGTCGCGGTGTTAGTTAGGGTGTATGGAGACTTTGGTTTAATAAGCCTATGCAATCGGGGACCGGGTATGCACCTTTTTAATAAGCAAACTATGCGGACGCGCAATGCAAGGTCAGTTGATGGGACAGATTGGCCACGTCGTCGCACAACCAGTTTCGCACTGATGCTTGCTATTTGGCTTGCACCTTTGGTTCTTCCCACCAATCAAGCCCATGCCCAATCAGTACCACTCATCCGTGACACGGAAATTGAGCGCTTGCTGAATGATTATGCGCGGCCAATTTTTGAATCCGCAGGTCTCGGAACGGGTCGTGTCGCCATCCGTATTGTCCGGAGCCGCATCTTTAATGCCTTCGTAATCGATGGTCGCAACATATTCATTCACACTGGCGCACTCATGCAGAGTGAAACGCCGAATCAGATCATTGGGGTCATCGCGCATGAGGCAGGTCACATCGTCGGCGGCGACTTGGCAGCGTTGCGGTCCAGGATCCAACGTGATCAGACAAAGCTCCTCTTGCTGCGAATTCTCGGTATCGGGGCTGCCATCGCTTCCAAGAACGCAAGCGCTGTCATGGCGGGTGATGATTTGGTTATGCGATCACTTCTTGCAGAGCGACGGGCGCAGGAGGGAGCGGCTGACCAAAGAGCAATGGTTTTCCTTAATCGAACCAAACAATCTGGACGCGGAATGCTTGAAACTTTTGAAAGATTTCAGCGCCAAGAATATATTTCGGATCAGCAGAAAGATCCGTTTGTTCGTTCTCACCCGGTGGCGACAGATCGCCTTGCTCTTCTGCGTGATCGCGTCACTCAAAGCCCATACTTTGGAAACCGTGACTCTGCTCGATTGCAGCTCCGCCATGATATGATGCGCGCCAAGTTATCCGGTTACCTAGAGGCTCCAGGAACTGTGTTCAACAGATATCCGCGCCGGGACAAATCCCTTCCTGCCAAATACGCTCGCGCGATTGCCACGTTCTTCAGAGGCGGGCGCAATGGGCTTGCAACAGCGCTTCGGCGGGTCGATGAATTGATCAAGGTGCGACCACAATATCCCTATTTTTATGAGCTGAAGGCTGATTTTTTACATCGTTCGGGCCGCCCCGCCGAGGCGATTAGGTACCTGCGCCGAAGCCTAAGTCTCGATCCACAGTCAACCCTCATGCAAATTCGGCTTGGCAAAGCTCTTCTCGCCAGCCGAGGTAAGGCTGCGGCCAAGGAAGTCATCCGCATTGCCCGACGAGCAATCCGGGAGGATGAAAAATTCGGTGATCAAAAACCAAGCGCATATCGGGTGCTAGGACAAGCATACTACCGTGCTGGACAGCTTCCTAAATCCTATGCCGCAACCGCAGAAGCTTACTTCATTTCTGGTAACCTCAAACAGGCGCGAGTGTTTGCCAAACGCGCCCAGCCCGGCCTCAAGCGCGGCTCTCCTGCCTGGCGGCGCATGGATGAAATCGTAACCTATAAGTCAAAAACTTAACGACCTGGCTGTATATGTCACGCGTTTGTGCTTGGTGCGATAGGTATTGGAGTGGCAATCGACGTGTTATCGCTCCATATCGTCATTGTGTTCACACGGCAGTCATTTGCGCGCCCACTCGCCTTCAACGGCATGCGTTACGCCAATTCGGAGACAGGTCATGGCCTCATACAAGGTTCGTTCGTTCACTCCTCAGATCGCGACCAAACGCGGTTTTCTGGTCATTGCGCCGATACTGATTGTGGTGGGTCTGCTGTTTTCGACGTCCAGTTCTGACAGCTTTCGTCCTGGTCAACTCTTTAGTGCTGCCCGTGCTAAGGATGCCTCCCACATTGAATTGGCTCAAGTGGCAACTGAATCACAACGAACCCGGCTTTTGGGCACGAGTCAGAAATCTCAGGCCTTCACTCCGGAACAGCGTGCTGAGCTAGGCGGCATTATTCGCGATTATCTGCTCGCAAACCCGGAGCTTCTCCTCGAAATCAGTGAAGAATTGCAGCGACGTCAGCAGGTGGCACAAAGCGCTGAGCAAGGCAAAATTCTTGCGTCACACAAGGCGACTATTTTCAACTCACCGCTTGACTTTGTCCTCGGGGATGAGAACGGCGATGTTACAATTGTCGAGTATTTTGATTACAACTGTGGCTGGTGTAAGCGCGCACTGAACGAAGTGACCGAACTGACAAAATCGGATCCGAAGCTTCGTGTCGTCCTGAAGGAGTTTCCCATATTCGGAGAGCATTCTGAGTTTGCCGCGCGTGCCGCACTCGCTTCCAAGGCGCAGGGAAAGTATTGGGACTTCCATGTCGCGCTTATGAAGGAACGACGCGTTACCAAAGATAATACATTGCAAATCGCCGCACGGGTGGGCATCGACATCGAAAAGCTTAAGTCTGAAATGGCTCATCCAAAATATCAAAAAGCCATAGAACAGACTCAGAAAATCGCGACATCTTTGGGCATCGAAGGCACGCCAGGGTTCATCATTGATGGCGCCATCAACCCAGGATATTTACCAGCGGATCAAATGCGTCCTCTGATTGCTGACATTCGAAAGAAGGGCTGTCAGTTCTGTTGATTGGGACTGCTTTGCAGTCTTTGCGCAAATCAGCCGACTTTTCTTAGCGAATAGAAACTGTTAAAGGGCTGCACCAGTGGCTCGATGGCGGGTGGCAGTATTGAATGTTTGGATGTGAGAGAACATCGGCGAGGACGGGCGGGTAGTGCATTCCGGGCTGCTGCGATTGGGACAGGCGAATACAGTTGCCTGTGGGCAGATGAGTGGCGTAGATCAACTCATGCTGGAAAACTGAAACCTTTTGCTCTTCTGACACCGGTGGTGGTGTTAACAGGGATTCAATAGGAATGGGTCGCGATAACAACAAGGAAAAGGCCAACGGGCCCGAGCGTAAGCTAATTCGCGATCTAGCGGAATTGCTCGATGAAACTGGCTTATCAGAGATCGAAATTGAGCGCGCTGGCCTCAAGATCCGAGTAGCACGTCACGGGCACATCCCAATGCATGCGATGGCGCCGCCGCTAAGTCCAGCACATGTGCCTGGATCAACTGATCATGGCGATCACACCACTCATTCTTCCCCGATAAGTCAAGATCAGATCAACCACCCAGGTGCGGTGAAGTCACCGATGGTGGGAACGGTCTATCTGGCACCTGAGCCCAATGCACCTCCATTTGTTGAAGCCGGTTCGTCCGTTAGCGAGGGTCAAACAGTACTGATTATCGAAGCTATGAAAACGATGAATCACATTCCGGCACCAAGGAGTGGTACGCTTCGACAGATCCTCGTTGCAAACAGTCAACCTGTCGAGTTTGGCGAACCCTTGTTTATCATCGAGTGAGCCGCTCCATCATGCTAGGGCGAGCTGAGATTACATACACATGTTCGACAAGGTACTGATTGCAAATCGTGGCGAGATCGCCTTGCGTATCCAGCGAGCGTGCAAAGAGCTGGGCATTGCGACTGTCGCGGTGCACTCAACGGCTGATGCTGATGCAATGCACGTCAGACTGGCCGACGAGAGTGTTTGCATCGGCCCTCCCCCGGCCGTTGACAGCTACCTCAACATTCCAGCGCTACTCGCAGCCTGCGAAATTACCGGCGCAGATGCTATTCATCCCGGATACGGTTTCCTCTCTGAAAATGCGCGGTTTGCGGAAATACTTGAAGAACATCGCATTACGTTTATTGGTCCAACTTCCGATCACATCCGCACTATGGGCCATAAGATTGCTGCCAAAGACACAGTGCGTGAGCTAGGTATTCCCGTGGTGCCAGGCTCTCCCGGCGCAATCGACTCTGAGGAGGATGGCCTCAGGGTCGCTACGGAAATGGGATTTCCGGTTTTGATAAAGGCTGCGTCAGGCGGCGGCGGACGAGGTATGAAGGTGGCCCTCAGTCCGGCCGAACTTGGTTCGGCCCTCCAAACTGCGCGCGCCGAAGCGAAAGCGGCATTCGGCGATGATAGTGTCTACATTGAGAAATTTCTAGAAAAGCCTCGTCATATCGAGATTCAAGTTTTTGGTGATGGTCGCGGTGGCGCCATTCACTTGGGCGAGCGGGATTGCTCGCTTCAGCGGAGGCACCAAAAAGTTTTAGAAGAGGCCTTGTCACCCGCATTGAATAGCGAGGCCCGCGAGAGAATTGGTGAAACTGTTGCTAACGCGATGCGGCAGATGCGCTATCGTGGGGCAGGTACAGTCGAATTCCTTTACGAAAATGGTGAATTCTTTTTCATAGAGATGAATACGCGCCTCCAGGTGGAGCACCCGATAACCGAAATGATCACTGGGGTGGACTTAGTCATCGAACAATTGCGCGTTGCGTCCGGTGCGCCACTCAGCCTTTCGCAAAGAGATGTTGCTTTTTCGGGGCATGCCATTGAATGTCGAATAAATGCCGAACATCCCACATCGTTCCGCCCGTCACCAGGAAAGATTACTTATTGGCATCCGCCAGGGGGGCTCGGTGTCCGCGTCGACTCGGGAGCATATCAAGGTTATTCGATACCCCCTTACTACGACAGCCTAATTGGTAAACTCATTGTCCATGGCAAGACCCGCAATGAGTGTCTCATGCGGCTACGCCGGTGTTTGTCTGAATTTGTCATTGACGGCATTGAGACGACCATTCCCCTGTTTGCGGATTTGGTCCAGCATCCAGATATCGCCAATGGTTTGTATGACATTCATTGGATGGAGAATTACTTAGCAGACAACGCCTAGTATTGAACGTTAAGCTAGTTTTGCTGGACGTTGAACACCCGTTCATCTGCTATGACGACTTTGGATGGATCAGCGAGTTACAACTGTTTGCAACCGGCTTCCCATGTCGACAAGTGGTTGAGGGATTATCAAGAGACGATGGCATCACGCGACAACCCACTTCTCGAAATCACGCCGGAAGTATTACTCAAAGCGTACTCCTGTGGAATATTTCCGATGGCGGAAAGTGCGGATGACCCCCAATTATTCTGGATAGAGCCGCAAGCGCGAGGCTTGCTTCCTTTGTCAGATATTAAGATCCCACGTCGCCTGGTACGCACCATTAGGCGCCATCCATTCAACGTTCGCGTCGACACGGATTTTTGGGGAGTGATTGATGGCTGCGCCGCCTCAAAACCGGGGCGCACGTCCACTTGGATCAATGAGCGCATTCGAGGTCTTTACAGTGATCTCTATGAAATGGGCCACTGCCACACAGTTGAGACTTGGTCTGCGGATGACGAACTGGTTGGGGGTCTTTATGGCGTGGTTCTTGGTGGTGTTTTCTTTGGCGAGAGCATGTTCTCTCGTCGACGAGATGCTTCGAAGATCGCACTCGTTTATTTGTGCGCCCGTCTCATCCGGGGTCAGTTCGCGATGCTGGACACGCAGTTTGTGACCGAGCATCTTCGCCAATTCGGCGCGATCGAAATCGACCGCGTTGCGTTCCAAAGTAAACTGGACGCAGCCCTACAGCATCAGGGCGACTTTTTTGCACTCCCCGACGACGTCACGCCAGATGAAGTGCTTGCAACGATTCGGCCCGGCACGCCGCGTGGCCATGTATCAAAGACTGCCAAAGGGTAGTCCATCTGGCCATCCCTGCCAAGCGTGTGGTTTTGCCATTAGCTCAAGCGATTTTGTTTTTTAAAATGCGACGACAACTCCATAAAAAACCGAAGGTCGCTTGCTCGACTTCCGGAATTCAATGTGTCCACGCCCGAGAGCGAGAGCGTGAGCAGGTCCTTGCAGTTTCGCATCACACATATTTTGTTAGCAAGTCGGGGTGGGTCTGTTTCCTCATCTTCGCAATTGTCTTTCAGGGTAGCTCTCAGGCATGCGGACCGGAATCTCGATGCATGCTTGGTGAGCGATACTATCATATCCGCATGCCGGCCACGCCTGGAGGGACTTCTAAGGTTGGCGCGATCGTTTTTGCGCACGGCTATCGCGGCAATCCGGGTGCTGTAATGCGTAATCGGTCACTCACCCAAATCGGTGACGACCTGGCAGTAGCGATTATTGCTCCGAAGTCGTCAGGGCTGGATTGGTCGCTGCCAAATTCCCCGTCTCGATTGCGTGGTGAACCGCAGGTTGATGAGCTTGCTTATTTCGATCGCCTGCTCGACGATGTTACGCGACGATTTCCTGTCGATCCTGAACGGATTGTGGCTGCGGGCTTTTCCGCTGGTGGCATGATGGTCTGGACACTCGCGTGTCACCGCAGCGGTCGCTTTGCAGGATTTATACCTATTGCCGGAACTTTTTGGCGACCTGTACCGACTACGTGCTCAAGTCCACCGGCAAGCATATTCCACCTTCATGGTGATCGCGACCCAATAGTTCCGCTTCGCGGCCGCCCTATCGGCTTGGCCCACCAAGGCGATATCGGCGAGGCGCTGGCGATGTATAGTTCACATGGTAGTTTCGGAGCCACAAATAGTATCCGGCGGAACGCAGTCCGCTGCGAACGACGTGGCAATCCTTCAGGAGAGATCTTAGAGTTTTGTCTATTTTCGGGAGGTCACGACTTTAGGCCTGAGTATTTGCGCATGGCTTGGCGTGCCTTCCTGGCTGAAGGGCAATTGTAGCTGGACAGTCCCGCCAAGAGGGCGTCACATGCTTTGATCGATCCTGGCGCCAGCATTCTTAAATGATAGTGCGATTCATCAACGCAGCTGATCACTCCTTCAATCCGGGGGTCCCGTCAAATTTTTTCTCTAAACCCTGCCAACAGGACATGTAATCTTTTTGGATTGGTGCATCGTGTGCGGCATATTTTGTCAGGTGTTGCGGGAAACGTGTCTCAAACATGAACGACATGGTGTTTATGAGCTTGTCTGGTCTAAGCTCAGTCTTGGTTGCTGCTTCGAATGCTCCGTGATCTGGGCCATGGGGCAACATGCAGTTGTGCAACGACATCCCACCGGGCAAAAATCCCTTTGGTTTTGCGTCGTAGACGCCATGAATATTGCCCATAAACTCTGACATTATGTTGCGATGATACCAGGGCGGTCGGAACGTTCGCTCCGCTGTCAGCCATCTCTCCGGAAAGATAATAAAATCAATAATGGCCGTTCCTACTGTTTGCGATGGAGCTGTCAAAACTGTGAAGATAGAGGGATCGGGGTGATCAAAAAGAATAGCGCCAACCGGAGAAAAAGTGCGCAGGTCGTACTTGAATGGCGCGTAGTTCCCGTGCCATGCCACCACATCCAACGGGCCGTGACCAAGATCTGCGCGATGGAATTGCCCGCACCACTTGAGTGTCAATGT
>JBPCWA010000600.1:0-11181 GCA_051009975.1 Hyphomicrobiaceae bacterium
GGATTGGGGCGAATGTTGGCTATCTCAAGATTACGCGGGAGCGCAATTACAATCCGTTTTGATAGAATGAGCCCGCGATAACTTGGTGCAACGAAGGGCGGTCCAGAACCCCCTGATCAGCAATTCCCGCTCGCTGGCGAATGACCTCATCCGAGGGAGGGGATATCAGCGGGCCATCCATGCATTCCACGGAGTAGTTCCACGCTTCCTTGGGCTGTGGGTTTCTTTGGAAAGGTCAGCGATCACGCTGCCCACCTCTAAAAGGTCTGCTGCCTCATGGCTTAACCCTGTCAGGTAACTCCAGTCCGACGCCTGTCAGCTGACCGAATAATTGATGGAGTTTTGCAACGAATGACGGTGCAAGCGGCGGCCTCAGTATTGACTTTACGTTCTCTTCGACGTGAGCGGCGTTGCCTGTCCCGAACAATACGACATCTGCGCCTGGCTCGTGGCGCGCGAAACGGTAGGCAGCATCCGTTACGCTTTCAGCCCCGCCTTCTGTGACCAGAAAGGCCAGTGGATCATCAGCGCTAGCAAATGAGGACGGCAACTGACCGCTGCGTACCAGGCTAGCGAATGTATCGCGTCGGTTGTCGAGTTGGCTCAGAACGTTTCGTACAACGAACATCAAGAGAGTTCCGATTTTGCGCTTTTGCGTAGTTGGAAAGACGGTTTTGCGAGCGGCCTGATTGAGGAGACTATAGGCCAACATGCAAATATCCCATGGTTCGTCATGAATGGCATTGCGTATCATCTCTTGATTGGGGTCGCGCGGGCCAGTCTCGGTGATACCGATGAATTTGACTTTGCCACTTTGCCTCATCTTATCCAGGGCCGGCGCAAGTACGTCGCGTGTTCTTTGATAATCCTGAGGTCTTACTGCGTGAAAGTGGAAGATGTCGACATAGTCCATCCCTAATCTCTGCAACGCGGTATCCACCTTTGTTTCGACGTCAAGCGGCGCCATCGCGTCGCCTCTTAGGATCGCTTTAGTGGAGATAATGAGCGTATCGCGATCATAGAATCTGGCTGCCTTGCCGACGATTTCTTCGGTACCATAAGCCTCTGCCGTATCAAGAAAATTTACGCCCAGATCTATTGCAGTCCGAACGATGCCTACGCATTCGGTTTCGGGGGCGCCTCGCCCCAAACCAACGCGACTGTTGCCTCCGCAGCCAAGACCGGCAACACTAACTCGCATGTCAGTCCTGCCCAATACTGTGTAGTCCATAGTACCTCCAAGGGATGTCGACAACACCTGTATCGGGTCGCGTCACCTGCGCCAATCCCCCGCGCTCACACCTTTCGATGCACAATGATATACAAGTCTTTATGAAGCTAATCCTATTTGATTGCGATGGGACCCTTGTCGACAGTCAGCATCTGATTGTGGAGGCCATGTCGCGTGCCTTCCTGGGAGCGGGCTTAGCGCCACTGGCGCGCCAGCAAGTCCTAGCAATTGTCGGCTTGTCTTTGCCTTTGGCGATCGAACGCCTCATGCCCGATTATAGCTCAGAAAAGGTAAAAGAAGTTGTGCACGGGTATCGTGATGCGTTCGCCGAGCTCCGTCGAGATCCGGATCACCATGAGCCGCTCTATGATGGGATGATGGATTTGATACTAGCATTGAGCGCGAGTGATAGCCAGCTCCTTGGCGTTGCGACAGGAAAGTCGGTTCGCGGTGTTCAAGGTCTTTTCGATAGGTTCAATCTGCATGCGCACTTCGCGACCATTCAAACAGCTGACACCAACCCGTCCAAGCCACATCCGGCCATGATTGAGACGGCGATGTTGGAGACTGGTGTCGAACCCGAAGATGTGGTCATGATTGGCGACACGACTTTTGACATTGAAATGGCGGTGAATGCGGGCGTTAAATCTATTGGTGTTGCCTGGGGCTATCATCCGGTAGGGGATCTTGCCGCCTCTGGTGCGCATGAGGTTGTTGGAGATGCGGACGACCTGTCGGCCGCAATTATGAGATCTCTCACGTAGAGCCACCGAGATTATGATAAAACGTGTATCAGATGGCGGGCTCGGAAGTGAACAGGAGCGAGTTCGAGAGCACAAGCCGGGCGGCCGTTTTTATAGCAATGTGGAAGTTTTTTCCGTTCCGGACGGATATGGGGTGGCGCTCGATAGTCGTCCTGTCAACACTCCGGGCAAACGGCCTCTTTTGGTTCCGCAGGAAGAACTGGCCATTGCGCTCGCCGATGAATGGCGGGCTCAAGTGGCGCTTATAAATCCGAATACAATGCCTCTGACCAAAATTGCCAACACCAGCATTGATGGCGTGGCCGGCAATGAAGATCTCGTGCGCTCAGAGCTTCAGCAGTTTGTGGGGAGCGATTTGTTGTGCTACCGCGCCACGCACCCGAGGGAACTGGTCGAGCGCCAATCGAGTGTTTGGGATCCCGTATTGACGTGGGCTCAGAGTGAATACGGAATCAAACTGCAAGTGTGCTCCGGTCTGATGCCGATTCGACAAGACGAACAGGCCGTGCTGGCTTGCAGCGCCGTTTGGGCGGACGCAGGGCCGCTGTTGCTGGGGGGGACGCATACACTTGTGACTCTCAGCGGATCCTGCATTCTCGCTTTGGCGGTCGGTGCTGGATACCTCGATGTGGCTTCAGCTTGGGACGCTGCACATGTTGATGAAGATTGGCAAATTGCACATTGGGGTGAAGATTCTGAGGCCAAGGCTCGGCGCGAGGCTCGTTTTTGCGAATTTTCAGCCGCGGCTCAATTTGTGAGACTCTTGCGTTGAAAGAGAATCGAAGCCTCTTAGGCGCCCGAATGGGATCTTGAGAGCATGAATGGAATCGGTGGTTAGAGTGCGCATCGTACTAGTGAACCGCCAGGTGCGGCGACAGAATTGAGCAATACCCATGAAAGAGATTATCCAAGAACTTGAGCGTCGTCGCGATGAGGCACGACTGGGTGGTGGCCAAAAGCGCATCGACGCTCAGCACGGGCGAGGGAAGTTGACTGCGCGTGAACGTATCGAGTTGCTGTTGGATGAAAACTCATTTGAAGAATTCGATATGTTCGTTGAACATCGATGTACCGATTTCGGTATGCAGGAAACAAAAATTCCAGGTGACGGGGTCGTTACTGGCTGGGGAACGATTAACGGTCGCATAATCTATTTGTTTGCGAAGGATTTTACGGTGTTCGGTGGCTCGCTTTCAGAGACACATGCCATAAAGATCAACAAGATTCAGGACATGGCCCTTCAAAATAGGGCACCGATCATCGGTTTGTTTGATGCAGGTGGTGCGCGAATACAGGAAGGTGTCGCGGCATTGGGCGGCTACGGTGAGGTGTTTCTTCGAAACGTTCTGGCATCAGGTGTAATTCCGCAAATATCCGTGATCATGGGACCGTGTGCGGGCGGTGACGTTTATTCACCGGCAATGACAGACTTCATATTTATGGTGCGCGATCGCAGTTACATGTTTGTGACTGGACCGGATGTCGTCAAAACTGTCACGAACGAAGAAGTTTCGGCAGAGGAGCTTGGTGGCGCAGCGGTCCACACAACAAAGTCGTCGATTGCGGACAACGCCTACGATAATGACGTTGAGGCACTGCTACAAATGCGTCGATTGATGGATTTCTTGCCGTCGAACAATCGCGCAGGAGTGCCGGAATTGCCGACTAGAGATCCTGCCAATCGGGTTGAGCGGTCTCTCGATACTTTGATACCAGATAACCCGAACCAACCGTATGACATCAAGGAGTTAATTACCAAAGTTTGCGACGAGCGGGATTTTTTTGAAATTCAGCACTCATTTGCAAAAAATATTGTCGTCGGATTTGCGCGTATGGAAGGGCGGACGATAGGTTTGGTCGCCAATCAACCTATGGTTCTGGCTGGCGTCTTGGACAGCGACGCGTCTCGCAAGGCGGCCCGATTTGTCAGGTTCTGCGATTGCTTCGAGATTCCAATTGTGACTTTTGTTGATGTTCCGGGTTTTCTTCCAGGCACGGTGCAAGAGTACGGTGGTCTCATAAAACATGGCGCCAAATTGCTGTTTGCGTTCTCTGAGGCTACTGTTCCAAAGGTAACAGTCATCACGCGTAAAGCTTACGGTGGCGCTTACGATGTTATGAGTTCCAAGCATATTCGCGGTGATGTGAACTACGCATGGCCGACAGCCGAGATAGCGGTTATGGGGCCGAAGGGCGCTGCGGAAATTCTCTATCGCCCCGAACTAGACAAGCCGGACAAGATTGCTCAGCGGATCGCAGAATACGAGGAGCGGTTTGCTAATCCTTTCGTTGCTGCTGAGCGAGGTTATATTGACGAAGTGATCCTACCGCGCAATACGAGAGTGAGGATTTGTCGGGCATTGAATATGCTGCGCAACAAGACCGTCGAGAATCCATGGAAGAAGCACGATAATATACCATTATAGCCTCGCCAAGTAGAGCCACTCTTCTTTCCCAATTCGTCATTCCCATAGTGGCGGTCGGTCAGCTTCAATCAGAATTTGGAAGGCAAACGATTGCCGAGGGCGGCTCCAAATTGGCGGCCGCGCGATCAGTGGCGTCAATCCGTATTGCTGGCGATACTTCCATATGATCTAGATAAATGCCTTGACCAAACGGACGAAATCCTTCGGACGATCGTGATGAACCCAATGTCCCGCGCGGGAGAACATTTCAAGACGCGCATTCTCGAACTTTGAGAGGCGGCCGTCACGTTGCGGGTGGGAGGCCCAACTCTCCTCGCCGTAGATAAGCAATGTTGGGCATTTCACGCAGGCCCACAGCGCCTCTATGTCTTCTTGCGGCAGATCACCTGGCGGCCAAGCGCGAACATAGTTGTCGAACTTCCATGAGTAGGTGCCATCCTCATTTTGGTTGACTCCGTATCGAGTGAGATGGTTGGCCATTTCGACCGACAGGAACTTATTTTTTTCCTGCATGCGTTTTGCGGCGTGAGCAAGAGTTGCGTATCGCCGCGGCTGGCGGGAAGAGAGTGAACGCTTCCGTTCGATCCATTCCGCCATTCGCTCGCTTGGCGTCTTTAGGGAGCGCTCGAGTAGAACTTCTGGAGATGGGCCAAGGCCCTCAATGGCAATCAGCTGTCGAACATTGTCGGGATAGATACCGGCATAGCGTATGGCGATGTTTCCGCCCAGCGAGTGGGATATGATTGTTATTGGCGCGAGCGTTTGTTGGTGGATGAGTTGGGCAAAGTCGTAGACATACGCGGCCATCGTGTAATCACCGTCAGAGGCCCAGTCGCTGTCACCGTGTCCGCGAAGCTCTGGAACAATGACATGCCAATCATCTTTGAGTGCGAGTGCAACTGGATCCCAGCTGCGGCCGTGGTCGAGGCCGCCGTGCTGGAGAATGAGCGGGGGAGCGTCACGATTGCCCCAGTCGAGGTAGTGCAATCGTAGTCGCTGGGACCAGTAAAAATTTGAACTTGGGCCAGTCGTTGTAGCAAGCGTCATGTGAGGCATGTTATTGAAGAGGATCCGCGTTGCCTATCGCGAAGTGGTCGCATTCAAATTCAGATGCCGTCGATACCTTGCTCCGCTTCGTTGATAGCGGGCAGGCTCTTGAGGTGGTAATCCTGGCAGAGCATCCCAACCGGCGATGTATTGTAAGACGTCGTTTTGAACAGCCGGGGTGTCGGCCGCGAGGGGGCGGGTCTGTCCGCGCTACAGACAACCACAACGGGAGCATCGATAAGGTCAAAGTCCTTGCAAGACTGACCCCGGTTTTGGGTGACGACCTATTCGCTTGAGTGAAGTTAAATGTCGCATGTAATTCAGCACGCACTTGATATGTGACCTTGCGTATGGTGGCCGATCTTGCAAGATGGCATGGATGCAGTTTCCGCGGCGGGACCCTACTCTATCGATCGGTTCGCTGACCAAGGCGGATTACCACAATCAAGATTCCACAGCAGTTTTAATGGGGCTGAGCGTATGGCGCGGGTGGAACCCAATGTTGAAACCAACCATCCGGTTGGTGACGCGGTCAAGACGACCACATGCTACATGTGCGCGTGTCGGTGTGGGATAAATGTTCATCTCAAAGATGGCAAGGTCCGTTATATCGAAGGCAACAGGAACCATCCTGTGAACAAGGGGGTTTTGTGCGGCAAAGGGTCTGCCGGCATTATGCAACATTACGCGCCAGCAAGGTTACAGGCGCCTCTGAAACGCGTCGGTCCCCGCGGCTCTACGAATTTTGTGGAGATTAGTTGGGATGAAGCTTTGGAGACGGCGACGTCGTGGTTGGCCGAGGTCAGAGCGCGAGATCCAAGGAAGTTCGCGTTATTCACCGGACGTGATCAGAGCCAAGCATTGACGGGATGGTTTGCTCAGCAGTACGGCACGCCAAACTTTGCAGCCCATGGTGGTTTTTGTTCCGTCAATATGGCAGCCGCTGGCCTCTACACGTTTGGTGGTTCATTCTGGGAATTTGGAGAACCTGATTGGGAAAACACGAAGTACTTCATGATGTTTGGCGTTGCCGAAGATCATGGTTCAAATCCCATCAAAACTGCATTGGGTAAGCTCAAACAAAGGGGCGTCAAGATCGTTGCTGTGAATCCGATTCGCACGGGTTACGGTGCGATTGCTGATGAGTGGGTCGGGATCCGGCCCGGGACGGACGGTTTATTCATCGCTTCTCTCATCCGGGAGCTGCTCGTGAATGAGCAAATCGATTTGCAATCTCTCGTGAGTTTTACAAACGGAGCTTGGCTTGTTATCCAGGATCCAGGCGCGGCTGATCACGGGCTCTTCGCACGTGGAGAAAACGGTCAGCCGCTTTGTTTGGACAAGTCGACGAATGAGATCGTCGATGCCAGCGAAACGGGTATCGTGCCGGATCTCTCAGGCGAGATCACACTGGCAGATGGTCGCCGCGCAAAGAGTGCTTTTCGGCTCGTAGCAGAACGATTTCTCAAATCGGACTACGCACCGGAGAACGTAATGCACCAGACCGGAATTGCGCCGGCGACTACTAGGCGCTTGGCAAGTGAGTTGGCCGCAGCTGCGTTCGAAAGCAATTTGGAACTTGACGTGGCTTGGACCGACTGGGCGGGACGACGGCACGAAAAAATGATCGGTCGGCCAGTATCGTTTCATGCCATGCGCGGGATCTCAGCCCATTCGAATGGCTTTCAGACATGTCGAATGCTTCATCTGTTGCAAATTCTCCTGGGCACGATCGATTGTCCTGGCGGTTTTCGCTACAAGGCGCCATTCCCAAGACCCACACCGCCGCCACTTAAACCAGCGGGGAAATCCGGTACGGTGGCCCCGAACACACCGCTAACAGGCCCACCTTTGGGTTTTCCAATGTCGCCCGCCGACTTGCTTGTCGATGATTCCAATTGTGCCGTGCGTATTGATAAGGCCTACTCTTGGGATGCGCCAATCGCTGCCCATGGATTGATGCATATGGTGTTGACCAACGCGGCGAATACTGATCCTTACGGGCTGGATGTGTTGTTCATGTACATGGCCAACATGAGCTGGAATTCGTCCATGAATGTTCCGGCAGTGCTTCGGCACCTGACGGAACGTGACGAGGAAACCGGTGAGTACAAGATCCCGAAAATTATCTACTCAGATGCGTATTATTCCGAGATGGTGCCCTACGCAGATCTGATCTTGCCGGATACCACCTATCTCGAGCGCTGGGATTGTATCTCGATGTTAGATCGACCGATATCGGATCCTGATGCACCAGCCGACGGGATACGCCAACCGGTGGTCGAACCGGACCGCAACGTAAGACCATTCCAATCAGTGGTTCTAGACCTAGGTGCTAGGCTCGGCCTGCCTGGATTTGTTGAGGATGGAGGTGAACCCAAGTTTCCGGGAGGTTACGCTGATTATATAGTCAATCATGAGCGTGCACCGGGTGTCGGCCCCCTCGCCGGTTGGCGCGGTGAGAACGGCCAATCCTATGGAAAAGGCGCGCCAAATCCAAAGCAACTCGAGGAATACATAGCTAACGGTTGCTTTCATTCACATGAGCTGGCGCCAGAGCATCGTTATTTCAAGCATGTTAACAAGGGTTATTTGGATTGGGCAGTTGGTGCGGGATTCTTGGGAGCGGCCAAGCCCGTAACATTCCAAATTTATCTGGAGCCACTGCAGACATTCCGGTTGGCAGCTGAAGGACACGGAAGCGTGCAGCCGCCCGATAGCCACCGCAAAAGGATTGGGTGCGCATTTGATCCAATCCCTTTTTGGTATCCGCCATTTGAAGAGGCGATGTTGGATGAAGCAACTTATCCGATGCATGCAGTGACGCAGCGCCCGATGGCGATGTATCACTCCTGGGGCTCTCAAAACGCATGGTTGCGTCAAATACATGGGTTCAATCGACTATATATGAGCCGCAGGCGGGGGCATGACTTGGGCGTCGAGGACGACGGCTGGGTGTGGATCATAAGCGCAATTGGTCGGGTGCGCGCACAGGTCAGACTGATGGAAGGAGTCAACGAAGACACTGTGTGGACTTGGAACGCTATCGGCAAGCGTAGTGGCACATGGGGGCTAGTAGAGGACGCTCCGGAAGCCAAAAAAGCGTTTCTTTTGAACCATTTGATTAGCGAGTTGTTGCCCGAGCGCGAAGGAGGTTATCGGTTCTCAAACAGTGATCCAATTACGGGGCAGGCAGCTTGGTATGACTTACGCGTTAGAATCGAGAAAGCGCCGCCGGGCGAGGCGCATGAAACGCGCCCGCAATTCGCACCACTCCGACCGACTGATACCAAACCTCAGCCAGCGGTATTGACAATGGAAGATGATCTAGGAGCGCTCGGAGGACCGAAATCGTGACCAGATATCCAAAGTCAACCGAGAAACAACTGGGCTTGGTCATTGACCTTGACACGTGTGTCGGGTGTCAGGCGTGTGCGACGAGCTGTAAAGAGTGGAATGGCGGCGGGTACTCCGCTCCTCTTAGCGATATTGACCCCTATGGCAAAGACCCGGACGGTGTCTGGCTCAATCGTGTCCACGGGTATGAAGTGGACAGCGAGCAGACATCCCGTACGGTTTATTTCCCACGTTCTTGTCTGCATTGTGCAGAGCCTGCGTGCGTAACGGTCTGCCCGACAGGAGCCTCCTATAAGCGCGCCGATGATGGTATAGTGCTAGTCGATCCAGATTTGTGCATTGGCTGCAAACTATGCTCTTGGGCTTGTCCCTACGGGGCTCGCGAGTATGATCCGCACCATGGCGTTATGAAGAAATGCACACTTTGTGTGGACCGGATTTACAATGAGACATTCGAGCCTGAAGACCGCATTCCCGCCTGTGTTAGGGCTTGCCCAACCGGCGCGAGACACTTCGGCGATCTGTCAGATCCGGAAAGTGATGTTTCCTTGCTAGTGGCTGCGCGAGACGGCTACGCATTGATGCCTGAAACCGGCTATCAACCCGTCAATCGATATCTGCCGCCTCGACCAAAGGCAGACGTTGAGCCTGTAGGCGTCTCTGCAGATTCACAATCGACTGCCCTGAGGGAAGAGAACGTGTACGACACGTTCTTTCGCTGGGCCGATAAGATGTTGACGCGATAGAGAAAATCCATGCATCCTGCCTATTCTGTAATTGGGTTTACTGCCGCGTCTGGCGCCGGATACGGTTTGCTTATCTGGATGGCGATAGCTTGGCTGACGGGGCAAACGCCCGCGTCAGTATCGTTTGTGGTCCTTGGTCTGGGCCTGGCGATCGTTCTGGTCACCGGCGGTTTGCTATCATCGTTGTTGCATCTTGGCAGGCCCGAACGCGCCTGGCGAGCTTTGAGCCAGTGGCAATCATCGTGGCTGTCGCGAGAAGGGGTTGGCGCGGTGGCAACATATGTCCCGATTGCGGCTTTGGGCCTCGGATGGTTGTTCGCGGACGGTCGGCCCTTCTGGTTGATTGCAGCAGCAGTTCTAACGATTGTCGGAGCGTTGGTGACAGTTTGGTGTACCGGCATGATCTATGCGTCGCTGTCTACGATCCGTGAATGGGCTCATCCACTGGTGGCGCCGCTCTATGTCATTTTGGCGATTATGACGGGTGGCATCCTCTTCAATGTCCTGATTGCTGCATGGTCGGCATCCAGTGGAGTGGCAATATGGGGTGGCGTTTTCTTTCTGATATGCGGTTGGTTTTTAAAGGTTGTCTACTGGACTGAGATCGATCGATTCGTTCGAACAAAGACAGCGGCGGACGCGACGGGGCTCGGCCGGTTTGGTGAGGTCCGAGTACTTGAACCGGCACATACACAACCCAACTTCGTGATGCGCGAGATGGGGTATCAGATTGCCCGAAAGCATGTGGAGTCATTGCGCCAACTGGCAACCGCTTGTTTGTTCATCGTTCCAAGCTTGTGCTTGATTGTTCTTTTTGCAGCTGTCCCTTGGCTCGCGGCTATTGTGAGCATTCTTGCGGTTGCATCGGGTGTCGTTGGAGTTCTAACAGAGCGATGGTTGTTTTTTGCTGAAGCGCGACACATGTCGATGCTGTATTATGGGCTGGATGCTGCGTGAGATACATCCAGCGTGACATGGTGGCTCTTTGCCACGGGAGAAGTTGGGGCGTTCGGATTGAACTCCGCAAACTTGGTCTAGCCAAAGCCACGTGGTTGAACTAGAAACCGGCGCGATATGCCAAGACGCGACGACATACGTACAATCATGATTATTGGAGCAGGTCCGATCGTCATCGGTCAGGCCTGTGAATTCGACTATTCGGGAACGCAAGCTTGCAAGGCCTTGAAGGCTGACGGATATCGGATTGTATTGGTCAATTCCAATCCGGCAACAATTATGACTGACCCCGGACTGGCGGATGCAACCTACATTGAGCCGATAACCCCAGAAATTGTTGCAAAGATTATCGAGCAAGAACGCCCGGATGCCTTGTTGCCGACGATGGGTGGACAGACGGCCTTAAATACGGCCCTTGCGCTCCAGAGAACCGGCGTTTTAGATCAGTTTGCTGTTGAATTGATCGGTGCGGACGCAATTGCTATCGATAAAGCTGAGGATCGTCAGCTATTTCGCGAAGCAATGGATCGGATCGGACTTGCTACGCCGAAGTCGGCGCTGGTTCACGATATCAGTGAGGCTATGGCGGCACTCGACGTGGTTGGTCTGCCGGCGATCATTCGTCCATCCTTTACCCTGGGCGGTACTGGGGG
>JBPCWA010000601.1:0-11831 GCA_051009975.1 Hyphomicrobiaceae bacterium
AAGCAGGCCTCGGGACTGGCTGGAGGGCCTTGGGCTTGAGCACTTGTCTCCGATGTTTGAGGAGCATCAGGTCGATTTTCGCGACTTGGAGCTGTTGACGGACAAAGACCTCAGAGAGACCCGTCTCGTGCTGGGACCGCGAAAACGCGTGCTCAAAGCGATCGTGGGAGAAACCCTAAATCCGGCGGCTCGTCTCGAAGGGCTCGCACAGCCCAATACAGTCGCTATAAGCGATGTCACCTACATGGCCTCAGCCCTCAAGAGCTGAAATCAATACGCTAATCGCAATAAGACCCCTTTCATTGTTCCGGCTCGACCTAGTTGGACGATGACAAGATCGAAGCCTCGATAATATCGAGTGCTCTATTCATTTCCTGCTCGTTGATGACAAGCGGTGGAGTCAGTGTCAACACGTTGCCCATGCTGGTTTTGAACGACAGGCCATGATCGAGCGAAGCATACAGAACAGCTTCCGCGAGGTCGTTGTCCGGCTCCTTGGTATCGCGATCTTTGACCAGCTCTACACCAATCAACAGACCGCGGCCGCGGACATCTCCGATTTTCGGCAATTTGCGGCGCATCCGATGAAGACGATCTAGTGCCATAGCGCCAATATGTGCAGCATTGGCGACGAGATCTTCGTCCTCTATGATTTCGATTGTGGTCAACGCGGCACGGGAGGTTACAGGGTTCTTCTCGTGTGTGTAGTGGCCGAAGGCCCAATCTCCGCCAAGATCATACGCGGGTTTTGTCGCCACCGCTGCAATCGGTAGAATTCCACCGCCTAAGGCTTTTCCCATCACAACGATGTCGGGAACGACTTCATCATGATCACAGGCGAACATATGACCGGTCTTGCCGAGACCAGTCGGGATTTCATCAAAGATCAATAACGCTCCGTGACGATCGCATGCCGCGCGAACTTGCTGCCAGAAACCGGGGGGAGCCAAATATGGAACCGCCCGTGCTGGTTCGGCGATGATGGCAGCGACATCGGTTTCGCGACCCAATACATAGTCGATCATGTTGGCGCACGACAGTTTGCAGCGGTCGAGATCTGGGGTGCCATCAGCTTTGACGGCATGCCCGTATGGACAGCGGTAACACGCAAACGGCGCAACGTGCTCAACACCAGGCATCAGTGATGCGGCGGGACCGGAACGAAAAAGCGCTTCACCTGACAGGCTTGAAGCACCTAAACCAGCACCGTGGAATGCGTCCCAGAACGATATCGTCTTGAAGCGACCCGTCGCTGTTCTTGCAATCTTGATGGCGACTTCGTTGGCATCCGAACCGCCCGTAGTCAATAGGATTTTTGTCAGATCACCGGGAGCGATCTGACCGATTTTACGAGCGAGCTCTGTGGCGGTCTGACAGGCGTAGCGTCTAGGTGCAAACGATAGCACGTTCATTTGCTCGGTGATGGCTTTTACCAGGCGTGGATGGCCATAGCCAATGTGATGGACGCTATTTCCGTGAAAGTCCATATAGCGGCGACCAGCCGTATCCTCGATCCAAATACCTTCTGCTTTCGCAATGGCGTTGAGGCACGGTGTAGAGACCGACTGATGGAGAAAATGGTCAGCGTCTGCACGCAACATGTCCCTGGTAGGGGCATCGACGTTGGCGGCCTGCCACGCAAGACGCCGATTTGTTAAATTGGTATCGCTCTCCGACTGCGGTACGGCGAGCCCCCGCTTTTCCTCGACCGGCGATGAGCTGATCGGTACCATTCGGAACCTCCAATCCTGAGCTTAAGCCTACGATTGTCGCCGCCAAGCCTGCGTCGATCGCTGAATTCCAAACGTAACAATTGCGTGCAAAATGCGCACGAGTGCGCAGGCGATAACGATCATCGTGCACATGGCAGCGGCTGGAGCGATGTCCCCGGCATCGTCCATGTTTAGCGCCGCCACTGAGGCGAGCGTGGTCGTCGGGGAATAAAGGAAGATTACGGCTGATACCGTCGTCATCGCATTGACGAACAGATATATCATAATGTCCAAAATCGCCGGCATGCAAACTGGAACTGTAACGCGCATGAAGGTCTTAAGAATCGGAACTTTTAGCGACGCAGAAACGGCTTCAAACTCGGGATCCATCTGTTTAAGAGCCGTCATCGCCGTTAGGTGGGCGACAGTATAGAAGTGAGCGATCGTCGAAATAACGAGTATTGCCATCGTACCGTAGATGACACCCAAGGGATTGCTTGGGTGATTAAAGAAAAAGATATAGGCCAGACCAAGCACCATGCCCGGAACCGCCATCGGCAGCATGCACAGGAACTGGATCACGCTACGCATTTCCCTGAAGCCTCTGGCCTTTTCAACCATGTAGGCGCCGGTGAATATGATGGCGGTTCCAAATATTGACACATAGAGGGCCATGCGCAACGAGTTCCAGAACGCCTCCCAACCGCCGCCATCCATCAAATCGAAATTGTAATTGTTGAAGCCGAGAGTCAGGTTGTACGGCCAGAATTTGACCAGCGACGCAAACGTCGACATCGCAAAAATTCCGAGAATGAGAAAGCTAATCAAACAGCAGTAAGCCAACATCAACCCATCAAACAGAGTAGATGATTTAGGTTGGTATGGTACGGATCGAGACGATAGTAATGCGACCTGTCGTCTTTGCACTATCCGGTCGACAACAAATGCCGCGACCGCAGGGATGAGTAGTACGACCGAAACGACGGCACCCATCTGGAAGTTCTGTTGCCCGATGACCTGTTTGTATATGTCGACGGCCAAGACGTTGAACTGCCCACCAATGACCTTTGGAATACCAAAATCCGTGATGACGAGCGTGAAGACTACAAAAATAGCACTAACCAAACCATACTTGATGCCCGGCAATGTAACGGTTAGGAAGGTTTTCAGTGCGCTGGTGCGCAACGCAATCGCCGCTTCGTAGATCCGTTGGTCCGCCAACGACAATGCGGTGACAAGGATCATCATCGCGTGAGGGAACGTGTAAAACACCTCTCCCATCACAATGCCAATAGGGCCATAGATCGAGTTGCCGCCGAGCACCCAATTAATAATGCCTTGCTTGCCAAACAGATAGACAAATGAGATGGCGGGCAACAGCGACGGGGCCAGCAACGGAAACAGGGCGATGACCTTGAACAGGCCTTTCAATCGCATTGCGCTTCGCGTCAGCGCATATGCGTAAATGAAAGCTAGCGTGACGGTGATAACCGTCGAGAGCGCTGCAATGAATAGACTATTGTAAATCGAATGTGATAGAGCCGGGGTCGAGAAGTACTCAACGAAATTGGCTAATCCAATGAATTCGCCGTCCTTATTCTCCACACTTTTCGACATCATGAAATAGAGTGGCAGGAGAACCGTGACAATCATCCAGACACCGACAAGCATGATGAAGGCTCGCATGACGTAGTCATCAGACGAGAGCTTAGGCTTAATTGTCAGAGCATTTTCAGGTGCAACTGCTGTCGTCGTCATGTCGATCTCCTCACAGCTGCACGTCTAGTCAGATTCCGAGAATACGTTGACCCGCTCAGCCGGGAGTTCGATTTCTATATCGATGCCTTCAGCGAGCCCCATCCGTCGTACGGCATTGATCGAAAAATCAGCGAACATCTCGGTATTGCCGATATCACCATCTACAAGCAGCGCGCGCCAGAACGATCCTAAGAACTCCATCTCCCCGATCCTGGCCCGCATTGCATTGGACGGCTCATCTCTGGCGTCAGCCTGACCTATAGGAAGTGCCCCATCGCCATGCGGAACGATATCTTCCGGGCGTATTGCCATCGTTGCGGAGGTGCCTACCACAAGGCCATGTTCACGGCTGCGAAGATGATGTCTGCCAAGCTTGACTTGGTCGGGGCCCGTGATAGTGCAGGGCACCTTGTTCATTTCGCCGATAAAATCGGCAACGAATAATGTCGTTGGCTCACGATAAACCTCGACGGGTGTCGCCACCTGTTCGATGACCCCATGATTCATGACTACGATTCGGTCCGCCATCGTCAAAGCTTCCACCTGATCATGGGTGACCATGATAGTGGTGACTCCGAGCTGATGCTGAAGTTGCTTTATCTCGTGACGCAGGTGGCTTCTGACCCTTGCATCTAGCGCACTTAGTGGCTCGTCGAGCAGCAGCAAACCTGGCGATGTTGCTAGTGCTCGAGCCAACGCCACGCGTTGTTGCTGACCGCCGGAAAGTTGTGCCGGATACTTGTCGCCCTGGTCGGATAGTCCGACAAGTTCGAGCAATTCCTGGACGCGGGCGCGGATTTGCCCCCTTGGGAGACGCATGTTCTCTAGACCGTATGCAACATTGCGCGATACTTTCAAGTTGGGGAACAACGCGTACGACTGAAATACAATCCCGAAATCGCGCTCCGACGAGGGAAGGTTTGAGATGTCCTTCCCAGCCTGCACGATCGTCCCGGTAGTTTGAATATCGAGACCTGCGATAGCGCGAAGCAATGTAGTCTTTCCGCAGCCTGATGGGCCCAGGAAACAAACAAATTCACCTTCATTGATGGTCAACGCAATATCTTTGAGGGCGGTAAAACCGCCGAACAGTTTACTGAGATTGGAAATCTGCAGATACGGATTTGCCTGCTTAGCGGCCTCGTGCATTGCCGATACCTGCGCCATGTCGCTTGATCCAGAGATTGTTGTATTTGACTGTATTCCCGCGCCTGCGCATTGACAACGTCCCGCCCGGCGGATGCCGGGCGGGACTCACGGCAGCAAATACGTCGTGCGTATTGCAGGGCTTATTTCTTTGGTTCCGACTTTGTGTCGTAACGCTTTTGCCATTCGGCCAGAATCTTTTTCCGGTTCTTCGCTGCCCAGGCGAAATCATTCTCAATCATCGCCTTCCCAATGTTCGGCGGGAAGTGCTCGACCGGCTTCGCTATACCGGGAATCGCAACAACGGCATATCCTTTGTTGTACATAACGTTGGCGTCACGCGACACAGAGAAGTCGACGAGTTTCTTGGCCGCATCGAGCTTCTTCGTGCCCTTGATAATTGCAGTTGCCTCCATATCCCAGCCGATACCTTCTGACGGTACAATAATTTCGAGTGGAGCTCCGGCTGCCTTGGACTTTGCACCGCGAAATGCGAACGATACACCAATCGTGGTCTCACCTGCTGCTGCAAGCTTGCAAGGTTTGGAACCAGAGTGAGTGTACCGCGAGATATTCTTGTGCAAGCCATCCATATATTCCCAACCACCTTTCTCGCCGAACAACTGTAGCCACGACGATACATCGAGGAAGCCGGTGCCTGACGAATTCGGGTTCGGCATGATGACGTGCCCCTTATAGACAGGCTTGAGCAAGTCCTTCCAGGATGTCGGTGCTGGCACATTGCTCCTCTTGCCTTCAACCGTGTTGTAGCAGATCGATGCGACCCACGCGTCCATACCTGTCCAAGAAGGCGGATTGGCCGAATCCCGGAATTTGCTGTCGAGCTTGTCCAACCCCTTTGGCGCATATGGCTGCAACATACCTTCACCACCGAGCAGCATGAGGCTGGTGGCTGCCAGCCCCCAGACAACATCGGCTTTGGGGTTGTTCTTTTCGGCCAACAGTTTTGCCGTTACGATGCCGGTCGAGTCGCGCACCCAATTAATTTTGATGTCCGGATGCACCTTGTTGAATTCAGCGGCATACTTTTTCAGGTCTTCAGCTTCGACTGCTGTATAGACCGTCAGTTCAGTAGCGGACATCGCCGGCAGCGCTGTGAGCCCGGACAACACAATAGCTGCGGTGAGCCCAGTCAGACATAACCTTTTCATATTCTTTCCTCCCAATTTTGGAACCGGTCGTGCACACTCCAAATGAAGCCGCACGCACAACTAATCCTGTAGTTTGGTACTTGATGTCACCTCCGAAGAGTTGCTAACTATATATTCCTCTGAGAGAACATAATAGCTGCTATATGCGACAAGAGCTCTATGATCGAGAGCCACATCATCCGGCGGCAGCTGATCAAATCGGCTGGGGTAGAGACTCGGTAAAGCAAATGTCGGCTCACCGTTGACTATCCAATCTGCCAGTATCTGCCCTGCACCTGCCGATGCTGCGATGCCAGACGTAAAACCCGCCGCCACATATGCGTTATCTAGGCCCGACAAAGCGCCTAGAATTGGTTCACCATCAGCGGAGACGGGGATCGGGCCATTAATGATCTGTCGAATCCCGAGATCTCCGAAAACCGGGATGCGCTTTGCGGCCGCCTGCAGAAGTGGCGTTAATCGATCAAGATCACCATTATAGAGCTCACGAGCAAAACCTAGTGGCACATCGCCCTGACTTGCCAGTCGGGCGTCGGCCTCCCAGCCGCCGACGGCCAAGGCGCCAACCTCAGGCTTCACGTAAAAGTCGCTGTCTGGATCGCGAAGCGCCGGCAGCGTTGCAGGGATCCTGGGGTCCTTCTCTGTGACAACGTATTGATGCTCGACCGCACTAACTGGAATTGTTACGCCAAAGGACCGGGCCAGTCTTCGGGCCCAAACACCGGGCGCCAACACAAACTTCCGCGCTGTGATTGGTCCGAGGTTTGTCAGTGCGGTAGTGAGGCGATCACCCTGCCGGTCGATTGATTGAACAAGACAGTTTTCGACAAAAATAACCCCACCGCTACGCGCGCGATTTGCATATTCCAGAGTCAAACTGTTAGGATCGATATAGCCATCGCCGGGAATGAATGCTGCTCCGTGAAGGTCGTCAATTTCCATCAATGGAAAGAGACTTTGTGCTTCGCTGCCAGAAAGCAGGTGAAACTCGATCCCATACCTGCGAGCAATTGAGGTAGACTCTTGCAGCTCTCGCCATCGACCCACGGACGCCGCCAAGCGAAGTGACCCGCTTGCCTTCCAGTCGATTGGCGTCTCCGCCTCCAGGTCGTTATAAACCTGCGCTGAGATTTGCATCAAACGGGCAAGATCTTGCTGCCGGCGGTACTGACCGACGAGTCCCGCAGCATGCCACGTTGAGCCATTCGTAATGGCACTCTTGTCGAGCACTAAAATGTCTGACACGCCGCGCTGGGAAAGCGCCCAGGCGATGGAGCACCCAATAACGCCGGCCCCTACGATCACAACGTTTACACTGCGCGCTGGCGGATCCGACATCCTAGATTCCACCACAACCGAACAGCCGACGTCGGCGTGCCGTCACGCGAGCGCAGGCCAAGTGGCGGCTAGCTTCGTCAACCATCTCAGTGTCCTGTCCCTTCAACTGATAGAGCTTTGCTGTAATACAGCATCCTTTGTCAGAAAACGCTCACGGTCCAAGACGACACTTACACTGGCCAAGGCAAAGAGTAGGTCTTTACATTGGTGTAACTCTTCATCGCTTCCCAAACTCCTTCCTTGTAGCCAAGGCCCGAATCTTTGATCCCGCCAAACGGTGACAACTCTATGCGGTAGCCCGGCACTTCCCATATGTTGACCGTGCCCACGTGTAGGCCGTTTATAAATTTGGTCGCTGTATCGATCCGGTTTGTACAGACGCCCGCTGACAGACCGAACGCGGTTGAATTTGAGATCTTTATAATCTCTTCGTGCTCTGAGGGAACACGGATGATTGGAACAACCGGACCAAATGTCTCTTCGTGTACGAGTTCGCAATCGTAGGCCACGCAATCAACGACGGTGGGTGGGAACAGGGCACCTTCTCGTGGGGCGCCGTGCAGTACCTTTGCACCTTTCTCGCAAGCGTCGTCAACACGGCTCTCGAACAAGCGAGCCGCATTCTCGTGAATGACCGTGCCGACGTCTGTGTCCGGGTCCGACGGGTCGCCGGCCTTGATCGCGCTAGCGTGATGGACGACGCGCTCGGCGAACTTGTCCGCAACCTTCTCCACGCACAGAATTCGCTTCACGGCAGTGCAACGCTGGCCGGAGTTCTTTGTCGCCCCGGCAACGGCCAGTTGCGCAGCCTTGTCAAGATCATTGTCGTTGAGGTCCTCGAGAACAATGAGAGGATCATTTCCGCCGAGTTCCAAGATAAGTCGCTTATAGCCGGCTTTCTCCGATATATATTTGCCAACGGCAACCGAGCCAGTAAACGTGACGACATCCGCACGCGGGTCAACAATCATTGCGTTGCCCATGGTAGACGGGTTGCCAGTTACAACAGAGAACATTTCTGGCGGCAAACCAGCCTCATAGAGAACGTCAGCTAGCAGGAGGCACGTAAGCGGTGTCAACTCAGTCGGCTTCGCAACAACGCAGTTATTGGTAGCAATTGCAGGAGCGATTTTGTGGCTGATCATGTTCAGCGGATGATTGAACGGCGTAATCGCAGACACAACACCGAGAACTGGCGTGCGCGAGGTATAGATACGGCGCGCTTTACCTTGGGGCGTAATATCGCATGAGTATACTTCGCTGTCATCTCGGATCGCCATCTGAGCGGCAAGCGTATAAACGTCATAAGCTCGACCAACCTCATACAACGAATCTTTCATGCAAAGTCCGGACTCCGCAGTGATCAGGCGCGCGATTTCCTGTTTGCGCCGCTCCAATATTTCTGCCGTCCGGATCAGGATTTTCTGACGATCGTAACGGCTGAGATTCGGGGTATAGCTGTTTGCCATCCGAAATGCTTCGGCCACTTGAGCGGGATTTGCAGCTGGCACTGTTGCAACCGTCTCACCGGTGTATGGGTTCTTCACGGCCAATCGATCATCGGAGTCGACAAAATTGCCGCCTATCCGCATTTGCTCATGTGTGCCGATGGGTAGGCTCGTTACTCTTTCCTGCATGATGATTGCCTCAGCTGATTTGGTTCAGGGCGACGTCAAATGCGTCGAAGTTGCGTATAGGTTGGCTGTCCTGCACGGAAATCGGACGATTAGATATCAGCGGGACAACTTGTTCGGTGGTGCCTCCGTGCGAGCGCAAAGGTTCGCCAAGACCGGATAAGTCGTGGCGTGCTTCTGACGTGCCGAGGACGGTGTGTTTGCCGGAGATTACAACCAAATCGCCAATGCGGTCCGGCGGTAATTCGAAGCGCTCGCAGGCCTCCGACTGTCCAATAGCGATATCGATTCCGTCGATATCCAGCAATCGCTTCGTCATGTCCTCGAGCTCGGTATCGGGTGGCAGATAGACAGTGGCGAATGATCCGAGTGCGCCGTGGTGGACAACGTAAGGGTCCGTGATTGGTAGAATGACGCGTGCGCCACCTGCATCAACGTCTTTGCGGAGCCATTGATCGAACAGTTCCTGCAAGTAGACGACTTTGGGTGTCTTATCCGGTTGAACCTTATCGTTCATGCCATGGTCTGCAGTCAGAACGAGATTGGCACCGGCAGCATCCAAGTCACCAACGTATCGATCCATCATGGCATAGAAATCGTTCGCGATCTGCGACCCGGGCGCCGCCTTGTGCTGAATGTAGTCGGTGGTTGACAAGTACATCAGCTCAGGACTGCGGGTCGCAAGAAGCTTAACTCCGGCAGCGAGCACGAACTCCGACAATTCAGAAGAATAGACGTCGGGAACGGCCATGCCGACAAGCTCGACGACGTTTTCAATGCCGTTGTACTGGGCTGTGACCTGATCGGCTTTCTCCGACGAGAAGCCGACAGCACGTCCTGAAGAAAAGTCGATATCCTTACACAACAGGCCGCGCAGTTTATCCTTCGCGGTGATCACTGCGACGCGGCCGCCAGCATCGTGGAATTCTTTCATGATCGTGGGTGCGCGGAGAAACTTGGCGTCATTCATCATCACCTCTTCACCGGTGGCCGGATCGAAGAAATAGTTGCCAGCTATACCATGGACGGCCGGCGGCCTGCCGGTGATGATGGACATATTGTTGGGGTTGGTGAAACTGGGAACAACTGAGTGCACGGTCAGGTTGGCGCCATTCTTGATGAAACGCTCGAAATTTGGAGCACGACCTGCGGCGATCGCCGCCTCGATGTAGCCTGGCTCCGAACCATCGATGCAGACAACAATAGTTGGTTTCTGTGGCTTGCGGTATGTTCTGCCATTACACTGGAATGTTGCAACTCTTTCACTGTTGGTCACGATTGTCATCCTTGTACTTGCCCGATCAGACAGCCGATCTCAGATCGCGCACACCCATTTCCTCAAGTGTTCCGCGCATTGCGGCGAGTGCCTGCCTCATGTGCGTGTGATCGAGTCGCCCGATGCATCCGATTCTGAAACTATCGGCCACTGTGAGTTTGCCCGGATAAATCACATATCCCAGATCTTTAAGACGGTCGTAGAACTCTTGGAAGTTGAAGCGAGGATGCTCCGGCATGTGGAACGTGACGATAATTGGTGCCTGAAGATCAGCTTGTAGCAATGGTTTGAACCCGAGTTCACGCATGCCATCAATTAAGACGCGTGCATTATCGCTGTAGCGGCGGCCCCTCCCTGGTTGTCCACCCTCGGCAAAGAATTCTACTAGCGCGCGATGGAAAGCCACGATGACATGAATTGGGGGTGTAAAGCGATACTGACCGTTTGCTTCAAGACCCTGCCATTGGTCGTAAAGATCAAGGACCAGCGTCGTTGCGTTTCCTTTCGTTTCGCTTAATGCGTCGCGTCGGCAAATGACAAAGCCTAGCCCTGGCACACCTTCGATGCATTTGTTAGACGAGGCGGCCACAGCATCGCACTTGATCTTCCTTGCATCGAGTTCCAGTGCCCCAAAAGCACTCATTGAATCGATCAGAAATGATCGACCATAGCGTTCGACAACCTCACCGATTTCGGCGATCGGATTGAGGATACCGCTTGTGGTTTCACAGTGAACGGCAAAGACATGCGTAATGTCCTTGTCTGAAGCCAGCGTGCGATCAAGCAACGAGATATCTGGCCGGGTATCTTCGGGCGTTTCGAGGACGCTACATTGGCGACAGGCGATTTCGAGAATTTTCCGTGCTCGTTGACCATAAGCGCCGTTGACCAGCAGCAGGCACTTCCCGTCTCGCGGAACGAACGTTGTCAACATGGCTTCGACCGCGAACGTGCCAGATCCCTGCATAGGGACAGCAACATGGCTGTCCTCGGCACCTATGATCTTGGGTAAATCACGAAGAACTTCGGCGTTGATGCGAACAAAATCAGCATCACGAGATCCCCAATCATGCACCATCGCAGATTTGACAGTCTTCGAGGTGGTGAGCGGTCCCGGTGTCAGTAAGAGGGCATCGCCGGTTTCTGAGCTGCCGCGTTCAATACCTGTCATTCATCGTGCTCCAGGAAGTCGGTCTCTTTGCATGTGATGGACGGTAGTCATGCCCCATCCATATGTCCAATATATACTTTCAATAACTCAGATCGATAATATCTATGTGTCGCATCTGCCCCTCATTCCGGCGTTCCACTGTGCGGCGGTCGCTGGCAGCTTCACTCTCGCTGCACGCTTGCTAGGGGGCAACTAACCGACGCCGCCCGCGCAGGTTCGCAGCCTGGACAGGCCGGTCGGTGCATCGCTGTTCGAGCGCATCGGTCGCCCCATCGTTTCACATCTTCGATCGGTCAAACTCGCGAACGACGACGTTTCTGTCTCTGAATTCGTCGTCTGCCGCCATGCTCGCACGCACTTCTCATTGATCAGCAGGTTTTTTGAAGTTGCACTTCAGGTTTAGATTGCGAATGGCTGGCTGACATCAAAGGATGCAAAGCAGGACATTGAAAAATCGAAAAAAGCGAAATAGGACCACAAAAATCCCTAACCGTGTCCGTGCTGCTATATAGTCGCGGGTGTGCCTACACAACCTCGGCGCGATTGATCGGCGGTATTTGCCACCAATCGATCAGCCAAAGTGCTTGGCGCGACAGTTGCCATCATATTTCAGGAGCATCTTAC
>JBPCWA010000602.1:0-3319 GCA_051009975.1 Hyphomicrobiaceae bacterium
GCCCGCGATTGCGTCCTTCCACAAAGCCGGCCATCGATGATCACCCACCCCGATTCACACTGCGACAGCAATATGATCAATCGGAGTTCTCACACGGGCTGGCAGGCAAGCGGACCCGAGCAGGGGCAGCATGAGTGGCTAAAGGCCTAACCGCCTCGATCAAGACACCGAAGTCGAGAGATCGGATAGAGGAGGGGACGATCGCGTGCCAGAAGGCTCACCACGCGGAGACCATCGACCCAAAAAAATTGCCGGTGGTGGTCGTATCGTCAAGACAACCGGCGAGATGCTTTTGGTCGAGTTCGCAAGCGTCATGGATGCCATTGCGACGCAACTGCCGCCTCTGTATGCACTTGCCTCCAATTATCGTGGTTACGTCAATGAAGCTTTGGGAGATAAGAAAGCGGCTATCAATGACTTCGAACGGGCATTGACAATCGACCCTTCACTTGCTGGAGCCCGAGATGGACTACGGCGGCTTGCCGCGAAATCTCACGTTGCAGAAGGAAATAACCTGCTGATCGCAAAGGGCCGGGAGATCGCAACAAAGGACTGTTCCTGGTGTCATACCGTTGGTCTCATAGGTTCTAGCCCAAATTCAGGCGCACCACCGCTTCGCGACAACCATCGGCGCTACCCGATCCTGTCGCTTCGTGCCTCAATGTCACGGGCTATTGTGAAACCGCACGACGCAATGCCGAAACGTCAGCTTTCTGCAGCTGAGATTGATCAACTCATCGCAAACATCAGTAGTTTGAGGCCAACGCGTTGAGGACAAGCTGAAGCAGACCTAGCAGCAATTCCTGCCCAACGAAGTGCCGACATTTTCCTGGAAGCATTGCTTCATCGCACGGGACGGTTACCGTTTTCACACGGGGGTATCAGTCATGCTACGTGGAATACCCGTAGCATTGATCTTACTCGCGACGGCGGTCCACGCATATGCTTGTTCGCCGACACGCGATCGCTTCCCAATTGGAACTGGTGAGTGGCATCAATGCTGTCAGCTCAATCCGCGTTAGCTCCATCAAACCTGGGTCGCGTTATGTTTCGTGTCAGGATCGCTATCTTTGATCTGATGCAATGCTGCCAGCCAGCAAATGCAGGGTCCTGCCGCTGAGTACAAGTTCGGAGCCGATGAATGGCGACATAATGTGCATCTCGCTAGCAAGTTGCGTCCAATACGACGCCAGGCCCATCCACATGGTTTTGGCGTTGGGGGTGCCGTTATGCACCGTACCGCTTATTACCACTGCGCGGCTGCTGATGTTGTAGATATGCGGTGGCGACGAGAAGCCATTGGAAAACTTGAGCAGCACGCCGCTGGTAACGCCCTTTTTATTGTCGCCCCCAAAAAATACACCGGCCTTTGGACTTGCATCTCCGCAAAGTTGGATTTAGCGGCTGGAACTTGAGGTCTGATCTCAGAACAGCTCGGATGTGGGCTTGGCTTCTGATGCCACCTCGGAGGTGCCCACAACTCTAACGACGACTGCAAGCGCAAATGAACACAACCTTCCCGGGCCAGCAACGCAAGCTTGAGCCCAGATGGTTGTCAGTCCTTGCCCGTGCGTTGCTCATCGAATCCTGGTCGCCTCCAGCTGCATAGGTGTCTTGTTCCGGCCTCGATTTACCAGCGGATGTCATCTCCCTACTCTTCAAAGCCGACTTCGGTCATTTCTTGATCTCAACCCACAAAACAAGAAGGACAGGAGCATTCAAAGGCATCTCCGGATTGGTGTAGATCATGCGCGAGTGACGACCGCGATCTCCAAATACCCAGCCAATTAGATCGGAAGCCCCATTCAAGGCATGGGGACGATCGCGATAGCCGGGGGCGACTTGCATTGTCCCTTCGAGACGAACGATCTGACTAACTTGTTCGAGGGAGCCCAATGCGGCCTTTATCTGGGCAATTCCATTGAGAGCTGCCAGACGGTGGCATCATAGGATTGTTCCGCATCGAGATCGGATCCCATCCGGCCGATATAGGCCAGCTCGCCGTCTCGATATGAAAACTGGCCAGAAGTTATGAGCAGGTGCCGGTGATGGCCCAGGGCGCATAGCTGGAAACGAGTGCATCAGGTGCAGGTGGCAAAGCAAGCCCCATCTCCGCCAGCCTCGTCTCCGGGGAAATCTCGCCGCTCTTATCGCGCTCGAATGCCATCGTTTCCTCCTGCTTTCGTTCAGTCGCTTTTTCGACCTTGACGCCTCATCTCCGCGGTGCGGCTAGAAACCCTCGACAACGATTTTGCCCTTGGCCTTGCCGGTTTCGATCCGCCGATGAGCCTCTCGTAAATTGGCGGCGTTGATGGGCGAAAGTACTTCGCTGACGGTGGTTCGCATTCGGCCGACATCGATCTGATCCGCCACCCAGTTCAGCAGCTTGTGCTGTTCGATCATGTCAGGCGTTTCGAACATCGCGCGCGCAAACATGAACTCCCAGTGGAAGCTAGCCGCTTTCATCTTCATGTCTTCCATCGGCATTGGCAGGTTCGTATCGTCAATTGAGACAATTCCGCCTTGCGGCCGGATCAGTTCGACCGCCACCGCCCAATGGCGCATATCGTTGAAGATCGCGACGTGGTCGACGTGCATCATGCCGAGCGCACGGACTTGTGCGACCATGTTCTCACGGTGATTGACGACATGATCGGCGCCAAGCTCTCTCACCCAGGCGTCGGTCTCAGGCCGCGAAGCAGTTGCGATGACGATCAGGCCTGCATGTTTGGCAAGCTGAATGCCAATCGAACCGACACCACCACCGCCACCGATGATCAGGATCGATTGACCCTGGTTCGCACCATCCCGACCGATGTCAAGCCGATCGAAGAACGCTTCGTAGGCCGTGATCGCAGTAAGGGGCAGCGCCGCTGCTTCGGCATGGTTGAGCGTCTCAGGCTTTCGGCCAACGATACGCTCATCGATGACCTGAAATTCGGAGTTGCAGCCTGGGCGCGTGATGTCTCCCGCGTACCAGACCTCATCGCCAGGCTCGAACAATGTGGCGTCCGGTCCGACAGCCTCAACCACACCGCTGGCATCCCAACCAAGGACACGGGGTGGGTCCTCGGTCATATCTGGATCTTTTCCACGACCTGCCCGCACTTTGGTGTCAACCGGATTGACGGCAATGGCCTTCACCGCAACCAGCAACTGGCGACCGCTCGGCTCAGGTTTTGGAAGATCGACATCCAGAAATGAGTCAGCCTGTTCAATCGGCAAATAGCTCTTCAGGGCTACGGCTTTCATGTGAGGTCTCCTGTTTGCGGCATGTTCAGCCGACGATCGTCATTTCGTTAAGTGTGAATGCTTCGAC
>JBPCWA010000603.1:0-9611 GCA_051009975.1 Hyphomicrobiaceae bacterium
CGCATGTCGAAGAGGCAGGCGCGACCATGGTAGCGAAGCGGACCACGAGCCGAAGCGAAGCAGAGGCTGCACTGACGTTAAAGCGCGCGCGCCGATCTGCACGAAAACCGGTCGCCGTCAAACGCGAACGCGGTGGCATCCAGTCTATCGAGCGTGCCATTTTGATTGTAGATCTCGTGTCGAGAAATCCCAATGGGATTTCCCTGGCCGAACTGAGCAGCCAAATGGGATTGAACAACTCGACTGTGTTTCATCTCGTGAAGACGCTCGACAAGCTCGGTATCGTCGCGCAGATCTCTGAAACCAAGAGATATCGCATTGGCAGTCACCTCTTCAAATTGGCGGCAGGCGCCCTCAACGAAACGACATTGTTGTCGTTAGCGACGCCGCTACTCGAGCGCCTAAGCCGAGATACCGGAGAGTCCGCAAACCTGGCCGTTCGTTCACAGAGCGAGGTCGTTGTCATTGCCCGGACGGCGGCGACGGGCATGCTTCAACTCTCAAGCCGGGCCGGCACGACTCGGCCTGTTCACGTTACGGCCACCGGCAAGGCTTTGCTCGCAACAATGCAATCCGATGAGCTCGAACAGCTTCTCGCCAAGCATGAATTCAAAGCGTTTACAGGCAAATCTATATCGAATGCCGAAACTCTCTGTAACGAGCTCAAAGACGTGCGCAAGACAGGCATTGCGTACGACAGATGCGAATTTGACCCTGACGTAACGTGCGTAGCAACGACCGCCCAAGATTTTGCGGGACGCCATGTTGCCGCCATCGGCATTTCAGGTCCTGTTTGGCGCATGACGCCGAAACTACTGCGCATAAAAACGAAGGCCCTGTACGCAATAGCGGCGGAGCTGTCAGAGAAACTTGGACGGCATTCATAGTAAATTCTTGCAAGTCGCATCGTGATGATCAGTTCTGTAAAATGTTAGGAGTGAAGTATGCAAAAGGTGAAATTTGGAACGGCGATCATAGCCTGTTCGGTCTTGACACTTGGCACGAGTGCCCTGGCGCAAGATGTCAAAGTATTGGGTGGCGGTCTCAAAGGGGGCGCCTATGCTATGGCAGTTGGCCTCAGCAAACTCCTCAGAGATAAAGCAGGGATGAACGCCCAACCGCAAACATCCGGTGGCATGGTCGCCCAGGCGCGGCTCCTAAATAAGGGATCTGCCGAGTTTGCGTTTGGGATCGGTGGTCCGATCGGTGCCTGGGCGTACAACGGTGAAGGCCGCTTCAAGACTGAAGGAGCCAAAGATAAGCTTCGCGGGGTCATGGCATATCCGTTCGGCAACCTGCAGTGGGTGACGCTAGCGGACTCGCCCGTCAAATCGATTGCGGATCTAAAGGGCAAAACGATCTCGGTCGGTAAGGCTTCGAGTACCACGCAGACATTCGGCAAGATCTTTATTGAAGCGCATGGCATCAAGATGTCAGAGCTGAAAGCAACCACACCCGGGTTCGGCGGCGGCTTCAACCAATTGCGCAACGGCAACGTTGCAGCACACCTGACACTTGGCAAAACACCCATCTCGGCCCTGCGAGAAATGGCGACGACCAAGAGTTTTCGGTTGGTTCACATGGACCCAGCTGTCATCAAGAAAATTGCCGACGATATCGGTAGCGGCGTAACCGTCGACAGCGTGGCGCCAGACGCCTACGGCGATGCGCAGAAGAACACCACGCCAGCAACCACTTTGGGCCTATTTTTTGGTTTCTCCACGAGCACGAACACATCGGCTGATCTTGTCTACAAGGTCACGAAAACTCTGTTTGAGAACCTAGATGATTACAAGAAGGCAACCACGAAGGCCAAAGCGGTAACATTGGAAGCGGCGTGTGAAGGTCTCGCATTCCCGTTGCATGAGGGTGCCAGGCGCTATTACCAGGAAATTGGTCACAAAGGCTGCTCGTAACCAGGTGTCCCCGCAACTTGTTTGACCCCTGCTTTAATGCGGGGGACAACTTCCTCGATATTTGACTGAGCAGGAGTCGTGGCCGTTGGCGCGATATCATAAATGGTGCGCCGGTTTTACGTGGCTCTTGGCTCTGGCCTTCGCCGCGTTCGAGTTCTACACGGTCGGTTTCGAGATATTGCCACCACTCGGTCAACGGGCCACAATGTTGGCATTCGCGGCGGTCCTGACATTCCTGCTTCATCCAACGGCCCAGTGGACGACGCGCGAAGACTTGGCAAAACCGCTCAGGGTCGCGGCGGCGTTTTGGGACTATTTGCTAATACTCGTTGCGCTTGTTTGCTGCGGTTATCTGATCGTCAATGAAGCCGCACTGGCTGATCGTCTTGGCGCAGAGACCAAGACAGACCTTCTGGTCGCGCTCATCGGGCCAATTGTCGTACTTGATATGGTTCGCCGCGTTGCCGGTCTACCGCTGTTCTTTATCTGCTTAACAGTCGTCATTTATGCCTACTGGGGCGACATCGTTCTGGTAGCCGCAGGGGCGCTCCTTGCGCTCACCATCGCCCGATATTTGGGTGGCCCAAAGGCGGCCTTAGGCTTGTTAGCTGTCATGGCCATTGCGCTCCTGTTTGGTGATGTACGATCCGCCTTGGATCCATCGTCGTTTCCTTATCAAGGCAGCGATCACGACCGTCTTGCAGCTTATCTCTGGCTGACGACAGATGGCACGTTCGGCTCGATCACCGGCATCATGACCGAGTTCATTTTCATTTTCATTCTGCTTTCAGGCGTGCTTGAAGCAACCGGTGCTGGGCAAATCCTTATGGATCTGGCGTTCGCATTGACAGGCCGCTACAGGGGCGGGCCGGCGCAGTCAGCGGTCGTTGCAAGTTCGATGTTTGGAATGGTGTCGGGTAGCACGATGGCAAATGTCGTAAGCACCGGAACATTCACAATTCCACTTATGATCAAAACCGGATTCTCCAAGCGGATGGCTGGGGCCGTTGAGGCCGTCGCGTCGTGTGGTGGACAGATAATGCCACCCATCATGGGAGCCGGAGTATTCATTATGTCGGAAATCATCGGCGTTCCGTATCTAGACCTCATGATGTACGGCCTGATCCCAGCCCTTCTCTATTTCTTCAGTCTATCGTGCTCCATCTACTTTGAAGCATCGCGCATCAAGTTGCGCGGGATGGACACGCAAGAGATCCCAAGCGCTAGAGAACAGATCGAGAAAGGCGGCTATTTGCTGATACCGGTCTTGATCCTAATGGCTAGCATCATCAGCGGTGAAACCCCGGGACGGGCTGGTTTCAAAGCCGTCGTCGCACTGCTTGTGATGGTGGATCTCGTTCGCTCGTTGCGCTGGATACGTTCGAGATGGGGTGACTCGGGTGCTCTCATAGCGGGTGCCACCGTGCTTGGTGCGCTTGGGCTCGCATATGGCCCGATCGACTTGGGAGAATTCTTCGGCGGCAGACTGGTCGTCCCCTTCTTCGGGGAGGTCGGTTGGGTACGCTTGGTCTTATTTGCCCTTGGCCTTGCATGTGCGGCGCTGCCAACGCTTCGCGGCTTTCCGATCGCGTTCCCGCTGGCTTTGGCGACAGCTACCTGGAAGTTGCCTTCTGAATTGCTTTGGATCGGTCAGCTACCGTATGTCGGTCTCTTAGTGCCGGCAGCCCTGGCGTCACTTGTAATCTATCTGATCGCGCTACCGGTATTGAGGGAGGGGCCGGTGCCGTCAGCAACTGAAGGGGCGGCGGACTATGGCCGGGCCGTACTTACCGGTTTCGAGAAAGGGGCAAAGAACGCGCTCAGTCTGGTGGCTGCCACTTCAGCCATCGGCATGGTTGTCGGACTGTTGGTGTTGGCCGCCCTTGGCGTGAGAATTTCAATATTTGTCACCGAAGTGGCAACGGTCTCGCTGTTTCTTGCGCTGGTCCTCGTGATGTTTGCATCGCTGGTTATGGGCATGGGATTGCCGACTGTCGCCGCCTACCTTTTGCTCGTGATCGTAGTTGCACCGGCCCTCAATGAGTTGGGCACATCACTGGTCGCAGCGCACATGTTCATTTTTTATTTCGGAGTGATCAGCTCGATCACGCCCCCCGTGGCGTTGGCCGCCTACGGTGCCTCCGGCATTTCTGGGGCCAATGCCATGGACACCGGTCTAACAGCATGCCGCCTTGCGATCACTGCTTTTATCGCGCCGTTCCTGTTCACGTACTATCCGGAGCTACTTTTGATGCAGGGATCCGCGCTTGACATTGCGTACCGATTGGCGGCCTGCCTCGCGGGCATCTATTTCATTGCGATGGCAGCAATGGGTTACGGGCTGGCAGTATTGAGTTGGCCATCTCGTCTCATTTTGGTCGCTGCTGCCGCATTGTTGTTCCTTCAGCCGGCGTGGTTGAACGCGGCCGGCTTGGCAATCGGCGCCGCACACATGATGTGGCAACGGACATATAATGTGGCAAAACACAACTAAACTGACCGCGAAAAGCGCGGCCCTGCAACGAGGAGATGAACTTCACCCACTCTCAAATCAATGTTCAAATTCGCATAGTGCGCACAAGGAGGAAACAATGACGTCAAACCACAGAAAATACAGCCTGATGGCTGCCGGAGTCGCCAGTGCTCTTGTTGGCGCCACCTTGGGGGGGCAACAGGTCATTGCTCAGGATGTACGCCTCACCATCAACGGAGGGCAAACCAAGGGCGCTTTTAATCGAGTCGCCAGCGGTCTGGCTGCATTTGCCACGAAGAACGTCAATGGTGTCAGCGCGTCTTCGAAAGCATCCGCAGGCTCACTCGACAACACGCGGCAGGTCGATGCACGCAAGACCGACATGGGGCTTGTTTTCGCTAGTGACTTGCATGATGGTGTAAAGGGCATTGGCTCATTCAAAAAGCCCGCAGCCAATGTACGTTACGTCACTTTTCTGTTCGGCTCGGTCGGCCATTTCGTCGTGCCTGACAACAGTCCGATCAAGACGCTTAGCGATATTAAGGGTAAGACGATCTCGATGGGCGGCCCTGGCTCCGGATCGGCCAAGAACCTCACCAAGCTCCTGAAGCACGTGAAACTGTGGGGAACGTTCAAAGACGTCTACGCCGGCAAAAAGAGCTCTGACCAGTTGGTGAACGGAAAGGTTGCAGCTTACAATTGGCACCCAGGCATTGGCAGTGGTTTTATTCGCGGCACGGCGAGCAAGATTAAGATCCGATTCATCGATCTCAACGCACCAGCCAAGGCAAGCGATTTCTACGAGGCGTTCCCTTATTTCGAACCGGTGAAAATCCCCGCAACAGTGTACCCGAACGTTGACAAGGATACCATGACGATCGGCACGGGCACATTGCTGATCGCGCACAAGGACGTTCCCGACGATCTCGTGTATCGCTTCTTGAACAGCATTTATTCAGCAGAGGGTACCAAATATCTGACGGCGGCGTACGGCGGACGCGCGAAGCAAATGACGATTGCCAATGGCAATAAGAACTTGGTTGCACCATTGCATCCCGGTGCTCAAAAATTCTGGAAAGAGAAGGGCAAATAGCAGCACGCTGTCCGCAATGCGCTACGACCGAATTCACACTCGCGCGGCAAAAAACAGCGCGAGTGCGACCAGCATTCCTAGTCTCGGGCCATGACAGAAAAGCAAACTCAAGCAGTCGATGCAGAATCCGACGGACCTTTGGGCGTCGCCCATCAACTTACTGGTTTCTGGAAATACGCGTTTCAACTACCTGCAATCGGACTAGGATTGTTTGCACTGTGGTCAGCGGGGCCCGGCATCGCTGAAGATCACATTCATCTCGGCGTCTATACCCTGGTGACCTGGGTCCTTGCACTGCTGGTTCTCCCCCTTCGCCAGGGGATGTCATGGGCACCCCCTGACCTTCAAGATCTAACGCTTGCCGGCATCGGCCTCGCGGCGGTTTTCTGGACCGTGTTGCGTCTGGATATGATTGATGAACTGGGCCCCAGCCTTATTGATTATGGACTTTGGGCAGTCATTGTTGTCGTGTCAGTGACATTCCTTTGGAAGCCACGATCGCTAGATTTGATCCTTATCGGGCTGGCCAGCATCTCCATTGGATACTTCATGTGGGAGTATCGCAATCTCATCGAGCGTGCGGGGGGTTGGACCAAGACGGATTTCGGAATTGCGTTTGTTGCATGCATCGTCGCACTGGAAGTTGCGCGTCGCGCACTCGGCCCGTGGATCCCGGCAATCAGTATTTTTGCGATGCTGTACGCTTATTTTGGCGAGTATTTTCCAGCTTCAATATCCCACGCCGGCGTCGACGTCGAGGGCATCGTCAACTACATCTTCTACTCTCAGGACGGCATTTTCGGCGTGATGACTAACGTCATGGCGCAGTTTGTGTTGATTTTCATTTTTCTCGGAGCCTTCATGCAAAGCTCCGGGATGGGACGCTTTTTTATAGATTTCCCACTTTCAATTGCCGGTCGTTCAGCCGGCGGTCCCGCCAAGGTATCGGTCATTGCTAGCGCAGTCTTCGGTTCGATTTCCGGCAGCAGCTTGGCCAATATCGTATCCACTGGATCGTTCACGATCCCCTTGATGAAACGTGTCGGGTTCAGGCCAGTCGTTGCAGGAGCGGTTGAGAACACGGCTTCACTGGGTGGTCAACTCCTCCCTCCCGTCATGGGAGCGGGTGTCTTCGTCATGGCCGAGATCACGGGTGTGCCTTATCTCACGATCATCTCGGTTGCTGCCGTGCCCGCGCTCTTATACCTGCTGTCAATCGGCATGATTGTTCATTTCGAAGCCAGAAAGAACGATATCGAAGGGTTGCCAACAAATGAGCTGCGGCGCCCGGCAGAGGTCTTTCGAGAGGGCTGGTTTCACCTGCTTCCCTTTGCTGTGCTGCTTGGATTTCTGGTCCGAGGATACTCGCCAGATTGGTGTGCCGTCATGGCTATTGCTTCTGTCGTTCTGATCAATTGGGTTCGCGTTGCAATCGCGAAAATTGCCAACACGCGCATGCCGGATCAGGTCTTGACACTGCAAGCCATCCTGCAAACGCTTATTACCGGCACGAGAAACTCTCTCTTGGTGGGGGGCGCGGCTGGTGCGGTTGGGATTATCGTCGGCATGATCGCATTGACGAGCCTTGGCTTGAAGATGAGCCTGCTTCTCGTCGACCTCGCCAATGGTAGTTTATTCCTGACCGTCGTTTTAGTCGCCATCGCATCGCTCTTGCTCGGAATGGCACTGCCAATCACAGCGAGCTATCTTGTGCTGGTCGTCCTGGCCGGTCCTGCATTTGATCAGCTCGGCGTACCGATCCTGGCGGCGCATCTGATTGTGTTCTGGCTCAGCCAGGATTCCAACATCACACCACCGGTTTGTCTCGGTGCTTTCGTCGCCGCGGGCATTGCGCGGGCCGATCCGTGGAGGACGGGCTGGATGAGTTTTCGGTTCGCCAAGATGCTCTACATTATGCCACTTCTCTTTGCCTTTTCGCCCATTCTGGACTTCGGGGATCCAGCCGGGGCGGTTTGGACGATGGCGGCAGCGACCGTCGGCGTGGCCGCCTTCGCCGCCTGGACTATGGGATACCTGCACCGGGCAACGACACCAGTTGAATGGTGCCTGCTCGCGGCCTCGGCACTAATGTGCTTCACGCCGCATAACTTTCTGTTTTTCGGCTGGGTGACCGGCTACGTCGTAAATCTCTTAGGGGCGCTGTTGTTGGCGTCAGTTTTGATCTGGCAACGCCAATCATTGAGCCCGACCAAAAGGGCCGGTTGAAAGGAGAATTCCTGTGTCCGACGATCAATTTCCAGCCTGTCAGGGCCCTGACCCGGAACCAACGCGCGCCAAGTTCGAGATCCCGGCTGGCGCAATCGACAGTCACGCCCATATCTTTGGTAGGCCCGAATCGTACCCATTCTCCCCGGCTAGGGGATACACGCCGCCGGAAGCATCGCTCGAACAATACTTGGCGTTACACAAGGCCCTCGGCGGAATTGATCGGGCCGTGCTCACACAACCTAGCGTTTACGGAACGGACAATTCCTGCATGCTTGATGCAGTTGCCAAGATGGCTGGCAAGTTTCTTGCCGTTGTTGCCGTAGACGCGACCGTGACGGACAGGGAGCTTGAAGATTTTCACACACGCGGAGCCCGCGGAGCACGTGTCAATCTCGTCGACAAGGGCGGCAATCCCTTCGACGGCTCGCGCGCTGTGCAGAAATTCTCCGAACGTCTTAAAGACATGGGCTGGCACCTCGAAGTTCTCATTCACGTTCACGAGTTCGACGATCTACGGGTCACGATGAACGGCATGGCCGTCGACGTTTCATTTGGGCACCTTGGTTACATGAGAACCGATAACGGTTTGGAGCATCCGGGCTTTAAGGCTTTCCTTGATTTGCTCCGGGACGGTCATAGCTGGGTAAAACTGACCGGAACCTATCGGATCACAACGCGGGACGAGACGCCTTATGATGACATTGCCCCATTTGCCAAAGCTCTCATTGATGCGAACGAAGATCGGATAGTCTGGGGCACTGATTGGCCGCATCCTGCGGTCAAAGGAATTATGCCCAACGACGGGGCGCTCATGGATCATCTCGCCGACTGGGCGCCGGACGCAGCGTTGCGCAAGAAGATCCTGGTCGACAACCCAAGAATTCTCTACGGGTTCGAGTAACAAGCAGCGACGTCGGCTTTGGGTTCTCGCTGCCATTATGAGCGGGTTTGATAGAGATTGCGATCAACCCGGGTAACCGGGGCATCGCTTGAAGCCTTCCTTGAGATCATGAGCCGATAGACGAGGGACTGCGCTATTCTGTGTTTTTTTTGAGTTGCCCACTAAATCGTCTCAGACGTGACAGCCCTCTTGTAGTCCTCGATGGCTCGCAGGACGGCATGAGCGGTCTCCTTGACATGGTACTTCGCAGGCGGGATCGCACCGACATCTACCAACAGCGTTGCACCTCCTTCGTCGCCTCCTCTTATTTCGACGATTCTGGCCGGATTTAGCCAGATCGGCGTTTCGTTTCCGTGGCGATGGTCAACCTCGTTGACGAGGATCATTGAGCTCTCCTTCGAGGTTTCTGGATATTCAACGGCGCACCGACCTCGTGAGACTGATGTTTCGTGAGGCCCGAGGTGTTTGCTTCACTCTGCAATCTTCAGCCGGTCAATGCTGGCGCACAAGCTGGCTCTCTTTGACGATCAGTTCAATGTTGTCGTATATGCACTTGATCCTGTATTGGTATTCACCGTCCGCGATGGGCATCAATTGGACGACTTTGCAAGAGTGGCTACGATCTCGATCGCCTCGTCGCAGCGGCGAGAATGTCAGGGTTTGCCCCACCTTGAATTTCTGCAGTGCCATGCGATCGGTCACTATCAAAAATTGGCAAACGCCTTAAATTCACGCACCTTTGACTGAGGCTGCACGGCGCCGTCCGGTTGAACCTTTCCGTTTCCCGCTGTTGGGCCTGGGATTGGCAGTTTGCGCACCCGTCCGGCGTCGGGCGCTTGTGCCCGTCCTGCTCTTGCTATTGCTGTTGGCGCGATGAGCTTTGGTGGATTGAGTGCTCGAACGGCTGTTCGCACCGACGTCATGCTTGCTTTGACTGCTTTGATTGCTTTGATTGCCTGGATTGCTCTGATTGCTCTGATTGCTCTGATTGCTCTGATT
>JBPCWA010000604.1:0-4913 GCA_051009975.1 Hyphomicrobiaceae bacterium
GTTCTGTACGATACTGCCGGCGATCCGCATCAGTTAACCCCACATAAAGACGATGCGCTTGAAGCCCAGTTCTGCGAAGCGATTGTCAAACACATGAAGCGACACGACGCACCCCGGGAGCTCTACACGCGGTTTGGTCTCGACTGAGCAATGCAACAGAACCGCTTTTGCCAGCTGTAATTCCGCAGACCCCCGAACGAATGTCTGTCGGTTGGTTCGAGCAAGCTAAAATTGAGTTTGTCGTCCGCCGGAGGCTCCGCTGATGGATCGGCGATCGATGCCGAGCTAGGCGTTCGATACCCTTTCGACACCAGCGTCAAGAGTTCGGGCAAAGCGGTTTACGTGACGCAGTACCAATTGCTCCCGCAAGTCCTTGTAGATCTCATCGTAGAATAGATTGTTGAACTCGCCAGGATCGGTCTCAAGATCGAAGAGTTCACCGATATCGTGGGTATGATAAAGAACCAGCTTATATCGACCGTCGAACGTCATCGTTGCCTGTGTGTCGTCGGGAACAGGACTATAGCCGACGCTATCATTAAAATCGCAAAAAACGGTGGATTTGTGGTCGTGTGGGTCGGATGCTCTCCCCTCTAAGATATTGGTCAGAGCGCATCCTTGCATCCGATCCGGAATGGGTTCATTCGCCATGGCCAGTAGAGTCGGTGCAACATCGACCAGCTCAACGAGAGCTCTACTACGCAGCCCTTTTTGGATCCGCGGGCCGCTCAAGATAAGTGGAACATGCACAAGGCCTTCGAAAAATCGACAACCTTTGTACATCAATCCATGATCGCCCAACAGTTCTCCGTGGTCACTCATGAATACGATCAACGTGTTGTCCAGCTCACGCATTGCATCGAGGTGCTGGATGATACGACCCAGCTGAGCATCAATCAGTTCAATCATTGCAAAATATGCCGCCTTTGCGGCACGCCCGTCGAAGTTCTTAGGCGGTCGGTAGCCGCGTTCGCTTTGGCTCTTGTAGTCGCCATCTACGGTCGCGGATCCGGTGGGATCCACGGCCTCTACGGTCTGGCTGCGAACACGAGCAAACATCCTCTGACGTTCGAGATCACTGGGTCGAAACAAGGGCGGCGGGATCGTGTTCGGATCATACCGCTGCAAGTAATCTGCTGGCGGGTCGAATGGTGGATGTGGATCGTATGGGTTGACCGATAGAAGCCAAGGCCCGTCGCGTCCTTCATCAATAAAGCGGATTGCCATCTCTGTGCACCAAGTTGTTTGATGCAGGTCCTCTGGGACGCCTGCCGCCACGAAGCCTCGTTGTTCAGCAAAAAGCTCACTTGGACAAACCCCCTTCTCGTCACGCAGCCAAGAGTGATAAGCATTCAAGTGGTCGGCTTCTCCCGTCATCGGATGATGGGACCACTGGAAGAAACGATATCCATCCTGCACGCGGCTTTCGCCCTTGGTTGCCGTCGATAGGTGCAGCTTTCCGACAAGCCCACAGTCGTAACCGGCATCTGCGAGAATCTTCGTCACTAAAACTTCGTCATCTGGAAATGTACGCACTCCATTGCGATACACGTGGTGAGAGGCTGGATATCGACCTGTCAGAAAACTTGCCCGACTGGGAGTGCAGACGGGGGCTTGGGCGTAGGCTTTCTCAAACGCCGTGCCACCGGCAACGAGTTGGTCAAGGTTTGGCGTGCGAATGTGCGGATTGCCAAGCGCTGCAATCGTGTCATAGCGCATCTGATCGGCACAATACCATAGAATGTTGGGACGGTCGGTCATCGCCATTTCGGCTCCTCTTAACCATTTGATCCATCCAACGTAAGCGCAAGATAATCGCAGAGTGCACCAATAAAGGGTCGCACCAATCTATCTGCTGCCCTTACGCATTACGTTTGACGGTTTACGCTTTTAGGCTTCCGCTTTACGCTTTACGCTTTCCGCTTTGCGTTCCAATCACCAGGATTTCGCGGCGTAGCGCACTTATCCAATCCTTGTGCGACCGGCGACATCAGCTTCCAACACCAACCCTAATCCTGGCGCCTCTGGCGCATTGAGGAAGACGCCTTCGTCGGTGACTGTTTCTTCTAGCTGAGAACCTGCCAGCAACTCGCTTTGAAATTTCAATAGTGCATTGTCTGCCATAAAATACTCGATCCACTGCACGTTCTGCAATCCGGCGGCGAGATGAATGTGGACCTGCTGAAGATTCCATGGACTGACCGGAATACCAGCGCTAGTGGCTAAATTGTGAACGCGAAGCCAATCCGTAATGCCGCCCGTGACGGCCGCATTCGGCTGGACAATATCAATGCCTCGACTGGCAATCAGCGATTTGAATTCGGCGCAACCAACGTGCTGCTCACCACCGGCGATATTGGTATCTCCCGCACGCTCCTTGATACGAACGTAACCTTCAACGTCATGCGGCGGCACCGGCTCTTCGAGCCAATAAATATCAAACTTCTCCCAGGCCTTGAGTTGTTGAATGGCTGTGTCGACATCCCAGGTACCATTGACATCGACCATCAATCTAACATCGGGCCCTATTGCCTCGCGAACAGCTTGAACGCGGGCAGTAGCCTCGGCCACGGTCACAAACTTTCGATTACCACGTATTTTGAGGGCGCGATGCCCTTTTGCGACATAACCAGCCGCTCGTTCTGCGAGCTTGTCAGGAGGTAAATGATGAGCACAGTTAGCATATGTGGGAACCAACCGGCGCTCACTGCCAAGCAACTGCCAAACCGGAACGCCCTGCGCCTTCCCTCGAATATCCCAAATTGCGAAATCGACGGCGGCTATGGCATAGCGCATAAGACCGTCACCGCCGCGACGCGGAATAGCCTCGTACATGTCCTGCCACAGACTCGCGAAGGAGCGTGGATTACGACCGACGATAACTGGAGTTATGACGTCTTCGACAAGTGTTACTAAGATGTTACCCGTCACACCAGAGCCGGTGGTAAAACCAAGTCCGGTCTCCCCGTCATCTGTTGCAATTTCAACCACAATTATTTCCGAACCAAAGGTCGATGGGGAAAGCGTGGATTCTGTACTTCGATAGCGCTGCGCCTTGATCGCCGCAATTTGCATCTTGCTGTATCCTTCTCTCGGAGAATTGGCGGTAGCGATTAAGCTTGTTCGACAATCCTACAAATCAATGCTGCGGCATTGTAGACCACCACATGCGCCACCGAACGATCAACGCCTACGGCGAGTGCCCACCAGCCACCAAACAACATGCTCGCCCAACATGAACACTCAGCCCGAAAACGCAATTAACCTTGACGATGCAAGGAGCGCATCACTGCGGAACAAGCAAAGCACCTAGCGCGCCGCATCACAGCCCCCCTAAGTGCCTGGCCGAGGCCACAATAATGTCACTCGGATGAAGTTTTTAAACGCGCCAGATGTTAAAAATGGCAGACGCTCGCTCGGGAAATCACATTGTGCGATCAGTGCCAATCAGGAGTCAATCCAGATGACGAACGACATCCGCGTTCTCGCGTTTACCTGCAGTTTCCATCGCCCACTCATGCTTCGACACTGTATCATGCAGATAGAAAGACAGACCTACCCAACTGATCATGTCGTTTTTGTCAACTCGTCAGAGGATGAGACGCCGGATGGCACACCTATTCACTATCACAAACTGCTTGCCGAATTCGAAAGTTCGTCTGATCACCGCCTTATCATAGGCTATGGCCCAACAAAAACAGCACACGAAAATTATCTTTCCGCATTACATTTGGTCGATAGCAGCGATTACGACCTATTCCTAAAAATTGATGATGATGACATTTACTACGCCAACTATGTTCAGGCTGTGGTTTATGACTATCTTGAACACGGCTGGGACTATTCCGGATCGTTCAGCGACGGCATACTAAAAGGGCACCGTTGGTCTCCAGATCACAAGTTGCCTGACTTGGGCCTCGATGAGGTCGATAAATTCCTAGGCATACCCAGCATAATGCCGCCAACCGCTGCCTTCTCGCGAAAGGCGATAGAACGAATAGCACGTGCTGCTCCGGATGAACGTTTCGACGATATCTACTGGCGCCGATTGCTGGCTGTGGACCAAAACATGGCCATGTCCTCACGTGATCAAAGTCACTTTGTCTACAACGTTCACGGCTCCAATGTATCAACCGGAAGTTGGATCAAGTAGAAATTCGAGCCCGACCTGCGAAAGCTTGTCGACAGCTCAAATCAGACGAACGCGTCTAGCCGCGCAGTGCATCGGCGCTCCTATTGCAGAAGCAATATCTCGGCAATGCATTCTCAAACCCGTCCGGAATTGACAGACGACCTACACCAGAATCGTATGTAGGATCCCGTCTACCTAGTCCTACCATTGACCAGCAGTGCGGGCTTAAACACGGTGTGCGACGAGTTCCTCTTCAACTCTTCGAATAACTGATGTGACAAACTCCTCGCCCAAAAACTCCTCAAAATGCGCTTTCATTTCTTCCATCGGCAGCCCTAACTCATGATGTCCGATCATGTAGTTCCTTATCCGATCCGCCCACTCAATCGTGTAGGGGACACCCATTGGTCGCTCAAACCGGTGTAGCCAGCGGAGGAATGGCAAACAGAGAGTACGCCCGCCGCGTTGGCGAAACTTCTCATGAATGTACCCTTCTTCGCCACCAAAGCCACGGAATGCACTATTAAATCCGGGCCAAATATCCCGCCGACACGCGAACAGGCCACACCCCATCAAGGGTATGTCAAACGGTAGCCCATCAAGATCGTTGCCCCGCTGGTCCAAATCCCATTTGCCGTACATCCCGTCAGCCCACTCAGGACTCCAATGCGTTGATACTTTGTCCAATTCATTCCAAACAATTGGGCCCTGGAGTAGATCACAAGATCCTGGATTCCTGTCAATGTAGGTCAAGAGTTTCTTGAGAGCCCCCGGCACAATT
>JBPCWA010000605.1:0-31937 GCA_051009975.1 Hyphomicrobiaceae bacterium
CTCCAATACTTGTCACCGAAGCTCATTCGAGATTTTCGACTGTTCCATATTCACGACCGGTCGGATTCTCCGTTCGTTCAAGTCCAAACGATTCACAACGAGACGGGCTACCGAGAGGTACGCCGCAGACTTGCCGAGCAATACGACACAGGCGTACGCGATCCCGACATCCAAGTCGTCAGCGCAGACTTATCGGGAGATAGGCGCCTCGTTCTCCACCATCGCGTTCGAGATGGCGTACTGCTGGACAAAGCACAATGCGATCGAACCCTTCTCCACGTTGCTCACTTGTGGGGCTACAGGGTAAAACTCATGGAAGTAGATATTGGAAATGGCGAGATGCGCAAGGAGCACGAGGCCCTACCAATGCCATGACGTTGATTACTTCTTCAGCTTGAGATAACCGATTTGGCCGCTCCCGTTAAGTTCGACCTGGTCGAGATGCGCGTAAACATCGAGAGGGTGAAGCGGTCGACCCGATTCAGCAATCGATTTACGTTCCATTGTCCTCAGTTGCCTATACAGAGGATCGGCAGTCCTATGCAGCATCGCGATCGCTGCGATCGTTTGGACTGACATATTCGGCGGGATTTTTGGAACCGCAAATGTGAGCCATTCCTTTAGTCCATCGGGAAACTGACGTGTCAGCGCTCCGACGTGACTCAGCGCTTGAATAAACGCGGTCGGGCGGAAAACATAGTTTTTCTGCTCCATCCACTCAAACAATTTGACCATCACGAGATCCATCAGACGCATATCTGATGTCTTGCGATAGTCTCGCCATTCCGCAATTGCATCGAATTGGGTCTCCAGCTCCATATCACCGGGCGCAAAGCTGACCTCGGCCGTTACCCCAATGCGATCCAAGAAATCGCGTGGCGCGTCACGGAAGGTCGTTGGATGCGTTGGTAGCATAATTAGACCACCGCTGGCGCGATCGAAGCCTTCACGGATCAATTTGGAACAAAACAGCTCTGAGTAATCCTCAAGCTGCATGGTGAAGTCGTAGAAAATTTGCTGACCGCCTTGGCGGGCGGCCAAAATCCGGTCATAAACACGCTGTGCGGCCCGCGCAGCAACATCAGGATCGCGATGTCGAAACAACACGGCTCGACCAATGCCATGTTCGAGTGTGTAGTCGAGGTTGGACACGACCGCACCGTCTTCAATAAGCGCCTCGAGGGCGCGCTGCCGGCCATCTTCGTCCACATGGATCATGAAAGCATGGGAAAACTGCGAATCAACATCGCCAACACGTGCAATTGCGGCACTGTTCGCACGAAGCCCTCTAACGACTACGACATCGCCGGATGAAAACTCGATATCATGACCAAGTCCCAAAAACTCAGGATGAAACAGCGTGTTGTTGTCAGGACCGCTAAAGGCTCGGTAAACCGAGTCACTCGTATCCATACGGTCATAACCGATCGCCAACTCGCCAAGCATATCCGTTGCATAGCGGCTGGCTCGAAATACACTACGCAATCCACGTTCAGCCGCCTCGTCTAAAAAGCCTGCCTCGCGCCACTCCGCCAATCGACTGCGAAGTGATAGTCGTAGCTGATAAGTTGCCCGTAATACCTGGACCGCATTGTCCTGCAATTCATCTACGTCATAACTTTTGAGGTCAACATCAGCGACAGCGCGGTAAAGTTCCCGCAATAGAGTCACCAAGTGCTCTTGCGATGTTATCGGTTCAGTCGCGAGGGCGTAGACCCGAGCAAAATCTCGATCAAACGCGGCGCATCCGGTCTCAGGCAGCATGTTTGTCTCGCCTCAATGAGATGTTTCGACGTTGCTTTAGACTACTGTCGGGAAACTGGCGACCGAAACCTCCTAGCGATCCCCTACACGCATTATTTGTCCAATATCAATTCTGGGGGTATTCTTTTTTGAAGAACGAATCAGTTTCGGCGCTATGATCAGATCGAAAGTGTGTAAGCTTTTGGCAACACTGGAGAAGATTGGCAGAAGTTGGAGTGAGCCTTCACAGAGCTGACATTGAAGTTTAGTATGCGGGTCATGCGCGAGTGCGACGTGCGTATCTCTTGTCCAGAAGGACTGGATTACGGGAAGCACGAAAGGTGATTGCTGCAGCTACTATCCCCACTCCCGCTGGAGGACGGCCGGAAAATAGTCCGGCACTTGTTCTCAATGCGGATTTTCGCCCACTTAGCTACTATCCTCTCTCTCTTTGGAGCTGGCAGGAAGCGGTGAAGGCGGTTTTCCTTGACCGGGTGAATATCGTCTCGGAGTATGAGAACTGTGTTCACAGCCCATCCTTCGAGATGCGGTTACCTTCGGTCGTGTCCCTGAAAACGTATGTGCGACCGGCGCTCTATCCCGCATTTACACGCTTCAACGTGTTCCTTCGCGACCGGTTTACCTGCCAGTATTGTAGCTCACCGGATGATCTAACCTTTGATCACGTTGTGCCGAGATCGCGGGGTGGTCAGACGCGTTGGGACAATGTGGTGGCTGCATGTTCCCCCTGCAATCTGCGCAAGGCGAACATGCTTCCAAAGGCTTGCGGTATGTATCCGAAACAAAAGCCATATCGTCCTACGGTACATGAACTTCATCGCAATGGGCGAGCGTTTCCCCCCAATTATCTGCACGATAGCTGGTTGGATTATCTCTACTGGGATACCGAATTGGAACCCTAGCCGGCGGATCAGGTCGGAAACGATGCTCGCGTGCGCGTTGTCCACACAACGCGCACTTTTATTTTTCGTGAGAACGCCTAGGATCACCTCTGAGCCTGAAGTGGTCGGCCAAGCACTGCCAACGCTTATCGATCCACGTTCGAGGCTTCCGGAAAACCGAAGACATCAGGAAGTACCCGTGCCCAATACAAGACTCGAAGCTTCTGCTAAATCTGCTGGTTGGCGTGACCATCCACGCTACCCCGATCCGCTCATCGAATCTCTGGATCCACGATTTGATGCGTTGCGTATCGGCCAGTCCGCTGTTGAGCGTCTCTACACAGGTTGCCGCTGGGCAGAAGGTCCGGTTTGGTTCGGCGACGGGCGCTATCTTCTGTGGAGCGATATTCCCAACAATCAGGTTTTGAAGTGGGAAGAAGAGACAGGTGACGTGAGTGTCTATCGTAAACCATCCGATTTCACAAATGGCAATACCCGAGACCGCCAAGGCCGCCTCGTCTCATGTCAACACGGGGAACGCCGAGTTGTCCGCACGGAGTATGATGGGAGCGTGACGGTTCTGATGGATCGTTACGATGGAAAACGTCTGAACTCGCCTAACGACGTCGTCGTTAAATCCGATCATACGATATGGTTCACAGATCCCCCGTTCGGTATTTTGGGAGACTACGAGGGGCACAAGTCAGAACCGGAACTTGGCCAGAACGTCTACTGCCTCGATCCGGAGACACGGGAAGCCATCGTTGTCGCAGATGACGTTCTCGGACCGAACGGCCTAGCATTCTCACCTGACGAACGCACCCTGTATGTTGTGGAATCCCGAGGCCGGCCTACTCGCAAAATTGTCGCTTTCGATATTGGTCAAGATGGCTACACGCTCTCCAACAAGCGAGTGTTTATCGATGCAGAAGAGGGCACCCCCGACGGCTTTCGCGTTGACGTTAGCGGTAACCTATGGTGCGGCTGGGGAATGGGCACCCCGGGCCTAGACGGCGTCTACATCTTTGCCCCTGACGGGACCAAGATCGGTCGAATTTTGCTGCCGGAACGCTGCGCCAATGTCTGTTTTGGTGGCCACAAACGCAACCGGTTATTTATGGCCGCCAGTCAGTCGCTATATTCAATTTATGTCAACACGCGGGGTATGGCAGGCGGCTAATTTTTGCTATGCACAAGCTCCCAGCCCATCTTGCGGTCTACAGTAAAACGCCAATCTTTACCGAAAGCAGCGTTCCAGCGGCGCTTTGCCAAGACCACGCCACCAAAGCTGGTGTGTGGGGTCGCATCATTGTCGAGGCAGGGCAATTGGGCTACATCATCACAGCGACAGGAGAGCGCTACATCTTATCGCCAGGTAAGTCCGGCGTGATCGCACCGATTGCACGCCATCGCGTGGAACCACTTGGCCCTGTCGCATTCTACATCGAATTTTTGCGCGACCCCGACGCCGAACCCCAAGAATGATAAGACTTGTTTTGGACCAAGCATAGCGCCCTTCGCAATGCGAACTCAAGTCAGATAGGAGGCGTTCGCGCACCAGGAAGTGGTGGGTCTTCCGGCGGACCGGCGAAACACAGCGCCATCGCCATCCATTGCTCGGCCGGTGTACCTTTAACGGACAAATCGGTATCGGCGATGTTGCGCACCTGTGTCACGACCTGGCAAAACGCCTCGGCGCACCCTGTCACATAGTTGTTGTCATTTCGATCATTCCATCGCCACTCGGCTCCTGAGGGTGCAATCAGACGAACGTGAGGTGCCTCGCCCGGTAAATCGCGGCCTCGATTCGCAAAAGTCCATGGATATGTGCGCACGCCTATTTCGGCAATATTTCGTAGTCGATCCGTAGCAGACCGCTTCAGCCGCCGCAGATCATAGATTTCCTGGCCGTGCGCCCAAGTTTCCATTTGTCGGGCCGTAGCAAACATCCGAACGCCCATGTCTGGCCCGGCCCATGGTATTCGCGCATTCGCAGGCTTCGCCGCCAGGGCAGAACAGAGCTCGTCGGTAGCTTCGCGCCAGGTCTCAAGCAACGCAAATCCGCTTAACCGGCCGAGCAATCGGCGTGCGTGGTCACGCATTGACAATCCGGCCCTTCGATCCGCCGCCAGAGCCGCGCGCATTGAATGGTAGCCGGCAACGTCCGTTGCGGCATGGAGCCCCATAAGATCCGCTAAGTGTAGATGCTGAACGACGTCGTTAATCGTCCAGCGCTTGAAGTCGGTCTCTTGCTCCCAGTCAATTTCCGGGATCGTTGCCAGAACGCTGGCCAATTCGCCGACTTCTGCCTCAAAGTCAGAAATTTGTTCCAACATAACTTTGGCCTCGAAACTGGCAATGGCACGGTACCGACATTAGAGTTCGACCTCTATCAAATAGGGAGTGCCAAGTGCAAGACCGGTCTCAAGCGCATGAGCAAGCGCTAAACAATTGTCGACCTTCGTGCCGTCAACGCCCATTCCATTTGCCAATTTCACCCAATTGAGGTCAGGTCGCGAGAGACTGAGCATATCCAGCGCGCGAGGACCTGGGTTCTGAACGCCAACATTCGTAAGCTCGCCGCGCAGTATCTGGTAGCTACGATTTGAAAAAACTAGTGTTGTCACGTCAAGATTTTCGCGTGCGATGGTCCAGAGCGATTGCAATGTGTACATTGCGCTGCCATCGCCTTCCAAAGCCACAACCTTTCGTGTCGGACAGGCCAATGCAGCACCTGTCGCAACCGGCAATCCAAAGCCAATTGACCCACCACGATTGTTCAGCCACACGTGCTTGGGGGCGCCTGCCGTAAGAGGAAAGAATTCTCGGCCTGTCGTAATCGACTCGTCAACGACAATGGCATCCTCGGGCAGAAGCGCGCCCAGCACCGCGGCAATGCTCGCAGCATCGATCTGACCGGACCGGATATCCGGCCTGAGAGGTTGGGCGATGCCGCGTGGCTCGGAAGTCAACGCGCTGCATGAACTGGCCAAAGCTTCAAGCGCTCCGGCTATGTCGTCACCGGCGCCGGCAACGTCTACAAAAGTGCAGCCGTCGACGGTCAACACGCTGGGTCGATTTGGGTAAGCGAAGAAAGCGACCGGAGGGCGCGCGCCCATCAATATGATCGTGTCAAATCGCTTCAATACATCCAATGCCTTGTCGACGACGAAAGGAATGCGATCGACCTTTATGCGGCCAGCGCCACGATCGAGACGCGCATTTGCCCACTCCGTCAGCAGGGAGCAGCCAGTGACGGTCGCGATCTGTCCCGCTCGCCACAGATTGTGCTCATCGAGAGCGGCACCTCCGAGCAGCAATAGTGTCTTCTCGCCCCCTTTAAGCGCTTCGATCGCCGCCTCAACGACCTCTGGATCGACGGAGCTTCTATCCTTCACCTTGGGAATTTCGGCTATGCCGTTGCCCTGATTCCAGGCTGTATCGCCCGGCAAGATTAGTGTAGCAATCTGACCCGGCGACACTCTTGCCGCAGCAATTGCCTGGGCGCCGTCCGCTGCAACCTCAGTAGAAGACCTTGATGTCTTGACCCAGTGGGATACTGGCCTTGCGATGCCTTCAATATCTGCAGTGAGCGGGGCGTCGAGAGCAACGTGATACGTGGCATGCTCCCCAACGATATTGACAATTCCGGATCCCGCCTTTTTTGCATTGTGAAGATTGGCAACTCCATTTGCGAGACCGGGGCCCAAATGGAGCAAAGTCGAGGCCGGCTTACCGGACATGCGATAGTAACCATCAGCGGCACCGGTCGCACCTCCCTCGAAGAGGCACAGCACCGATCGCATCCCAGGAATGGAGTCGAGTGCAGCAACAAAATGCATTTCGGATGTACCGGGATTGGCAAAACACACCTCTATGCCGCCGGCCAGAAGTGTCCTAACGAGGCTTTCTGCGCCATTCATATCTTGGACCAATGATCTGCACTGGTTCCAATGGGCCCAGCATCGCTCAACGTATCATCACAACTTCGCATTATCACGATTTCAATGGCTTGACTTGGCCGTGGGAAGATCCATGGAGGCGTGATGATAGTCAAACCTGGATGGGCTACGCAATCTCCCGGATTGATGAAACAGATGGATGATCTCGAAAGTTAATCCTGAAGGAGAGACCAGACTGGTACGACAACCGATGGTCTCGAGAGAGCCCACAACAACAAAAATCGCCAAACCATGCTTGACTTGGCAATAACACAACTTGGCAAAGCCCGTGCCGTATTTGTCTGCGATAATTCTATGTCAATGAAGTGAAACCATTAGTTTTGAGTCGCAACGCCCGTTGCGGGAGAGCATTTTGGATCTTTCGGAAAACCTACGCAGATTGATCAATTCTCCCGCATTCAAGTTCATTCTGGTGTGTGCGCTTATTCTATCGCTCACCGTTCCGCTCCTGTTTGCCTTTCTGCTCGTTGCGGAACGCGCGAACTTTGCTCGCGATGCACGCCTTGCTGTCGGGCAGATGTGGGGACGCGAACAAACGATACGCGGCCCCTACATTGTAGCGCCAACCAGGCGTGTTCGAGAGTTTCAGACAAAGGATGGAGTGCAACGAGAAACGGTACGAGAGTTTGGTGTGTTCCTTCCTGAAGAGCTCATCATCTCCGGCGATGTGCGGAGCGAGGTTCGGCACCGAGGCATTTTCGAAGTCCCCGTCTACCGTAGCACCCTAAGCTTCCAGGGTCGCTTCGTTGAACCAGATACACGGGCATTTCATCAATCCAAGGTGGAGATCAATTGGCGCGAAGCCGTCGTAGTCGTGACATTGGATGACGTACGCGGGCTCAAGAGCTCCGCACGCTTTCTGATCAATGATGGACATGAACCACAAATGTTCCGTGCCGGAATTGGCGTCGGTGGCGATCACCGCGCACCTGGGATCCATGTCCCCATCGCGCCTGAACAGGCAGAAAAAGGATTTAGATTCACGTTTGATCTCAATCTTAACGGATCGAGCCGTCTCAACTTCATACCTGCCGGCGGCGACACAGTGGTGAAAGTCTCGTCCGACTGGCCACACCCCAGCTTTTCCGGTGCTTTCTTACCGGATCAGCAAACCATTACTGGAAAGGGGTTCTCTGCCCAGTGGAGCGTCCCACGCTTGGCCAGAGGACAAGGGCAAGCATTTCGCATCCCAAAGGTTAATCACATCATGACGTCGTCCGCATTCGGAGTTGATTTTATTCAGCCGGTTCACTTCTACAGGTTGGCCGAGCGCGCGCTAAAATACGCTCTGGGGTTTATTGGCATTGTCTTCCTCGCTGTTTTTGTCATGGAAATTCAGAGCAAAAAGCGCGTGCATTGGATACAATACCTGTTCGTCGGTCTGGCTTTAGTTGTTTTCTATTTGGTTCTAATCGGAACAGCTGAACATATTGGGTTCGAGCTCGGCTATCTTGCGGCCGCCGTCGCGACGAGCACTTTGGTCGGGACCTATTTTGGTATTGTCGTCAAATCGAGACTGCGCGGTGCGTGTCTTGGCGCGTTGGTGTCTGTCGTCTACGGCCTACTCTACCTGCTGCTGCGCATAGAAGACTACGCCATGCTGATTGGCTCGCTTGCCGCTTTTGGCCTACTTGCGACCGTCATGTTCGCCACCCGTAATGTGGATTGGTCCACCGGAAGCGTCGATATGACCGGCTTGGATCAAGACGTTCAGTCGCCCGAGAGATCGAAACCATTATAGTCCAAGCTGGCCAATGAAATTCTCCAAAGACCTCGCAGCATCTGGTGAATGAGCGAAAGATGCCTTGGCTTTACTGGCTGCCTCAGATGCTTTGGATCGATCACCCAGAACTAGATACGAGCGGATCAAGCGCTGCCAATCTTCAAGATCGCCGCCATCAGCATAGAGACGGCGCGCCAAACCATCGACCATGCCACGAATGCGTTGCACACGTTGCTCGGGCGCCAACTTCATCAGGTCTTGGCGCGCCTCTTTTGATGGGTTGGGAACGCGGCCGTCATTTGTCTTGCCGACTGGCTTCGCCTCGCCAGAAGAACGCGAAGAGCTCAAGCCCCCGGAGGGGGCGGGGGTCCGTGATCGAGCTGAACTCTCCTGCCCGACCGCGGCCGATCCTTCCGATCCGTCCGGAACTGTCTCGATAACGTCATTCGACCGTACCCCTGAGGGTGGCTTCAATTGCTTGGCATCTAATCCGTTCAGCCGCTCATCAATCATGCCCCGCATTGCGGCCGGAAGATCGTTGCGCGCCGAGAGCTTCCGATAGGCCGCAGCAGCCGAGTCCGTGTCTCCCTGCTGCTCGTGCCAGACAGACAGCCAAAAATGGGCGGGGAGATAGTCTGCCTTCAACATCAACAACCGTTCGTAGGCGCGCTTCACATCGCCGGTGACGAGACCATGCGTGGCGCCCAGGACAGATTCAGCGAACTGTGCCAAACGCCGCGGACTTTCCCCGTTGAGCGCGATTGCTCGCTGGTAGGCATATGCGGCCTTCTCGAATTTCTGGCGCCTCAAATAAACGGGCGCGATAACATCCCAGCCCTTCGCATCGTCGGGCTGTTGCTGCAATCGCGCTTCAACGCGCGCGATGAGTTCATCTACAGGCAGTTTACTTGGATCGGCCGCTACTCTCGGGGCGTGTGGACGGGCCGGTTGACCAGGAGATCCAAACGCCAGATAGCCACCCACTGCGCATGAGACGATGATGACGGAAGCCACCGTAGCAACACCGACGTTTGATCGACGACATTGCGATTGATCAAGAGAACCGGCTTGGTGCGAAGTTTCCTGTTTTGCATCCAGTGCCAAAATGCGGCGCGCCACTTCTACACGTGCTGCTTCTGCCTCTTCAGCGCCAAGAATTCCCCGGTCTAGATCCTTGTCAATCTCACCTAATTGATCTTTGTAGACCGCAATGTCTGCCTGTTTGGGGGGCCCTTCGGACGGAGACTGGCCCACCATGGGACGCACAATGAGGACTACGCCAAGCGCTGTCATTGCCGCACAGATCAGCCAGAATAATACCATCGTTCACCACATCGCTGCCTTCCAGTGAAATGGCACTTTTGTTTGCTACTTCCAAGGTGGCACGAAGCATCGCAAGCTGCAAACATCGGCTCATTAGGGACAATTTCAGTATCCCAGAACTTGTAATTCTCAGCAAGCGTCGGCTGGCAAAACAATTGAACCAACTCCGATGACCTCCCCCATCATCAGCAAAGCTGATGATATTCCGGAACGGACCTGGGATTGGGGCCAAATTTAACGACAAGGGTCTGTGGCGGACCGGAACCGAAACCGGAAACACATGAAATCGAAGACCTGATGCGAGCGCTGCACGCCGGCTAACGGTGTAGCGAAAGGTCGCGCCTGCCGCAGAAGCGTGCTCAATCAATGCTGCAATTGGGCGCTCTATCGTGAGCGCGCGCGTCTTGCTGGTGATTACTCGAGTCACATCCTTGTCTCGTTGGACTCGTCGGACCAGAATTGTGTGCGTTCACCTAAACTGTATCCGATGACACAAATACCGAGGGCACATCGTGGCACATCTGCTTGGCCGGATCATTCTTGTTCCACTAGGCTTTCTGCTGGCTGCAGTCGTTGGCGTATTCGTACTGATCACATTGGGCTCCGAAAAGGTCACGCACGCAATTGAGGGCTCCAATGGTATAGCGTTCTCCGCGGGTATCGAACTCCTGAGTCAAGCGCTTGTGCTCACGTCCGCGTTAACATTCATCCCATCTGTCCTGCTGATCATTGTCGGAGAAGTGGCGCGGATTCGGTCAATAATCTACTACGTCGTGGGAGGAGGGCTTTCCCTCGTTTCGATCCCGGTCTTGGCACAGGTTGGCCAAGGTGCCGGTCTCGAAACGCCGTCAACCGTTATTTGGCAGGTGTTTGCAACGGCCGGCTTTCTTGCCGGCTTCACTTACTGGTTGATTGCTGGTCGCGGCGCATGATCAATGAAGATCAGACACTGAATAGGTTGCAAAACCGTCGATGGGCTGCGAATACGGACACCTTGAAGCCTTAGGAACGTTGAACTTAGTTGAACGTTGCGGTGCCTTAAGCTTTCCCATTGGTTCAACGCTGAGACCGATGCACACTGAGCTTGTTTGGATATGGAGCTTGGCCGGACGTTGGTTTGCTTCGATACTGAGTGTACTTTGACACTGAGTTTACATTGATGCTGAGTTTACTTTAATGCTGAGTTTACTTGGCAAAGTGTTGCGCATATTAGCGGGCTTCGCGGTGGCAATCGTCGTTGCAAGTACGGTCCATGTCATGTTTGTCATCTTTCCGATCGGGCTCAATGAACTGATTGGCACCGACTGGACCAAGTTCAGGACCTGGTTGCTCTGGATTGTTGAAACTAGTTTGTTCTATGGAGCATTTGCTTTTCTGCCGGCAGCAGCGTTTATTATCGCGAGTGAGGTGATATCTATCCGCAGTCTCACCTATTACCTCCTTGCAGGCTTAACGATTGCCGTGGGAGGGTTTGCGTACCTTGCTCGAACAAGTGCAGCCGCACCAAGCTTCGTTGTGGCATTCACGGTCGCTGCATTTTTGATCAGTGGCATTGCAGCCGGTCTGGCCTACTGGCTAATTTCCGGTCAATTTGCCGGCGTCAGGCTATCTGGTAGAAAGACAAAATCATGACTACCCCAGATCGCAACTTCTACTACTCATAGCTGCTTGTATGAGCTGCTACTTACATCTGTCCCCGATTGCTCTCTCGGGGGGCACGCAAAGGTCGCTTTGCGTTGAAATAGTGTCAACGACACGCAGCCATAAAGCTGGAGACGGACGTGCTTCACCTCCAACTACAATTTTGGAACACACTTAGCGAATCGACGGTCGCATACTTGGATGCTTACGTGTCGGCCATGGAGGCACACGCCAATGCCCAGGCTGCAGCTGTGGCCATGCACTTTGACGCGATAGATGGGTCTTGTGATTCGAGCCACGCCAGATCAGACGCTACAACATCCGCGGCCGTGTTTAAAATGCCGGAAGTACCACGATCGGGTAAGTCGTGGTACCGCGCTCCGATCGAAAACCCAACCCTAGCCTTTTGGGATGCCATGTGGCGACCTTGGCGGACCTATCAGACCCACGATGTCTGGACAAACATGACAGGCATGACGAGCATGGCGCCGCTGAATTGGCTCAGAAACCTGCAATCCGGCCCTTCCGCATTCGCCTTTGGTTCCATGTCAGAAATGTGGGCAAACGGGTTTCCCACCGCCACTAACGCAGCGTCTCTGTGGCAGTCTCCATCCGATATGGTCACAATCCGGAGCAAGCGTGCAAGTTCGGTCGGATCTCAGCAATTTGAGCCACCATTCGGATTCGCAGTTGCCACGGTGCGATTCCCCGATGCGACCGAGGTGACGATGACGGTGCCTGTCGCAGCGCTGCCATTCATGGTGGGTTATCCAAATTGGGCGAAAAAGTAGCCGCCGACTCCCAACGCTGCACAAATGAATTGACCGGATCCAAGTGCTCGACCAAATTTCTGTCGACGGGCATGTACTTTGCAACATGCGCTTTGCAACATGCGCTTTTCAATACGTGCCCGATGCCAACCGCTTATAGCGAGGCGACGATAATCGGATTGGCGAGAGGACGCATCAGATTGTCATAAAGGCCCGGAAATGAAAATCTCGAGCATTCAAGCGGCAGCCATCGAAATACCACTAAAACGCAATTTCGGTGGGAGCACCTACGATATTTTGAAGCGCTCAACGATCGTGACAAAGCTGCGTACATCCGATGGCCTGGAAAGTATAGTTTACAATGGTGACAATCGCACTGATGGACCAGAGATCGTTCGTATAATTGAGCAAGAATTGGCGCCGGCAATCAAGGGAGACAGCATTTTTGCTTACGAGCGGACTTGGGCCAAGATGTTCAAATTCAGTATCCCCGTTCGAAATCGCAAGCTTCTGCTTGAAGCCATAGCGTGTGTTGATTGCGCTATTTGGGACGCCATCGGAAAAGCAAATCGTCGCTCCATACATGAGCTTTTGGGCGCACACAAAAACGACGTACCTTTAATTTCGATCGGTGGCTATTACTTCGACGGGCGCCCCCATGATGACATCGCAACTGAAGTGCATGCCTATCAAAGTGCTGGAATGGCAGGGTGCAAGTTCAAAGTTGGCGGTCTTTCGCCTGAGAAGGACGCGGAGCGTGTCAAGATTGCGCGCTCCGCAGTCACCAGCGACTTCGTTCTCGCCGTCGACGCAAATCGCGGTTGGGAAGCATCGGACGCTATCCGGTTCGCGAGACTGGTTGAGCCCTTGGACATTGCTTGGTTCGAAGAACCTTGTCACTGGTACAACGACGTCGCCGCTACCGCACGTGTGCGCAACGCTACATCGATACCGATCAACTGTGGCCAGTCCGAGATAACGGCACACGGCGTCGGCCGACTAATCCACGGCGATGCCGTAGATATGATCAATGTCGACGCGTCTGAGTGCGGCGGCGTTACCGAATGGCGGCGGGCCGCAGCAATGTGCGGCACGTCTAACGTGACGATGACCCATCACGAGGAATCTCAGATAGCCCTCCACCTTATGTCAGCCATACCTCACGGGCGGTATATTGAGTGCTTTGGTGATCCCGATCGCGATCCGATTTGGCACGGGATGTGGACCAATCGCCCCCCAGTCAAAGATGGGAAAATGACCGTGCCAAAGGCTGCGGGATTTGGAATTGAGCTCGACCCGGACATGATTGCTAGATTCCGGATTGCTTAATCGCGCCCTCGGCTATTTTCCGTAGAATGCGCGCATTCGACTCAATCCCGAAAGGATCTCGGCGGGACTGCCTCGAAATGGCTCCAAATTGATCCGCACGACGTTGTCACGGGACATCGCCCAGGGCAGTTTCATAAGAAGGCGGTGGTACGGAAGGGAGCGCCAGTCGGCGATCAAGGCATTTGGTAATGCCCGCGACAGCTTGATATTCAATTCATTTACTTCAATGCTGCGGACTGCATACGTACTCAGGCCAATCCCGCCTATGGACCGCCACGGTATGATGCCGAAGCCCTCAATGAAGACACCATGCTCGCCGGCGCCCAATCGGACCTTGTCGCTTTCGACCAACGGGTAGAAGTAGTATGCCGTCAGTGCAAAAAACAAAGCAAGCGCAAGTACGATCTCGCTTCCCGAAACAAACCACCCACAGGTGAGAGCGACAGCCGCTGCTAGACACAAGTAGACGCGAAACACACCTTTGCCAGGTGCATATCCTACGGCAAACCCCATTCCACCGACTGGCAACCGACCATCGATTGATATTTGACTATCCATATCACTCCCACTTGCCCCCTTGTCGCTTACTTTGAGACCGTACTGATCAGCCCGAACTTGGAATTGAACGCCATGTTCACTTTCAACATTTCAACCGGCAGGGAATGACGGATGCATAAGACACACTATAGCCTCGCTGCAATCTCACTCGGACCTCACTGGCACCTCACTGGGTCCTCACCGTGCCCCTCACTGGGCCCCGCCCCCCCGGGATTTCACCCGCTTCGGGGCTAGCGACTCTGGGTTCATGTCGCGCGCACCGTTCATCGCTATCTTCTCTCTGCAGGTCCTTCCAAGTTGATCCATCCGACTAATCTCGCTAACCAATCCTTCTGTACCCAAGTTCCTCGCTTCGCAGCCGACTACCGCTCCTGTTGGACATTGGCGATGCGGCAGCTATAGTGTGGTGGCAATAGATCAGCGGGAGTACTCATGGCTCAAAAACTTGGTATTGGATCCGCGTTTCCTACCCTGACTGTGAAACGTACTGACGGCGGAACGCTCGATCTGCCGACCGGCTTGACCACAAATTGGAAAGTCATACTTTTCTACCGCGGTCACTGGTGACCATATTGTCGCCGGCAGTTGGTCGGCTTCGCAGAACAAAAATCCGAACTCGACGCGCTGGACGTCTCCGTCTTCGCGGCAAGTGTTGATCCCCTCGACAAAGCCAAGGAAGTGGCCGATGAAGTTCATTTCCCGATCGGCTTCGAGCTACCTCGTGAAATCGCCACGCAGTTGGACGCATGGTGGGAAGACAGACGTCAGATCATCCAGCCCACGCAATTCGTTCTCAATCCCGACAATAACGTGGTGGCTTCCACATACTCGGATGGACCGCTCGGCCGAATTGTCGCTGAAGACGTTGTTAGGATGGTCACTTTCCTCAAGTCGAGAACTTAGTTTTACAAAAAGGCAGCAGTGCCAACACAAGCGTTCAGCCATTAAGGGTAGTCCGGCCGAGATCGGACTGCCCTTTTCTGTTGGGAAATCTCCAGTCTCTTGCGAGTTCTCCAGCTGACCACTCGCACGACCCAACCTTGGCAGGCAGGCCACCTTATGCAGCCCGGTTCAACGCCAACCATCAAAGATATCGTTCTCGTAGGTGGTGGCCATGCTCATGTAACCGTCCTTAGGCGCTTCGGCATGTCCCCCCTTCCCGGTGTCCGCCTCACGGTTATATCGCCAGAGGCGCATACGCCATATTCAGGCATGCTACCGGGCCTGATCGCCGGCCACTATACCTACGATCAAGCTCACATTGATTTAATACCACTCTGCCGCTTTGCCCGAGCGCGTTTCATCCTTGGAGACGTTGTCCGCGTCGAACCTGATCTAAAACTCGTCCACGTTCGCGATCGACCTCCAATCCCATACGACCTTCTTTCCATAAACTCTGGCTCGACACCCGACCCTAGCAAGGTGCCTGGTGCTCTGGGTCGGACCATCCCCGTGAAACCGGTCGCCTCATTTCTGAACGATTGGGACGCACTCAAGGCGCGCATCCTCCAAAATCCCAGTCGTCGCATCGGTACGATCGGAGCAGGCGCTGGGGGAGTCGAATTGCTACTCTCTGGGCAGTTCGCAATCGACAAGATGCTAGAATCCGCTGGCATAGCGGATCGGCCGAGCTACCACCTCTTCACACAAGGTCGCGACATCCTGACAACCCACAACCCTCGTGTCCGACAGAACTTTCGCAATATATTGGAATCGCGAAAAATCGAGTTGCATACCAATTTTCTTGTCAACCTCGTCAATGAGTCGGGCATTCACTCGCCAACCGGAGAGTCCATCAGACTCGACGAAATCCTATGGGTGACTGGCGCTAATGCTGCCGCTTGGATCGCTGAGTCGGGGTTTGACACTGACCAGGGTGGCTTCATCAGTGTCGGTCCAGACTTGCAGTCCATTTCGTGTCCGGATGTCTTTGCAGCCGGTGATGCAGCCCATGTTGTAGGCTATCCGCGACCAAAATCAGGGGTTTTCGCGGTTCGTCAGGGACTACCACTGGCGAAGAATCTGCGCCGTGCGGCACTTGGTCGGCCGCCTCGGACGTTTCGACCACAATCTGCGTTTTTGAGCCTTATATCGACTGGCGGAAAACACGCCGTCGCTTCGCGCAGTTCATGGTGTCTAACTGGGGATTGGGTCTGGCGTTGGAAGGATACTATCGACCGTAGTTTTATGCGCAAATTTAACGAGCTGCCCAAGATGGGCTCCATCAAACCGGCGTTGTCCATCGATAAATTGCCCCCCGAACTGAATACGCTCGAGACGCAAACCGCGTTAGGACCTCAAGACATGAGGTGCGGCGGCTGCGGCGCCAAGGTCGGGGCCACCATACTGACGCGCGTTCTAGGCGGCATAAAGACAGTCCAAAGAGAGGACGTCCTTTGGGGTCTCGACTCTCCAGATGACGCCGCAGCTGTGAGCGCATCCGACGGCAAGATCATCGTCCAATCAATTGATTACTTTCGATCGATGATTGATGATCCGTTCATTTTCGCGAAAATCGCCGCCAATCATAGCCTTGGCGATCTGTATGCCATGGGAGCTGAACCGCAGTCGGCTTTGGCGCTCGCGACACTACCTCCGGGCCTTCCTAGAAAAACCGAAGATCTGCTGATGCAAATTATGGCCGGCGGAACGGAGATCCTGAACGCTGCGAATTGTGCGTTGGTTGGAGGTCACACAAGCGAAGGGTTAGAGTTGTCGCTTGGCTTCTCAGTTACAGGCCTGGTCGACCCTGATCAGGTTTTGAGGAAATCGGGCGCCGGTCGGGGAGATGCCCTTATACTCACGAAGCCGCTCGGCACGGGGGCACTGTTCGCCGCTGAAATGTTATCGAAAGCCAAGGGACGCTGGGTGCAGGCCGCAATCCAAATTGCGCTACAATCCAACCGGGACGCCTCCAGGATTGCTCACGCACACGGTGCCACGGCGTGCACGGACATCACCGGTTTCGGATTAGCAGGCCACCTGCTTGAAATACTTGATGCATCTGCTGCGTCCGCGCACCTCGAACTTACCGCCCTGCCGTTGATCGACGGCGTCAACGATGTTCTCGCCTCTGGAGTTCGCTCGACGCTTCATGAAGCAAATGCCCTACAAAGAAAGAGAATTTCCGGAGAAATAAAGGACAAAGTCGCATTTCAAGCATTGTTCGACCCGCAAACAGCGGGAGGCCTCTTAGTGACGGTTCCAGAAAACGCGGCAGAGGACTGTCTGGCCGACCTACGAGCCAACGGCTATGCGCAGGCAACCTGCATCGGACAGATCAACGCCGTGCCCGTCAAGGAACCGGCAATTGAGATCTGACCACAAGGTAACCAATTAGGATTTGCCGAGAGATATCAGTTCAAATGAGCAAGCTGGCATCCCCGAAACCGCTTTACAGCGCGCCAAAACGCAATCTGGTGGGCATCAACAACGTGTCGCTATATGCCGAGTGATGATGCAATCGCAAGAGTTTATCCTAGCTGACGAACAGGTCGCGTCGCTCGATCCGCTCAATGCGCGATTGGTCATGGATGCCTCGCAGACGATCAATCGTGAACAAGAAATCACTGTCATTTGGCAATTGCACACGCTCGATACCGCTAGTCGCTACTGTGACAACGTCATTGGCATGAGGGCAGGCAGCATTGGGCATCACCAGGTTGGCCAACTTTCCTTTTTCTTTATCTTGACAAATATACCGATCAGCAGCATAGGGGGCGGATGATTACACACCGGACAAGCTTGGCTGCACGCCTGCGCCGTCGCACTGACGCCGCTTCGTCGCGCCGTGTCCGAATGAGAGAGTGATCACGCACTAATCCGCATCACACTTTCCCCAAAAGGCCACTCGCGACGCGAGTGGCCTTTTTTTTGTCGCGCCGAAAAGGAGACAACGATGACAGAACATGTTCCCAACGCTGAAAATTTGATGAATATCACTTCCCGCCCGCCAATCATTTTCGAACGCGGCGAGGGCTCATATCTCTGGGATACATCCGGCGAGCAGTATCTCGACTTCATTCAGGGCTGGGCTGTAAATAGTCTGGGACATTCACCTCAGCTCCTGTCGAACGCGATAACTCGACAAGCGCAGAAACTCATCACGCCGAGTCCAGCATTCTTCAACGCACCTAGCCTGCATCTGGCCAAGCAGCTTTCTGATCTATCGTGTTTTGACCAAGTCTTCTTCGCGAATTCAGGCGCAGAGGCAGTAGAAGGCGCCATCAAGCTCGCCAGACGTTTCGGTGAATTGCACCGAAACGGTGCTTACGAAATTGTTACATTTGACGGTGCTTTCCACGGTCGGACGCTGGCCACGATGTCAGCATCCGGCAAACGTGAATTTGAAACGCTGTTCGCGCCAAAGGTGCCAGGATTTCCCAAGGCCGTGCTCAACAATATAGCATCGGTGGAACAGGCTATTACCGGTAAGACGGTGGCGGTCATGCTGGAGCCGATCCAGGGTGAAGCCGGAGTTCGACCAGCGACCGATGAGTTCTTACAACAATTGCAGATGTTGTGCTCGGCCGAAGGTCTGCTCCTGATGGTCGATGAAATACAGACAGGTATTGGAAGAACAGGAAAGATGTTCGCGTTCGAGCACGCCGAGATAAGTCCCGATATTATGGTCTTGGGCAAAGGCATCGGCGGCGGCGTGCCGCTAGCCGCACTTCTCGCGAAGGACGCTGTGAGTTGTTTCAAGCACGGCGATCAAGGCGGCACATTCAATGGTAATCCACTCATCTGCGCCGTCGGAAGCGCCGTTGTCGAGTGTGTTGCAGACGCAGGCTTTCTCCAAACTGTATCTAAAAGTGGCGAATATCTTTGCGACGGTCTATCGGTGCTTTCGCGAAAATTCGACCTCGGCAATGTCCGCGGACGAGGCCTCTTGGTGGCGCTCGACGTTGCGGGCTATGATGCGAACAATATTGTCAGCATTGCAATGCAACACGGATTGTTGATCAACGCGCCCCGTCCCGACACGTTGCGTTTCATGCCCGCCCTCAACGTATCTTTGCGCGAAGTGGACGAGTGCATTGCGCTTCTGGACAAAGTGCTCTGCAAAACAAACACACTAAGGGCCGCTTGAGCTAAACACATCGCCTGGGGGTGCAAAGAGGCGAACAACTGCAGTTCGCCTCACAATTACTTTTTGAGCCTATAACCTGTTCTGAAAATCCACCAAATTGTCACGACACACGTGACAAGAAATACAATGGTCATAGATAAACTGATCCAAACATTGACGTCGGCAGTTTCGGTAAAGCTCCACCTAAATCCACTGATTAAATAAACTACCGGATTGAACAAACTGACGATCTGCCAAAAAGGCGGCAACATACTGATCGAGTAGAAGCTACCGCCCAGGAAGGCAAGCGGAGTAATGACGAGCAACGGCACAATCTGCAGTTGTTCAAAATTCTCTGCCCAAACTCCGATAATGAATCCAAGCAGGGCAAAGGTTACGGCCGTCAACACCAGGAAAACAATCATAACCATGGGATGGGCGATCCGAATCTCAACGATGAACGAGGCGGTCACCAGAATGATCAAACCCAACAGCAGTGATTTGGTTGCAGCAGCACCAACGTATCCAATGACAATTTCCAATGATGAGATCGGTGCTGACAACAACTCGTAAATAGTTCCGACAAACTTTGGAAAATAGATGGCAAAGGAAGCGTTCGTTACGCTTTGCGTCAAGAGCGACAGCATAATGAGCCCCGGCACGATGAATGCACCGTAGCTCACTCCTTCAATTTCTGAAATTCGCGATCCGATGGCTGCGCCAAACACAACGAAATAAAGACAGGTAGAGATAACAGGCGAAACGATGCTTTGCATCAATGTCCGAAAAGTACGCGCCATTTCGAACCTGTAGATTGCAAGAATCGCTCGATAGTTCACGATTGTGCGTCTCCTTGAATGACGACAAAAAGACCTTCTTGGCTCTCCTAATTGAGCAACGATGTGCTCGGCTCTGACAGCCTCAATCTGGCAAGCCCCTTTTGGCACGACACGACCCAACATGAAGATTCGCGATATTGGTCTGGTCTGTAGGGCCAATTGGAAGAACAGACATGGGTATGCCGCCAATTTGAGCAGTGTGCAACTCGGAAACGCTGATCCCCCGTCAACGGACAGCAAGTGGAATTTGGACGAGTGAATTGGTCACCGACTTTGAATGAAAATCGTGGCCGCATCAGAGCCGCTGAAGGAAATTGCCCCCGTCGCTATTCGATAATGCCAAGTCAAGGGAGCGAAAGGGGGGGGACAGCCCCCCGCTTTCCAACTCGCGAAGGCAAGCACCAAACGTTTCCTTTCGGTTCACCAGTTTGTCAAACAATCTTTGGAAGCGGGAGCGAAAATCTGTAGTGTAACAAGGTGTGCCGGGTAGGTTTAGTAGAGTGACCTCTCCCCCAATGACGAGTTGTCGGGCCCATCCGGATTGGCGAGCCTGAATATCAACCCGAGCAAGAATAGTGTGGCAAACCAATGAATGACCTCAGTATTCGAGAAAAAATTGCTAATCTCCTCTCCGGACCGCATCAATTGGAACCGGCGGAGGTTGCTGACCTGCAGAATATTCTTGCCGAACGTCAGCGCGTCGGCCAGTTCTATGCCTCAGTACCACTTTTGTTGTCGGCGATTGAGAACTCAATATCTCAGCGGGCCAAAGCAAACGGTGAGAAACCAATAAGCACTGCCGAACTAGGCTTCACGCGAGCTGCACCAGAACATGCACCAGCGCAAACGGAAACTGCGCCTCCAAGAGTAGAAGAAACTACCGGCCGGGGTGGCAGCAACACAGACAGAGTAGACGCAGTCTTGCCTCTCGCCAACGATCTCTACGAGAACCGGCATGCGTTGAATGACGTCGACCAAACTTACATTGAAATGCTTCAGACTATTTACAACGCACACGGCACCCTACCCTTGTTTGTTGACATATATGTACGTGCGCAACATGCCGCCTTGCCGCGGCTAATCGAAGCCTACCAGACAAAGCATCAATAGTGATTTACACATTCAGTCCGGGCCTCAGGTGCCAAATCGCAAGCTGCTTAACGCCGCTGACTATATAAACTGATACGCCGTGCGGCACTGTCGATCGACGATCAAGTACAAATGTACGGTCTGGCGAACGGACAAATAGGTAGGTAGGTAGGTAGGTAGGTAGATAGATAGATAGTTAGATAGTTAGATAGTTAGATAGTTTTTCACAAATAGCATTAATTCTTATGCGAATATGAGTTGTCAGCCACTAACGTCACAAAAATATCTTCCAGAGAACTCTGATTCGTCCGCAAATCGCGAAACGTTAAGCCTGCCGCGTCGAGGGCATTCAGCAGCGAACGTATTCCGGTTCTCTCGCGCTGCGTGTCATACGAATACGTCAGTTCCGAACCGTCGACTGCTAGGATCAATTCGAAGGGAGCAAGCACGCTTGGAATTTGGGAGATTGGCTCATGCAACTGCACCGTGAGCTGCTTTTGCCCGAGCTTGCGCATGAGATCAGAGGTTCGCTCAACGAGGATCAGCTCGCCACCATTGATCACACCTACACGATCAGCCATTTCTTCTGCTTCCTCGATGTAATGTGTCGTCAATATAATTGTCACACCCGAATCCTTTAGTCGCCGAACCACCTTCCACATATCCCGGCGCAATTCCACATCAACCCCCGCCGTAGGCTCATCCAGAAACAATATCTCCGGCTCGTGCGAAAGTGCCTTCGCAATCAATACACGTCGCTTCATTCCACCAGATAGCGTCATGATCTGGCTATCCTTCTTGTCCCACAACGTGAGCGCCCTCAAGACTGCCTCGATATGTCCGGGGTCAGCTGGTTTGCCAAAGAGTCCGCGAGTGAAAGAAACAGTACGCCAAACCGTTTCAAACGCATCGGTCGTCAATTCTTGGGGCACCAGGCCAATTCGAGATCGGGTCTTACGGTAGTCGTTGATAATGTCGTAGCCGTCGACGCGGACTTGGCCACTGGTTGGATTGACCAAGCCACAGATGATACTGATCAGTGTCGTCTTCCCCGCGCCGTTTGGACCAAGCAAGGCGAATATCTCACCGCGTTGTATTTCCAAGTTGATCGCTCTCAGGGCCACGAGACCTGATCCATAGGTCTTGCCCAGATCAGTCACAGAAATAATCGATTGCATTGATGCCCCACTAGCAGTTGACAAAGGCTGAGCAAGCTACCGGTCACAATCTTTTCGAAACGGTTGACATGATTTGACTAGCAACGCGTGCTCGTAGAGCGTGACCCAGAAAATCATCTCTCTTCGACGAGCGACATGCAGTTGCACTGTCGCGGCATTTGTCAGCCACTTTCTCCTTTATTAGCCTCGATGTTGTATCGCCATTTTAGCTAGTGTGGCCTACTCAGCACGATCTCGGGGCCAACCAACGAAAGCCTCTCAAGGATCGGAGCGCGCCACCTGAGTTGCCCGATCGTGCCCTGTTTGGCTTCTACCTCCCATCTCAAACCCGCTGAATTTCGGCATCAAGTCCAGCAAGTGCTTCGTATATTCGTGCTCCGGAGCAGTGAATAGTCGTTCTGTTTCGGCGACTTCCAATAGTTGGCCATGCCGCATGACACCGATACGATCGCACATTTGACGGACGACTGGCAGATCATGGCTGATGAAGAGCATTGTGAGCCCTAACTCTTCTTGAAGATCCTTAAGTAGATTGAGAATTTGCGCCTGAATGGAAACATCAAGGGCAGACGTGGGTTCGTCACAAACGAGAAATCGCGGCCGAGTCGCCAAAGCACGAGCGATGGATATTCGCTGACGCTGACCACCTGAAAACTCGTGCGGGAACTTCATTGCCGCCTTCCCCCCAAGCCCGACAATATCAAGCAAGTCCCGCACCATTGCGTCGGCCTCGCCGCGCCCCGAGACCATGCCGTGAAACAGGATTGGCTCCGCGACGATGTCTTTGACTCGCATCCTGGCATTCAGAGACGAAAACGGATCCTGAAAAACCATTTGCATCTGCCGCCTCCAAGGCTGAGCTGCTTTGCGCGTCTTGAAGGACGTGAGGTTCGTACCGGCAAACGCTATTTGTCCGCCTGTTGGCTTGTAGATGCCCGTAATCATTCGCGCGACGGTTGATTTCCCAGATCCACTCTCACCAACCAATCCAAATACTTCGCCGGTCTTGATCACAAAATTTAGGTCTTTCACCGCATCCAGGTACCGTCGCTGACCGGGCCAGATCGAATGGCGGACGATAAAGCGCATATGCAGGTCTTCGACCGCAACGAGCTGTTCCAACTCTTCGCCGAAGCTTTGGGCGCGACCAAGCCAATGTGTCGCCAAATCGAGACCTTCCGACCGCGTACCAGCATCTTCAATGTAAGTGACGAGTGGAAATCGGCGAACACGCCGATCAGGTCGTGGCACAGCAGATATCAGACTCTTCGTGTAGTCATGTCGCGGTTTCGTGATAATTTGAGCGGTGTCACCTGTCTCCACCACACGTCCGCGATACATAACGGCCACACGATCAGCAGTCTCCGCAATGACACCCATATCGTGCGTGATGAGGATCATTCCGACATTGCGGTCGCGGCACAAGCCCTTCATCAGTTCCAAGATCTGCGCTTGAACTGAGACATCTAACGCAGTCGTCGGCTCATCGGCGATAACGAGTTCGGGATCAGCACATAGTGCCAAAGCAATGACAACCCGCTGCCGCATGCCCCCTGAAAACTGATGCGGGTATTGCGCAATTCGCACTTCTGGATCGGGAATTCCGACAGCATTTAGAAGATCTACCGCTCGCTCGCGCGCCGCGGCGTCACTCAAATGCAGATGTTGGAGAATTGTGTCTACCAGTTGCGTTTCAATAGTTTGCAGAGGATCCAGCGATGTCCGCGGATCCTGGAAGATCGTTCCGATGCGCGCCCCGCGAACATGCCGGATGGCAGCGTCATCCAGGCCATCTATACGCTCACCATTGAGATAGACCTCACCTCGCGTCATCTCCCCGGGCGGTTCTAGCAAACCGATAACTGCATTGCCGATCGTTGATTTGCCGGCTCCGGACTCTCCAACAATACCCAGTATCTCGCCAGGTTCCACAGTCAAGGATAAATCTTCGACGGCTGTCACGTGACCGCGCCGCGAGGGAAATTCCACTCGCATACCGCGTATGTCGAGAAGAGCCATCGTTCCACTCACCTCAATTTTGGATTGAGCGCATCCCGCAACCAATCTCCAAGTAAATTGATCGCTAGAACGAGCAGAACCAAAGCGATCCCTGGGAATATCGTGATCCACCACTCACCAGAGAACAAAAAGTCATTTCCAACTCTAATCAAGGTCCCGAGCGACGGCGTCGTGGGCGGGACCCCAACTCCCAAAAAAGATAGTGTCGCTTCCGTAATGATCGCAATCGCCAGATGGATCGTCGCAATAACGAGAACCGGCCCTAAAACGTTTGGAAGCACGTGACGCCAGAGGATCGCGCCTGCCCCCAAGCCAATAACTCGCGCCGCTTGGACATATTCTTTGTTCTTTTCAACCAAAGTAGAGCCACGCACCGTTCGCGCGTACTGAACCCAGCCGGACACTCCAATCGCAAAAATAAGTACATAAAATGCAATGTCCTCGTGCAGATCGCGGGGGACGACGCCGCGCGCGACACCATCAATGAGTAGGGCAATAAGGATCGCAGGAAACGACAGTTGAATATCAGCGATACGCATAATGAACGCATCCACACGGCCGCCGACGTAGCCACTGATCAAGCCTAATCCAACACCAAGAACCATCGAAAAAATAACTGAGGCAAAACCGACGAACAGCGAAATTCGCGAGCCAAAAATAATTGTCGACAGGATGTCTCGGCCTTGATCGTCGGTTCCAAGTAGAAATCGTGGATCGCCGTCTGGCAACCATGCAGGCGGCAAGCTAGCATCCATAATGTCAATGGTCACAAGGTCAAATGGATCATGTGGAGCAACCAGTGGTGCGAACACGGCAGCCACAAAAAAAACAAGCGTCACTATTGCTGAGCCAACCGCGATCGGTGACGCCAAGAAACTATGCCAGATATCGCTCTCGCGGACACGACTAAGCCAGCTCTGCGCGGGGGCCTCTTCGGGCCGGGTGTCAGGAGTTGTCGCCATCCGTCAATGACCGGCGCCAGCACTGTCGACCCGCAGCCTCGGATCCACTACAAAATAGAGAACGTCGACGATCAAATTGATCAGGACAAAAAAGAATGCGATGAGCACCAGATAGGCGGCCATAATGGGTATATCGACGTTACTGATCGCCTGAATAAAGAGCAGCCCCATCCCAGGCCACTGAAACACACTTTCCGTAATAATAGCAAAGGCGATAATTGAACCGAGCTGGAGGCCCGTGATGGTGATTACTGGAACAAGTGTATTCTTCAAGGCCATCTTATAGTGGACGTATCGGTCCGGCAGTCCACGGGCGCGGCCAAATTTGACAAAATCTGTGCGCAGCACCTCCAGCATCTCAGCGCGAACCAGACGCATGATAAGGGTCATTTGAAATAGGGCCAAAGTGATCGATGGCATAATCAAGGACTTCAGACCTGACGGAGTGAGAAAGCCGGTCGTCCACCAGCCGATGGCAACGACCTCTCCGCGTCCGAACGTCGGCAACCAACGCAGAACAACGCCGAACAGCAGTATCAAGAGTATGCCAATGAGAAATGTCGGCAACGAAACGCCCACCAGTGACAAAGTCATAAACGCTCGTGAAATCAATCCGTTTCTATAGATCGCCGTATAAACGCCCATCGGTATACCAATGGCCAATGCCAGTATGGCTGAGACGAGTGACAGTTCAATCGTGGCCGGCAGTCGTTCGGCGATGAGTTCTGACACTGGTCGGCGGTGCTGATAGGAAAAACCGAACTCGCCTTTTGCAGAATTTTCAACAAACCGAGCAAATTGAACTACGAAGGGATCGTTTAGACCCAACCTTTCCCGAAGTTCTGCGCGCTCCTCCAGTGTCGTGTCCTGTCCCACCATGTTGTTGATCGGATCACCAACATATCGGAACAAACCGAAAGCGATGAGAGCAACGGCCAGCATGACCACAATAGATTGAAATATGCGCTGCAGAACGAAGCTGAACATGCCAGTGCCAATACCCTACATGAAAATCGGCCGCATCCACTGCGGCCGATGGTGGAGAGGCGCCGACCTCATTTCACGACGACGTAGCGTAGATCAAAATTGTTGTCAGGGCGTTGAACAACTTCGAGTTTATCAGAAACACCCCACGACAATGGCTGCTGATGCAGCGGAACGTGACCGACTTCTTCCTTGTGTATCTTGAAAGCCTCGTCGATCATCGCCTGACGTTTCACCTGATCGGTTTCGGACTGAATCTTAGCGGTCAAAGTGTTGATCTTGGGGTTGCAGTATCCACCCAGATTGAACGCGCCAAGTTTATCCGGTCCGCCACGGCAAGCGATCAGCGATGACAAGGGATTATGGCTGTCAAACGTGGACGGGGTCCACCCTAACAAGTAGAAGCTGGTATCATAGCCGTTTTGTGCGAGCACCTTGCCAAAATACTTGGATTTGGTTTGAGCTAACAAATTTACCTTGAGTTTGATTCGGGCAAGCATACCGACGACCGCCTGACAAATTCGCTCGTCATTGACATAGCGATCGTTCGGACAGTCCATGGTCACGTCAAACCCGTCAGAATAGCCTGCATCCGCCATCAATTGTTTTGCGCTGCCTAGATCAAACGGCAGACGGTCGTTCAACGCTGGATTGAAACCGTTGATCTGTGGAGCCACCATCAAACCCGCAGGGATGGATGCGCCTCGCATTACCTTTTTCTGGATCGCATCAATATTGATTGCATGCATAATGGCCTTTCGAACGCGGACATCCTTGAAGGGGTTTTTGCCCTTGATACTGGATGTCAAAAGCTCATCTCGTTTCTGGTCAAACCCGAGAAAGATAGTTCGCGCTTCCGGCCCCGTCAGCGGTCGGACCCCGGCTGCACTCTCCAACCGTTTCCAATCCTGCACCGGCACTGGAAATGCCATATCAATGTTGCCCGAGATCAGGGCTGCGACACGGGTGGCGTCCTGCGAGATCGGAGTGAAGACCACGTCCGTCACATTACTCTTCATCTCAGCCCAATAGTTGGGGTTACGCACGAGCACGGTCTTGACGCCCGTCTGGCGTGACTTGAGCATGAACGGACCGGTGCCGTTGGCATTGAGATTCGCGTAGTTGCCCTCATCGCCACCTTTGACGTTCGTCGCCTCAACTGCCTTATTTTTCTCAGCCCACTGCTTGTCCATGATGTAGAATATTTCAAACTGCAGCGGCAAAATTGGATTGGGAGCAGGTGTAATAATGTCGATCGTGTAATCGTCGACTATCCTGGCTTCCTTGATGAGGGCAGCGACGACCTTCATGTCGGAACCTTCAGAGTTCAGTCGCTCGACGGAGAACTTGACATCGTCAGCTTTGAAGTCGCTTCCGTCGTGAAATTTCACGCCTTGTCGCAACTTAAAGCGCCAAACTGTCGGCTCCGTATTCTCCCATGACTCAGCCAAAGCACCTATCAGCTCCATCTTGTCATTGCGAATGACAAGACCTTCATAGACATTTCGCTGGAAACCGAGCGTGAACGTTTCGAAGAGGCCGTGCGGATCCATCGTTTGAGCGTCGCCTTGAAACGCGTATTTGAGTGTCTTGGCATGAAGCGACGTTGCACCCGCAAGGGCCAAACTGCCCGCCAAAAGAGACAGGATAGCTCTACTCATTCCCTTCATGGGCCACGAACTCCTTTTCGTCGTTGTCATTACGTTGAACCGCGATGCTTCAGTGAGGACCATAACAAGACACAAACGCCCCCCCGATGGCCAGCATTAACTTTCGTTCAAGGGTGAATTCGCGTACCGCTCCGTCGCCCTCGACGGAATTTGACAATCGGGGCTATTGAAACTTACGATTCTTGTAGATACGCCCATCCTTCATCACAAAGTCGATCCTCTTTCCATCGTTCTCAAGACAGCCGATATCTACCAGCGGATTGCCATCGACCACAATGAGATCTGCTTTGTAACCGACGGCCAAGCGGCCGATTTCGTGTTCGAGCTTCATGACTTCAGCCGCCGTTTCCAAGGACGCTCTAATGGCACCCAAGTTGCCCAAAACGTCCGCCGTTAATGAAAACTCGTCAGCTTGATATCGATGGCAGGCTCCCAATAGATCTGATCCGAATGCGATCTTCACGCCCGCGCGGTGCGATATTTCAACCGCCTTCAAACCCGCATCGACAACAGTCTTAAGCTTTTCGATCGAAACTTGCGGGAATCCGAACTCGCGACCGTGCCGATTGAGCGCATAGTATGTTATGTTCGTGGGGACATGATACGCCCCCATTCGGGCAAGGAGTTCCGCCGTTTCTTGATCGATGAGGTTACAGTGCTCAAGAGTGCGGACCCCTGCCCGCACAGCCATCACAATCGATTCCGGGGTGTAGGTGTGAGCCATCGCGTATGTCCGCCAAGCAGCGGCCTCTTCGCATATGGCGGTCAATTCTTCCATTGAGTATTGTGTGTTTTCGATTGGGTCGGAGGCCGACGACACGCCGCCTCCAGCCATGATTTTGACTTGATGAGCCCCCTTGCGCAGCTCGTCTCGAGCCGCCCGCCTACATTCGTCTACGCCGTCTGCAATGCGCCCGAGCTGCTGACCTAGATTGTGGTGTTCGGTCTGCAGCCTTTGGCTCATGACACTGACGGGACGAATGTCGCTATGGCCTCCAGTCTGGCTCAATGCCAGCCCACAGACCCGAAGCCTCGGTCCCTCAAGCAATCCGTGATCGACAGCGTCGGCCAATCCACGATCTGCGCCCGCCGCGTCCCGGACCGTCGTGAAGCCGCGCATCAGCATGCCATGCATAATCTGAATGGTTTCGGCAAATAGATAGCTCACAGGTTTTGACATGAGTTTTGTCAGATCAAGTTCACTCGCCTTGACGTGAACGTGGGCGTCGATCAACCCGGGCATCAGCGTCGCACCGCTCAGGTCGATTTCACGCACACCGTCTCGACATGTGGAGATCGGCCTGTCGGAAACCTCCCTAATTCGATCGCCATCCACTAAAACGTCAAAGCCCTCACGTGCCTCAGCCTGTGTTGCATCAACAAGGGTGGCGTTACGAAACAGCACTGCACTCATCTGATACCTCCATTCCAGCGTGCGGATCGCCATCCTATCGCAGAGCCAGCTTCAGCCGCAGCAAGCGATATATCCGGCCGCTTTTAGGCGGCGGCGATCGCCCTATGCGCACCGCCTGTTTCAAGCCTAGCCCTCACGTATCGCGCCCGTCGCCGCGAGCAAATAGCTGATGCAGGTATGATCACCAGCGCCCACTCGGTCTCTTATTCTCGTCCGCTCGCCCACTCTCATAGAGTCGACTGTGCCACCGACTGCGCAATGAGATTGCCTACACCGAACCGGCAGTCTACAGAAAAGCGAAGATTGCCTTATCATGACCCGAATCTGAATTGCACTTAACGCCTCGTTAGTCGAATCAGCGTGAAGTAACCCCTGTTGATCGGGGGAGGGTGTCGATGCTTATGAGTGTTGCAGAGATCAAGGGCCGGGCGGGCGTTTGCCCTGAAATTGCTGGCTCACGAGTCTTGATTACGGGACTAGGAGCGACGTTTGGCGTCGACATCACCAGAGCGTTTGCCGAACACGGCTGCCGCATGGTGCTGCAGATTCCAGACCCGTGCCCAGAAACGGACGCCCTTTTGGAAATTGTAGCCGAAAGTGCTTTGGATTTGAGGGCCCACCATAGCGCGATCGCAAAACCGGAATCGGCGACCCGATTCGCGCAACTGGCCAACAAAGCTTTCGGCGGTTTGGAAACAGTGATCAATCTCATCCAAGTTACCCGATTTGATCTGAATAGCGCGACCACGCTCGAGGACATTGAAACGATGTTTCAGCATCGCCTCCAGACGGCCGCCCACACGACCCAGGTTGCAGCAAATCGGATGGGCCTGACATGGTCCAATGGCTCGATACTCAATATTCTAAGATTGCCTACACCGAAGACGTCGGCGGAATCTGCGCTCGCAGGCATCCTGAGAACGGGCTTTGCGGCGATGGTCCGCTTAGAGGCTGCCAAGTGGGGCGAACAAGGTATTCGCGTCAACGGCATCGCTCCTCGCACCAATATTTGCGATGCCAATCCTGTTTTGACAGACTGTATGAGCAACGAACCAGACATCGCTGCCGTTGCGATCTATTTAGCGTCAAAGGATGGTCGGGCGATTACAGGCCACGTGCTTGATTGCGACAACTAAACTTCAACAGTTGAAATCATACTGCTGCCAACGCGCGCGGCCTTGCCGCCTGAGCGAGAGGCCGTGCGGACCAGGAAGCCGCGATAGCGATCAGAAACTACGGCGCCATCCGTCCGGCTCGTCTCCGAAATTCTCTCAGTTGCTTACAGTTTCTATGAAAAAACCAGGAAATTGACCGGTCAAGCAACCCAAAACCGAATGCCTTTGCCCCCCTGCTACCCGTCGCTTCCCCGGACGACCTGAGCGGATTCTGGGCCAACCGACCCTGTCGCGTCTTGCGTGGCCCGACCTTCAACCCTATTTCCTGGCCTCAGGCTTACGCATCGTCATTTGACGCAGATTTTTTTCAAACTACGCGCCAAAAATTGAAACTGCAGGTTGACAAACGCGAGCCGGCTTCATACATCGATCTCAGCTTTTGCTAGCACTCAATTCATGAGAGTGCCAGCACGCGCTTCAAGCCAACTTTAACACTAACCAGCCCATTCGAAGGAGCAGGTCTTCATGAAGTTCCGCCCTTTGCACGACCGCGTGGTCGTCGAACGTGTCGATAGCGAGACCAAGTCTGCTGGCGGCATTATCATTCCGGATACAGCAACTGAAAAACCCCAAGAAGGCAAAGTCATCGCAGTAGGCCCCGGCGCCCGCGGCGACGACAACGAATTGGTCGCCCTCGATGTCAAAAAAGGTGACCGCATACTGTTTGGCAAATGGTCCGGGACCGAAGTCAAACTCGACGGTAAAGAAATGCTCATCATGAAAGAGAGCGATATCATGGGCGTGATCGAGGGCTAAGCCCGCACCCCAGCTGATAAGTTCAATACGATTGACAATCCAGGAGACTGGCTCACATGTCTGCAAAAGACGTAAAATTCTCAGGTGATGCTCGCGAGCGCATGATGCGGGGCGTGGACACCTTAGCCAACGCGGTCAAGGTAACTCTCGGACCGAAAGGACGCAACGTCATCATTGACAAGTCCTTCGGAGCTCCCCGCTCCACCAAGGACGGTGTTACCGTTGCGAAGGAAATCGAACTCGAGGACAAGTTCGAGAACATGGGCGCACAGCTGGTGCGCGAGGTCGCCTCCAAAACCAACGATGTCGCTGGCGACGGGACTACCACAGCAACGGTTCTAGCTCAGTCCATCGTTCGCGAAGGGCTGAAGTCCGTCGCTGCCGGCATGAACCCGATGGATCTGAAGCGCGGCATCGAAAAAGCCGTGCATCAAGTCGTCGAAGAAATCGAAAAGCGATCCAAAAAAGTCAAGAATTCGGACGAAATTGCTCAGGTCGGCACCATCTCTTCGAACGGCGAGCGTGAAATCGGCGATATGATCGCAGAGGCCATGCAAAAGGTCGGTAACGAAGGTGTGATCACTGTCGAGGAAGCCAAGAGTCTCGACACCGAGCTTGATGTCGTTGAGGGCATGCAGTTCGATCGCGGTTACCTGTCTCCTTACTTCATCACCAACGCCGACAAGATGGTCGTGGAACTGGAAGATCCATACGTCCTGATACACGAGAAGAAACTTTCGAACCTTCAGGCTATGCTGCCGGTCCTTGAAGCCGTTGTTCAAACGGGCAAGCCACTCCTCATCATCGCCGAAGACGTTGAAGGAGAAGC
>JBPCWA010000606.1:0-30765 GCA_051009975.1 Hyphomicrobiaceae bacterium
TTGGACCAATTGGCGTAATTGGATCGTCATCGGCCAATGCATTGGCCGGCAAGGCCGATGTTGTTTTGGCCGTTGGAACCCGGCTGCAGGATTTCACAACCGGGTCTTGGACTGCCTTTGCGCGCGACGCAAAGTTCATCTCAGTCAATACCACGCGCTGGGACGCCACCAAGCACCGGGCATTGGCCGTCATTGGCGATGCTCTCGAGACCTTGAACGAACTTGACGCCTTGCTAGAGGGCTGGCGCGCCGACGCGTCTTGGACTGAGATTGCGCGCGGTCTTTTCTCCGAATGGAACAAGACCCTTGATGAGTTGCAGGCCCCAACTAACACAACTATGCCCACCTACGCACAAGTTGTGCACGCCGTGAATGAAGCCGCGGGGCCGAACGACACCATGGTAACCGCCGCCGGTGGACTGCCCGGCGAAGTGACTAAGGGCTGGAGAATCAAAAACCCTAATACGTTTGACTGCGAGTTTGGCTACTCCTGCATGGGCTATGAGATCGCCGGTGGATGGGGCAACGCCATGGCGAACGAGGGCAAGAGCACGCCGATCGTCATGACCGGAGACGGGTCCTATCTTATGATGAATTCCGATATCTATTCGACGGTATTGACCGGTCACAAAATGATCGTCGTGGTCTGTGACAACGGCGGCTTTGGCGTCATTAACCGGCTGCAAAACTTCAAGGGCGGAAGATCATTCAACAACCTTATTCAGGACTGCCGCGTCAAGAAACCATTTGCTGTAGATTTTGCCAAACATGCGGAGGCGATGGGAGCCGCCACTCGCCATTGTGAGAGTATCGCCGATCTCAAAGAAGCAATGAATTGGGCGATGGAGAATGACCGCACGACAGTTCTGTCGATCACCACTGACGCGTTTCAATGGGCGCCTGGTGACGCAGACTGGGATGTCGGCGTACCGGAAATCTCGGAACGTCAAGCCGTGCGCGATGCACGCGCAAATCACGATCAAATTCGATCCAAACAACGGATTGGCGTCTAAGCGACGAAGAACAACCCGAGCATGAAGCAAATCTGATTGCCAAAGAAAGAGTCAAATCGTCTCGCAATGCTTCAAAGGCCTGTGAGCTCGAGATTGCCGGTTACGACAAGGGAGACGAAGGACATTGGAGATAAGCAATGAACCGATTGGATGGCAAAATCGCGATCGTTACGGGTGGCACGCAGGGTTTGGGCGCAGCCATCGCTCGAAATTTTGCGGCGGCGGGCGCTGCCGGCATTGTGACCTGCGGACGGAACTCTGAAAAAGGCGAGCATATTGCATCAGACATTTCATCTGAAACCGGTGCTAAGGTGCGATTTGTAACCGCCGATCTCGGTCAGGTAGATGATTGCCGTTCCGTCGTCGCCAAAGCCAATTCTGAATTCGGCCGCGTAGACATTCTCGTGAATGCAGCCGGCATCACAGATCGAGGAGATATTCTCAATACTTCACCTGATCTTTTCGATTGCATGATGGCCGTGAACGTGCGTGGACCTTACTTCCTGATGCAGGATACCGCGAAGGTTATGATCCGCGAGGGTATAGAAGGCGCGATGGTCAACATCGGGTCCACCAGCGCTCTAGCGGGCCAGCCTTTTATTTCAGCCTATTGCGTTTCAAAAGGTGCACTTGCGACACTCACCCGCAACTCAGCTTTTGCATTGATGCGCAATCGGATCCGCGTCAATCAACTCAATATCGGTTGGATGGCGTCAGATGGCGAAGACCGCATCCAACGTGAATACCATGGAGCCGACGCGAATTGGCTTGAGAAGGCCGTCGCGGAGCAACCCTTTGGGCGGCTGCTTGATCCGGCAGAGGTTGCACGCGCGGTGACATTTATAGCATCGGCCGACGCTGGCATGATGACGGGCGCGGTGGTTAATTTCGACCAATCAGTATGGGGGGGATACCCATTTGCACCACCCGCTCCCGAGGCACCCATGTCGATCTGATGAATTTATTCGACCCGTCGCGGCTGAAATTTTGTTGACTGACCGCTGCCTCATTTTGATTGACCTGTCGGAGCGCGGCTGACCTAGAGCGTGCGTTTGCGCACAGGGCACCGCAGTTCTGCCGATGAACACAAAACCGACATTTCGGTCGAGAAATCGCAATTAACGCTTGCGATGACTTAGCTGACGGCGCCAGGGTGCTAACCTTCAAAGGCCAAAATCGGAGCTTCTGGCTGCGCTCGTTCTTAGGTCACCTCGACAACTACATGCGGACGACTTTGTTTGCTGCATGAGTTGCTTGAGTTGCATGAATTGCTTGAGTTGCATCGGAATGAGACAGAAATGACACCGCCAGCAGAACAGCGCAAAATTTTAAAGCCCTTGATCGCTCGCATCAAAGTCTTGCAAATGCGAGGCCCAAATAACTACTTGCTATTCTCTGGAAAATCGTAAGTTCGCGCGTATATCTCTCGGACGCGACGAGTAATAAGGTGAAGCATGACCACGACCCATGGCTTTGAGGAAATCGCCCGGACACGAATCGACGAAATCAACAGTGAGGCCCGTTTCTATCGCCATTCGCAGAGTGGAGCGGAGTTGCTCTCTCTCCTCAACGACGATGAGAACAAGGTTTTTGGAATCACATTTCGCACGCCACCCGTCGATTCAACTGGCATAGCACACATCCTTGAGCATAGCGTTCTGTGCGGTTCAGAGAAGTTTCCGGTCAAGGATCCGTTTATTCGACTCGCACAAGGATCATTGAACACCTTTCTCAATGCGATGACTTACCCAGACAAAACGACCTATCCGACCGCCAGTCAAAATCTGCAAGACTTCTATAATCTAATCGACGTCTACCTCGACGCCGTCCTTCATCCGCGTATCACTCGCGAAATATTGGAACAAGAAGGATGGCACTACGAAATAACCGACGACAAAACTTCTCTCCGTTACAAAGGCGTCGTCTTTAACGAGATGAAGGGCGCCTATTCGTCGCCCGATGCAATTCTCCACAAGCTCTCCCAACAGTCACTTTTTCCAAATACGACCTATGGCGTCGATAGTGGTGGCGACCCAGTTGAGATTCCCAATCTGACGTACGAAGCGTTTAGAGAGTTTCACGACAGAAACTATCATCCGTCAAACGCACGCATTTACTTCTACGGCGATGACGATCCGATTGAGCGCCTAAGATTGCTCGATGAACGCCTCAGTGCGTTTACTAGGTCTAGCGTCAACTCCAATGTGCCCTTGCAAGAGCGGTTCAGTGCACCAATTCACGTCGAGGGCACATTTCCCGCGGGCGACGGCGCCGAGGCCAGCAACTCCCACCTGGCACTCAACTGGATGCTGGATGAGATAGCTGATCCCGAACAAGCAATCGCGCTCCGAGTGCTTGACCAGATGATGACAGGCACGCCTGCAGCACCACTCCGCAAAAAGATCATGGAGTCCGGCTTAGGTGAAGAGGTGATCAGCTCGATTGACTTTGATTACCGTCAGGCGACAGCCCTCTGCGGCCTGAAGGGGATCAAAGCCGCTGATGCGGACAAAGTTGAGACATTGATCCTCGATACACTTCAACATCTCTCGACCAATGGCTTCGATCGAAGCACCATTGATGCAGCTCTCAATACCATTGAGTTTCGATTGCGCGAGAACAATACAGGCTCGTTTCCACGCGGCCTGTCACTCATGCTGAGGGCGCTCACCACCTGGCTATATGACAGAGATCCACTGGAACGCATTGCCTTCGCGGAACCGCTTGATCGATTGAAGGCACGAGTTGAGGCCGGCGAGCGGGTTTTTGAACCGATCGTGCAAGAGTGGTTTGTCGATAATCCGCATCGTTCCTCGGTACTTGTCAAACCAGATCACGAACAAAGCGCTCGCGAGATCGCAGAAGAGAGAGCGCGGCTCGATACCCGACAGACAGAATTCAGTCAAGACGAGATAGACCAACTCATCAAGCAAACTGCCGAACTTAAACGCTGGCAAGAGACACCTGACACGCCGGAAGCAATTGCCACCATACCAATGCTGAAACGCTCGGACTTACCAAAGTCCAACACTCATATCCCATCCGAGCGATCGCACATCGCCGGTGTCGAGGTATTGAGCCATGACCTTCTCACAAACGGAATCCTCTATGCCGATCTCGCCTTTGACCTGCATGCGCTCCCTTTGGACTTGCTACCGACCGTCAGCGTATTTGGCCGAGCCCTGCTTGAAACAGGTGCCGGCGATCTTGACTTTGTGGCTTTATCAGAGCGCATCGGGCGCACGACTGGCGGTATTACCGTGTCGCCGTACGTTTCCGCGGCAAGCGGCGGCAGTGGGAGCGTTGCCCAGTTAATTCTACGGGCCAAATCAATGCCGGACAAAGCGCCAGAATTGATCTCTATCTTGCGCGATATTATGCTGACTCCGCGGCTCAACGACCGCGAGCGTGTGTATCAAATAGTGCTCGAGGAAAAAGCGTCGGCGGAAGCACGACTGATACCCATGGGTCACCTTATGGCTAGTCGACGTGTAAGCGCGGGACTATCCGAAGCTGGTTTTGTTGAGGAGAAAATGAGCGGCGTCACACGGCTCTTGGCACTGCGAAAACTCGCTGAAAGAATTGAGGCAGACTGGCCGTCAGTGGCAGCTGACCTCGAAATGATCCGCCAACAGCTAATAACGCGCGCAGGTCTTGTGGCGAGCCTCACGGGCGAGGGAACAGCGTTGACAAGTTTCAATAGACATCTCGAAGCGCGGCTCGGCACAATTCAAGCGACTCCGGTACAAAACTCTCCGAACTGGGAACGCAACGCCGTCCCCCTCGCAGAGGGATTGGCAGTGCCGGCGAAGGTCAATTTCGTCTCGAAAGGCGCAAATCTCCGCACGTTTGGTTTCGAGCCAACAGGCGCTGCGCTCGTTGCCCAGAACTTACTATCGACAACATGGCTATGGGACAAGGTTCGCCTGCAGGGCGGTGCTTACGGCGGTTTCTGTAGATTCGATCGCCACTCGGGTAGCTTTATCTATGCATCTTATCGCGACCCGAATTTGCTCGAGACGCTGGAAGTCTTTGATAACACGGCCAACTATCTAAAGCGCACAGAACTGACTGAGCAAGACCTGACGCGAGCAATCATTGGCACGATCGGCAGCATCGATGCCTATCTGCTTCCGGATCTCAAAGGTCTGGCTTCTTTGCAGAGGCATCTTACTGGAGACAGCGACGCAGCACGTCAGAAAATGCGCGATGAAGTTCTCGCGACCAGTAAGTCAGACCTGAACATGGTCGCCGATGCCCTCGCCGAACTCGCTCGTGACGGTCGGGTCGCGATCATGGGCTCTGGGGAGGCGCTGGCGGAGGCAAATAATGTCCGCGGCGGCAGCTGGTTGAACATAGAAAAGGTGCTCTAATCGAGGCACCTTTAGCAAATCTGCAACGGAAGGTATCTCGACGCTGCAATCCAAATGGCCGGCGCGTGACTGCCCGTCGACGCGACTTGCCAATTCTCACTCAATGTGCCTGTTTAATTTGATCGATTGTCGATGAGTTGAGATCATGACATGTACCAATCCAAGCAGTGATCATCCTGGATGGCGAGCGTCATGTCCTTGTCCATCTGGGATTTGTCTCTTGCCGACGAAGTTGCAGCCATTAGTGCGCGCGTTTCACTGCTCAATGCGGCCGGTCGCGTCCCGGTCGTAGTTGTATCGTCTCGCCAATGGAAATTGCGGCAACCAGGACTCACGACGCACTATCCAACCTTCGTACGTCGGCATGAGTTGGTCAGGCATGTCCAGTGACCCCAAATTCACTTCAATCTCGTCCGCGGTACGAGCAAAGACGGATGAACCGCAGAAGGGACAGAAAAACCGACCGGCGTACTCCCGTGTTTCACCGTCGACCGTCACCGCATCCTGAGGGAACACCGCAGAAGTCTGAAAGAGGGCTCCATGATGCTTGCGACAGTCGAGACAGTGACAAATGCCCACCCGATATGGGCGTCCCGACGCCACGACGCGGACATTGCCGCACAAACAACCGCCCGTGAATCGGTCCATACTGGTCTCCTTCTGCCAGGTTTCGAGTGTCTCCGCCTGAAGCAAAGATGCCGTTTCGCCCAAAATCAATCGTTGCCGATAACGGCCACCACCCTGTTGTGTCTGGTACTGTTATTGTATACGGCAACGTTGCCTTGGATCAGATGGGAGGGACGCCCGCAATCTGGATCCTTGTTAGAATGCGCTTATGATCTCGGCCGGCGAACGCCAAGGGAACGCCCACAATCCGTTAGATAGTAGAGCAACCGGTGGCTTTCCCCGTCCGTCATGCCTGCCAAGCAGTCAGTTGTTGAAAAACAAAGCTCAAACCTGGTCCGCCTCCACAGTCGCTATCGCGCAGGGGATTTTTTACACTCCAGAATTTGCACTCGGAATCCGCTCCCGAAGATTACTGTAAAACTCCCTTATCCTGTTTGCATTTGCCCCAAGATCGGAAATCCCAACGCGCGACTTTGACCGAACATCGATACGCGTGTTCTCGCCGTTTTGCTTCAGGCGCACGACAAAATCGTCGACGAAACCAAACCAGAATGATGTGTACGTTGCCTCAAGCGTTACTTCTCCATCACTGGTACCCACATCTAGAATCTCCATATTCATTTCTTCGACGACTAGCCGAGCAAGTTCACCGGCTGCCCCCACGTCCATATTAACGACCAGCGGCTCTATATCTGGAAATGCTCGCCGTTGAGCCTCAGCGACCGTCAAACTTGAACTTGGCGCTTTCTGGGTTCCATAATACCCGGGAGGATTTCGTCTTGGCAGCGCACCGCCCGCCACGATCTTAGGCGGATCTTCAAAATCTGTCGTTATGTCGTGGATCAATGGATTTGCTTGGACAAGGTTCCCAAATTTGATTGGAACGAACGCTGCACATGCGGTTGCAATTGTGGCAGCGAGCAGCCATGGAGCAAGCTGCTCACCTTTGACGAACGCAAAAATAGTTGACGCACCTGCCAAGACCGCCAGAACTAGTGCGGGGAACTTCATACTTCGCATGATGGTCAACCCAGTTCCATAATCCCACAGGCCGAGCCGTGCTCCGGGCCCAGCGATGGCGATAACTGCAGTTGCAACGATCGCGATCGCGGCAATAAAAAGCATTGTAATTTTCACCAGTTACTCTCCAACGGGTAAAGTAGGCTCGTCTGGATCAACTGCTCAAAAGTTTGCCAAAGCGCCCTTTCGAGTGCACCGATGGACTAAGACACGGCCAGACACCGCGATCACTACCTGTCACTCCAGCTGCGCCGCAGCTGCTGTATATCCGCCATCGCTACCGTCGACAAAGTGGACGTGTCCGGCATTGCTCACCGAGGGCACCACGCAAGTAATGAGTGCTTCATCTTGGACATGAAGGCCGTAACGCACGGTTCCCTCAGCCGCGGCTCCATCTAGTAGAACACGCAATCGAGCGATAACATCTGGCGCGCAATCTATTGTCATCATTAACGCATCATCAAACTTCCGATAATCCGTGTTTTCCGCTAGCTCGCGCCGATAGCGTGACGGATTAAAACCAGCGACGCTCAATCCAAACTTGAAAATGAGCCACATGAACGCCGCCTCCGCCGAGACGCGCAAGCGGCGCAACCAGAGAGGCAGACCCTGCCGAGCGACACGTGCCTGCAGTTCTATGGCGGTGGCGGGCCACCGCACTTCTGGGCCTTTTGAAGGTACAGGATTGAGATCATGAGAACCCTCCAATAGTCTAATCGTGCTGGAAACGACGTCTGAGAAGTTGCTTTGCGGCGCACCCGATTCTGGCCTGACGATCAACGAGACGATCTTACCTTTCCTGGCGCGAACAGGACCCCATTGACAGGATAGTCCAGTAAGGTTTGGCTCTTGATCAACTTGCGCTGAGGACAGGCCAATGGCTCCGTTCTTGAGCTGAGCCTCGGCCCATTCCAGTCCGCCGCCCATGAACACGGCATATCGAACATGATTGGATGCCTGCCAAAATGCGGCACGCACATCAAAACCAGCGGTTCGAATATCTAGAACGCGAATTGTCGCGACGCGCAACTCTAAATCTAAATCCCGCTTCGCCCACATAGCGACACGAGACAGCGCGTCCGCCGCGCGTTCTGCGTGCACCGCTGGTACCGCGAATCGTGCCCCATCGCCGCCAAAGATGAAGAGACGAAGGTCACCACTTAAGGCATTAGAAACAGCGCTAATGGTTCCCGCACCAGCCAAATTAACCGCCTTGTAGCGTCCCTCCTCGATCGCCCAGGTTGAGTTCACAACGTCGGAAAGACCTATGAGCCAACTGTCCGGTAATGCGACGTAGTGTGACGAGTCAGTCACCTCAGAGAATTCTTCCAACACTGGCAATGTATCATGCCATGCGTCGTACATGGTCCCGCTCCTGTTGACCACTTCTGGTGCAACTCAATCAGCTGACTGCGAGGCCGCTTCTGCATAGGGATCAAACGGTTTCAATAAATCTTTGACCGTGGGAGTTCGTAGCCTGCCTGGATATATCGCGCGTCGACCTAACGCAACATAACTGTTCTTGAAGCGGATTAGCGATCTTGCAGAGATGATCCTAAGTCGTATGCCGATCCAAGAAGCTAGCCACTACTGCAAGTCGACAATTGCATATCGACAATATCTCCCGACCATGCATAGCCGAGCCGAAACCAATGCAACCTTCGCCAGATTGGGGCCCGACTACGCCCTGCTCAAAAAAATTTCGGTAGTAGCGAACTTAATAGACCAAACGTCCGGCTCCGATCAACCGACAAAATCTGGAGTCTGTCGAGCAACAGAGGTGAGTTGCGGTCGACGCTTGCACCTACCTGTCGTGGTATTTCAGTTGTTCACGTTCTGGTCTACAAGATATCGCCAAAGATCATATGCGCCAGTGGAAGTTTAGCTTTTGGGTTACGACGTATTGTCGACCTGTTGGGATTAACACGTCCGCCTCGGCTTAGCTGGCGAACCTCGTTCCATTTGTCCATTTGATTCAATCGCGCAAGCGTCACTCGACTATCGCTGAGATCCATAGTTATGCAATTTTCCCTAATTTCTGGATCTTCACCTGTCGCTGCTCCATGGCAATGACGGATGTCCTTGACACGAAATCTGCTGCGTCCCGGTTTCGTGCCAGAGGGCACACACGTTGGGCCGAGGCCCTTCAGAGCATTCAAAATGTGAACCGTTTCCTCTAGCGACTTGTCATCGGTGACCACAAACTCGTTCGCGACGGTTTTTCGATAAGAGCCTGACGCCGGTGCCTGCGGCTGCGCCTCGAGACTTCCCGCAAGATATCTATTGATTTCGTCCTGAACGATGTCCGAAGCGGCCCTTGCCATAGCACCTGACCATGCCAGGTTGTTGGGGTAGGCGCACCGTGGTAGTCGGCGCTGCCCAATAATTGGGCCGGCATCGATACCTTCCTCTATGACGTGAAACGTCACGCCGCCGCAGGTGTCGGCCTGCCCGTCGACAAGCATACCTGCAACCGGATCGGGACCTTTATAGTGCGGAAGATAGGACGGATGGCAATTGATCGCACGCCGTCCGAAATGACCAAGCACGCTCGGTGGAATGATCAGCCCAGTCCCAACGGTCAGAAGCACATCAGGGCGGAGATCCTCTTGCGCCTTTGTTATAGCCTCGAGCATAGCTGCATTATCGTCGTATTGGTGAACCAAAAGCTTGTCCCGTCGACAAATCGATTCGATACTCCGATGCCCCAGAAGTTTTCGAACAGGACGCCATTTTCGTTTGGGCTGAACAAGAGACCTGCTTCTCGTCCAAAGCACCGAAATTTGATGACCACATGCCAACCAGCTTTCGACGGTCCTTGTGAACAACAAGCTCGGCTCGGCAACGACAAAGGCGGTTAGTGGTTGCAGCTGCTTGGATGTCATTGGGTCCCCCTCTCGACGGCTAGCGCTCAAGCTACTTTCTTCGCTCACAATTACTTTCGGCCAAAGGGGTGAGGACGGTGCAGAACTTTTGGAATCCTCGCCTGTTGTTGTCCTGAGCATGCACTCACCTTGGTCGTTGTTTTCTAGTATTACAGACGTCGCTCTATCGGTTGCCGTCACCGCCATAAGCGACTTCCCTCCCAAAACTTCCCTCCCGAGTACGTCGCGGCGCAGCGCCTGAATTGTCGTCCGAGAGCATGTGGAACAACACAGTTTCAAGCCGTCCGATTCTGTTTATTTCAAGATGGCGTCATCTCAGTTTCGCCGTAAAGCCTTTCATAGAAGCACGAGCGACAGTGCAGCCTTAGTCCAGTGAGCGTGCTCCAACGCGATGTGGAGCGATTTGGGGCAACTTGGATCTGCGTCATCTTGCCTTGGGAAGACGGTCCTCCATGCGTCGAGCGAGAGAGGCGTGTCCACAGTTCCTTAGTCCAGAGACCGCTCCACGGTAGTCACGTTCCTCGCGATTTTGACTGAGTTTGGATTTGGCCAAAAGCTTGTGCACTTTAATGCGGAGCGCGACAATCTCTCCGAACATACGTTCAATGTACTCAGTCGGAGCATCCGCCAGCCGCCAGGCATCCTTGCCGTTCAACCGTCTCTCATGGGAGCGCGTCAGCAACCCCACTGCGGCTCGCTTTGCCTGGTCATCGTGCTGAAAAGTGATTTCGCCATAGGCATGAACAACCTGATAATTCCATGTCGGCACATGCCTATGATGCTCGTGTTTGGAAGGATAAAAATTTGGTGAGATGTAGCCGTCTTCACCACGAAAGACTGCCATCACGACTTCTCCATTGCTAATCAACCTATGCATGTCGTTCGCCAAAGCGATATGGCCGATCAACACATCTTCCGGTGCAAAGTGCAGCGGTATATGATTGGCAATCAATCCCTCTGAAGTGTGAGCAACAATGCAGGCTAGCGGAGCGGCCTCAATGACAGCACGGACTTCATCTGAATTGATCTCTTGGAAGTGCGGTGGAACGTACATTTTCAACTTCCATTCCGGCCATGCGCCGCTCTCGATACTTTTGCTGTAATCTGACTGGAGGCCTCAACTGCTCTAGCTCGGCCTCATTCGACTTCGCGATCCGCTTCGGCAAGTGGCCGATTTCAAAAATGCCGTCTGCGATGAAGCCGCAGCAGATCCATTCATCCAGTCTCCACACGGCTCTTTGTCAAAGACATTTTCTGTGCCTCTTGAAAGCTAGATCTGGAGAAGCGAAACTATAGGTTCTTTGATGTCTTCTGGATGGTCGATTGTGGCAGCAATCGCAGCGCGTACCCCTCTTACGGCCGTTTCGACCGACATGCTTGGAGATCCCAAATTCCGCTCCAGCGCGGCCACTTCAGGCAAGCAAGGCAAGTGTATCCATCCGGCACGAACGCCCAAGCGCTGTACCGCGATAAAGTGGAGAATTCCGTACATCAGGTGATTGCAGCAGAATGTGCCAGGAGCATCAGAGATATCAGCTGGAGTTCCGGCTTTCCGCATCGCGCGCACCATAGCCCTAATGGGCAAGGTCGTATGGTAAGCAACTGGACCGTCCGGGATCGTTTGCACGTCCTGGAGCAGGTTTCCGGCGTTATCTGCGAGCCCATAGCGGGTACCGTCATTGAAATTCTGGGCGATCCTTTCTACCGTAATCATTGCCCGCCCACCGTACTCTCCCATCATCACAACAACGTCGGGATTGATGTCGACGATTGCTGACTGCACCACGTCAATGCATGTGAAGAAAGTGTTCGGAACGATACGTGTCACGATCATTGCACCTGCGATTTCGCTGCCTTCGAAGTGTCTCGCCACCTGTTCCGCAGGGTTCACGGGTGTCGTGCCGAATGCTTCAAAACCGGTCACAAGTACCTTAGACATAGACCCAACTCCTCAACACTATTACCGTTCCTCACAGACGGCGTTGATCACGCATCTTGGTCTATCTGAGTTTCGCAGTAGCAAAACCCGCCAAGATTTTGCCGGTTCATTTGGATTGATACTTCAACGACTAAGATCCCCTATCGCTCACGGATCGATCCGAAACGCGAGGCATAAGGCCCCTGTTTACATCAATGATTTCGGTGATCGCCGCGAGAAAACCGTCGAGATCCGAGTCGGTGGTCACCACAGTGAGCGCAATAAAGCCTCGTCGCGCAATGTAATAACCTTTCTCGAGCAATTCGAGAAATAGCAGCTCTCTCAGCTGATCATCGACCTGCTGTAAAGACTCTATCGATGTCACCGGACCAGGGGTCGGATGGATGTTGAGCAAGGATCCTACGCCCGACGCGCAAAGTCCGACACTCATCTTCTCGAAGAGCGTATTGAGGTCACTTCGCAGCCTTTCGCCTCTCGCGTGCAATTTGACCGCAATGTCCGGTGTAAATGCGTCTGTCAAGGCAGCAATGCCTGCTCCCATGGACAATACGTTATTGTTGAAGGTCCCCGCGTGCTTGAGCGCGCTCGGAACCGAAGGATCAAAAATCGACATAAGGTCTGCGCGACCGCCGAACGCGCCGAAACTCATTCCTCCACCAACCCACTTTCCCAGCGTAACAAGGTCTGGTCTCAGCCCCAGCATACCGTGAGCACCGGCTTCGCCAAACCTGGACGTCATAACCTCATCAAAGATTAGAAGAATTCCGGCTTGTGCCGTTTCATCCCTGAGCATCTTAAGAAATGCCGGTTGACCGGGTATGCATCCACTCGATCCCATCATTGGTTCAACTAGGACACAGGCGATATCTTTACCGTGATCCCATATCAACTGGCGGGTCGCCTGAACGTCATTAAACCATCCCTTGACATAGGGGAACGGTGCGTTGAGCGCGCTTTGATCGGCTCCAAAGTACAAGAGTGCGCCATGGTATCCTCCCTGCATCACCATGACTTTCTCGCGCGACGTGCAATGACGCGCCATTGACACCGCCATCAGGTTCGCCTCGGTACCTGAATTCGTAAAACGCACGCGTTCAATCGCCGGGAAACGTTGTGTCACCAATTGAGCGAGCCTGGCTTCCTTGATGTTGTGGGCGCCTAGATTTATCCCGCCTTCAATTGCCTTAAGAATGGCTTGGCGTATAGCCGGATGGGAATGTCCGAACACTCCCGCTGTATATTCGCCCAACAGGTTGAGGTAACGATGGCCATCTACATCCTGAATGTAGGCACCATCTCCCTTTTCCACCCGGATGGGAAATGGGCCGTGATAGAGCACGGTTCGAGTGTTCCCTCCAGGCATATGCTCGCTAGCTTGACGATGGAGCATTTTCGTTTGAGGTCGTGCATCCGAAAACCTTCTGCGGGCATCGGCTACGGCATCGCCGATCGAACTATTTCTTAGCATGACAACCTCACAAAATCAGCACGGAGATGTATGATAAAACCGTCGGAGGACGTTTCTCAAACCCTCATAACCCTGGAAAACTGATAGATCTCACGTTTCCGATTGATCATGCGCCAGCATACCAGACAGTCCAGCAATGCCGGCACCCAAAACCACAAGTTCCAAAGGTATCACGGGCAACCCCAAACGGTCAGGTTGCATACGCAGCTCAGCTTTTGGCCCAAATACTCACTGTCCAGCGAGAAGTCGACGATCCTCGCGCGCCTGTTCACTCTGCCTCTGCTTCACTCCAATAACAAAGGTCAGGCTAGCAGCAGAAGGGCAATCGAACGGGTCATCCAGGCAATCTTTGGCAAACTCTTGCCTCAACGATCGACGGCTATTCGATGTCTGCTATAAACACGTTATGACCTACAGCTTCGGCAACTTCCGAATCGATCTGGCGCGCCACGAGCTTTGGCGTGACGGCGCCATTGTTGATGTCGAGCCCATGGTTTTTGCACTTTTACGGCTCCTTATCGAGAACCGTGACAGACTTATCGCAAAAGAGGAACTTTTTGAGGTTCTCTGGGACGGTCGGGCCGTTTCGGACGCAGCGCTTTCTACTTGCATCAAATCCGCTCGCAGGGCTGTAGAGGACGCTGGTGACCGCCAAGAGGTCATCAAAACAGTGCATGGCAAAGGCCTGCGTTGGGTCGCGACCTGCCGACCCATCGTTCCAGCGGCGGTGATTGAGAAAACGGAAGGAACGGATACGGATAAGGACGAGCAAGACGACCGGCTCAAAGCTACGAGTCGACCTTCTATCGCCATCCTGCCATTTGATACGATTGGTGCTAGCGCTGAGGCCCAGACGCTCAGCGAGGCGCTACCGCACGATTTGATTGCCACAATCTCACGACTACGCTGGATTTCCGTGACCGCCCGTGGATCTTCGTTCCGCTTCCACTCTGGAACAAGTGATCTTGAGGCGATTCGGCAGAGCCTCGGCGTGCGGTACTGCCTGAGCGGCACCGTCGAGGTACTCGGTCGACATGTCACGATCAGCGTCGTATTGGCGAACACCGAGGACGGACAGGTCATCTGGGCGGATCGCTTTAAATCGGCAATGGAGGACGTGCATGAGGTACGCGAGACGATAGTCGGGCAGGTCATCGTCGCAGTCGAGTTTCAGATCCCGCTCAGCGAAGCGGCGAAGGCGAGACTACGCTCACCCGAGAATATTGACGTCTGGGCGACCTACCATCTTGGCCTTCAGTCGCTATACCGGTTCGACGAAAGCGAGAACGGACGCGCGGTGGCTATGTTTGAAAAAGCCATTTCGCTCGAACCTAGGTTCGCTAGGGCGCATGCGGCGCTCTCCTTTGCACATTTCAAAACCGCCTTTATGCATTATGGCCGCAACCGGAGCGCCGCGGTGGCAGCTGTCCGAGCCGCGGCGGAGCAGGCCATCGAACTCGATCCTATGGATCCATTTGCAAACTTCAACATGGGTCGTTCGCTCTGGCTGGTGGACGATCTACACGGTGCCAAGGGTTGGCTCGATCGTTCAACCTCTATCAGCCCAAACTTCGCCCAAGGCATTTACGCCCGTGCTTGGACCGAGACCGTGTCGGGTTCCAGCGTTCAGGGGCGGCATCTCTCGGACCAGGCGCGTCTCCTCAGCCCGCTCGACCCTCTGCTCTATGCCATGCTTGGAACGCGGGCCATGAGCCTCGCTGTCGAAGGTCGGGATCAGGAGGCGGCCGACTGGGCGCTCCAGGCAGCAAACACGCCGGGCGCACATGATTTGATCTGTGTGATTGCTGTCTTTGCCTGCGAGTTGGCCGGCAACAGTCAGGAGGCAGCCAAATGGGCCCGGCGGGTCCTCGACAATCGAAGCGACATTACGCAACATCAATTCTTCCGTTCATTTCCATTTGCCGACGACCACGTTCGCGCACGCTTTTCCGAGGCTCTCACGCGGCACGGAATCCCTGAAAAGTAAAGACACTGAAGAACGTTACTTAAACTCCTCAGAGTTTCCTCAGGGACGGCTCAAGACATTTCCGTTCTGTCGCCGGTAAATGGTGTTGGCGACGGACCGTCGGTAAATGGTGTTGGCGACGGACCGTCGGTCAAATCGTCCTAGAGCCAGTCCGTTCATCGAGACGAGGAAGCAAAATGATCGCAACAAAGCTCAGAACTACTCCCGGCAACAGACGCCGATATGACAGCGTTCTCGACACGATCGGCAACACGCCTACCATTCGCGTAAACAATCTCGGCCCCAAAGGCGTCAATATCTACGTCAAGTTCGAGGCCTTCAACCCTGCCGGCTCGGTGAAAGACAGGCTCGCCGTAAATATAATCGAGGCAGCCGAGCGCAGCGGTGCGCTGAAACCTGGGCAGACGGTAGTCGAGGCTACGAGCGGCAACACCGGCATCGGCCTTGCAATGGTGTGTGCACAAAAGGGGTATCCGCTCGTCGTCACCATGGCCGACAGCTTCTCGGTTGAACGCCGTCGTCTCATGCGGATGTTCGGCGCCAAAGTCGTACTGACGCCACGCGCGGAGAAAGGTTACGGTATGTACCGCAAGGCTGTGGAGCTTGCCAAGGCCCACGGCTGGCTCCTGGCACGCCAATTCGAGACCGAGGCAAATGCAGAAATTCACGCCGCTACGACCGCTCAGGAAATTCTCGGAGACTTCGACGGCGAACGACTAGACTATTTCGTGACCGGATATGGCACTGGCGGAACACTGACTGGCGTTGGTCGCGTGTTGCGCAAAGAACGACCAGAAACGAAAATAGTGCTGTCGGAACCGGCCAATGCCCAGCTGCTCGGTAGCGGCCATGTGCAAGAGCGGGATACTGATGGAGCTCCCAATGCGAGCCATCCGGCCTTCGAACCTCACCCAATCCAGGGCTGGACGCCCGACTTTATCCCGGCAGTACTGCAGGAATCGGTCGACCAAAGTTACTATGACAATCTAATCCCGGTCTCAGGCACTGATGGTGTCCGCTGGGCCCGGAAGCTCGCGAGCCATGAGGGTATCCTGACCGGCATATCGGGCGGCGCAACCTTCGCCGTTACAATCGAGGTGGCAGAGAAGGCCGATCCTGGCACCTCGATCCTCTGCATGCTGCCCGATACCGGTGAACGGTATCTGACGACACCTTTGTTCGAAGGAATCCCGGAAGAAATGACAGACGAAGAGTCAGCGATCTCTCGCTCAACACCCGGATACCAGATGGTCTGACATGTCTGAACAACACGCAGTCCTCGAAGCAGCGTTCAATCTAGCCGCCGCGTATCGGCGCGGGCTGGCAGACAGGCAATGTCGGCCGGACAAAAGTTATCGAGAGATGCTGGACTTGTTCAATGAGCCTCTCCCGGAAACTGGTCTGGATGAGGTCGCTGTCATCAGCGACCTCGCACAGCGCGGTGAGCAGGGCCTGACCCAGATGGCGCATCCACGCTTTTTTGGATGGGTGTTGGGCAGCTCGGCTCCGACGGGAGTAGCAGCCGACTGGCTAGTGAGCGCCTGGGGACAGAATGCTGCCTTCCACGAATCTTCGCCCACCGGAGCGGCAGTGGAGGAAATTGCGGGGAGGTGGCTTGTTGAAATTTTGGATCTGCCGAGGGATGCGTCCGTCGGTTTCGTGACTGGCGGCACGGTTGGAAATTTTACGGCTCTCGCCGCGGCTCGCGGAGCTGTGCTTCGACGATATGGCTGGGACCCAGATAGCGACGGGCTATTCGCAGCACCCCAGATCACCATTTATCTGGGCGAAGATGCACACACCTCAGTCTATTCCGCACTCGGCTATCTGGGTCTCGGCCGAAAGCGTGTCCAAAAGGTTCAGACAGATGGCGAGGGACGAATGATTGCCAGTGATCTTGCACGTCGGATCGGTGAGACGGCAGGACCTGCTATCATCATTGCCCAGGCCGGGCAGATCAATACCGGTGCCTTCGACCCATTCACCGAAGTAGTTGACATTTCACGCTCGGCGGACGCATGGCTACACGTCGATGGAGCATTCGGCCTCTGGGCCCGTGCGCATCCAGATTATCGCTATCTCACGGACGGCGTCGATGGTGCCGATTCTTGGTCGGTCGATGGTCACAAGTGGCTGCAGACGCCTTTCGACAGCGGTTATGCAATCGTCCGCGACCTCGACGCATTGCAGAAGGCAATGAGCACCAACGCCAGCTATCTGCCACCTCAGGGCGCCAATGATCGCGTCCCGTGCTTTCTCGTGCCTGAACTTTCGCGTCGCGCTCGTGGGATCCCAACCTGGGCGATGTTCAAGAGCCTCGGACGCAGCGGCATCGAAGAGATTGTTGCTCGACATTGCCAAATCGCCCGACGCATTGCCGATCGGCTCGCGACGACCTCAGGAGTTCGGATCTTGAACGAGGTGGTCTTAAATCAAATCGTGGTGGCATTTGGTGATTGTCACATGACGAATGAAGATTGCAGCGTGGCCACCGAAGCTGTAACACGCGCGCTTCGCGAGAGCGGTGCAATCTTCGTCGGCAGCGGCAATTGGCGGGGGGACGTGGTGATGCGATTATCCGTAACTTCCGGCGCCACGACCACCGAGGACGCAGATAAAGTGGTCGATATCATTCTTAGTACCTGGAAGGCCTTGAGGGGGCTGTAAAGACAGCCGACACCATTCCGAGGAGGTGATCGTGAACGCCGACAGACAGCTGGCCGCAATTATGGTCGTCGACGTCGTGGGCTACTCTCGCCTCATGGGCATCGACGAGGAGGGCACGCTTGCCGCCCTCAAGCTCCTGCGCTCGACCGTTGTATCTCCCCAAGTTGCCGCCTATAGGGGACGGATCGTCAAGATCATGGGCGACGGCGCCATTATCATATTCACCAGCATCATAGACGCAGCGAACGCGGGGGTCGCAATCCAGAATGCGATGGTGCATTTCGAACCGAGATACAACAGCGATGAGCAGATCCAACTCCGCATTGGACTAAACCTCGGTGATGTCATCCGAGAAGGCGCCGACGTTTATGGCGACGGCGTAAACATCGCCGCAAGACTTCAGGAGATATGCACGCCAGGCGGAATAGCACTGAGCTCTGCTGCGCATGACAATGTCAGGGGCAAGGTTTCGGATGCGTTTGGGAATATTGGCGAGCGTCAGCTAAAGAATATTGCGCAACCGGTCCGGGTGTACGTCTGGCCGGCCGCTGCGGCGGATGAGGTTGAGGAGACTGCCATAGCGCCCGATCTGCCAGACAAACCCTCAATCGTCGTTCTGCCATTTGACAATATGTCCGGCGATCCGACGCAGGAGTACTTTGCTGACGGAGTGGTCGAGGCCCTCACCGCGGCTCTGTCCCGCATTCGCTCGTTCTTTGTCATCGCTCGAAACTCGGCCTTTGCATACAAAGGGACGCCGAAAAACGTTCGTCATATCGGACGCGAGCTCGGAGTTGCGTACCTGGTCGAGGGTTCCGTGCAGCGGGCGCCCGGCCGTCTGCGCATCACTGTCCAGCTCATCGAGACTGCAACCGGCAGTCATCTGTGGGCCGCACGCCACGACGGCACCGAGGACGACATCTTCGAGCTTCAAGATAGGATCACCGAACAGGTGGTTGGCGCGATCCTGCCCTCAGTCCAAAAGGCTGAGATCGAGCGGGTAGCACGGAAACCACCAGACAATCTCGGCGCCTACGACTATACCATGCGTGCGATGCGCCATGTTTGGATGCTCGACAAGAGCGAATCTGCAATAGCGCTAGATCTCCTTGGAAATGCCTTGAAGATCGATCCCAACTATCCGCTGGCACTTGCACTAACGGCGTGGTGCTGGTCGCAGCACTCGGTGTACAATTGGATCGAAGACATTGAGGCCGCCAATTCGAGAGCGCTTGACCATGCTGAGCGGGCTGCCAACCTGTCATCCGAGGATCCTCTGATCCTCGCCGTGCTTGGCGCAGTCCATACGTTCGCACGAAACTTCGGTGTCGCCCGTGTCATTCTGGAACGCGCAATATCGCTAGACGAAAACGCAGCGTGGGCGCGATCGAGATTGGGTTGGCTCGAGGTTTATGCCGACCGCCCAGATGCGGCCATACCACATTTCGAACACGCTATCCGGTTGAGCCCGCTCGACCCGATGAATTTCAACAACTACGTGGGTATCGCAAGTGCCCACCAAGTTGCGGAGAGCTATGATGTCGCTGCCGAGTATTTTCAACGCGCTTTGATCGAGCGTCCAACTGCATACTGGATCCACCGGAACCTCGCACCAGTCCTTCTCGCCGCCAGCCGTGAAGCCGAGGCGGAGGCATCCAAGAAGATACTTGTCTCGGAATTCCCGAATCTGACCATTGATCGTTTCAAGAGCGCAATGGTTTTCTCACCCGCCGCTCTCGAGCGAATAGCTGTCTACCTCCGCGAACTCGGTGTGCCGGAAAGATGATCGAATGTCATCGGCGGCGGCTCGACTAATAATCGATATTGTCGCCTCTCTCGCACATGCAGGTGAGTACGCACTGTCATGAGAGCGCACTGTCAATAGCGTCTGACAGGGCGGCGCCCCGCGACGGGTCTTGCCTTTTGTTTCTCGCGAAGAAAGACGTAGAAGCCAGCCCCCCCAATCAGGCATATTCCTACTGCCACCCAAACATCGGGAAGTTCTCCAAATATGGCCCACCCCCACATGATAGACATAGGCAGAGCAACATACTCGAAAGGCGCAATTGTTGCGGCATCGGCGGATCGATAGGCCTGTGAGAGCGAATATCCAATGATAGCGGAAGTAAAGCCGAGAAGAATGAACCATGGCCAGTCGCTTTGCGATGGATAAGTCCAGGCCCGCAGTAGAAATAGGGCGCTCCTGTTCTCGAGCCCCTCAGCATATTGTCCATCGCCAGCGACGCACCAGAACCCGAGGCTTACAACTACGAAGGTGACCTGTATGTAAATTGCCATTGCCGATGCGGTTGATGAAACGCCCAATCGCCGTGTTAGTATTTGCATACATGCGTAAGCAAAGGCGGCGAAGATCGGAAGCACCAGAATGATCTGATCGGCGGTCGGCTGTGCAACGAAACTCCCGGGTCGGAGCATCACCAGTACACCTATGAAGCCGACAACAACCGCAGACAAGCGTCGCACACCAACAGATTCGCCCAAGAATGGAATGGACAACAAAGTAATAAACAGAGGGGCGACGAAGAACATTGCCGTTGCTTCGGCCAGTGGCATGGCCGCGAGAGCTGCAAAAAAAGACATGTTTGCTGCAACGATAAAAAGGCCTCGAACGATATGTAAGCCGGGTTTATCCGTGCGAAGCATGCGAATGCCACCTTCAAATTGGAGGATGAGCAGACTGAATAAGATCCCGATTGCCGAGCGTACAAAAACCATTTCATGGAGGGGATATGAGCCAGACAATTGCTTGATAAGCATGTCATTGACGGAAATGCAGAACATTCCAACGAGAATAAAGCCTATGCCCAGACTTGTTCTATTTTGGAAGCCAACGGACTGATCTGGGTCGCGCGCCATCAACTCCTACCTTTCAAAGCGATTAAAGAATTTGCGACCAAAAGCAATATCTCGTGTTTCAGCTTTGATACAAGGAGAACAGAGCGCTCGACACACTGGGAGCAATGACCTAGAAGCTTGCTTTGTTAGATCCGAAACTTGCCAGGCAGAGAGCGTGCGGCATTCTCCGCTCTCAACGATACTTTGCCCGATCCGTTCAGATGTTATGCGTGCTTCGCCTTACTAGGCTCATTGTCCAATCCTCCTGGGCCCAATCCTACTGGAGCAAAGTGATCGAACCGTCTAAACATGCGACAGACCCATCACAATGAAGTCCCAGAACGGAGCAAGTCATGTCAATTCCTACATCGATCGTCGATCCTAACCAACTATTGATGACCGGCGAGAATCCGTTTGTGCGTCTCTCGCCTGACGATAACGACAATTACACTACAATGGTCAGTTTCTGGCGAACGACGTTCTGTCCCGCCGGCCCTGGTCATGTACTCTTTGCCAAGAGTGAACTCACAGATGGCGAATGGCGCATCTATTCCGACAACCCCGCAATGACGCGATGGCTGCAACAGACAGTCCAGGGCATGTTAACTCCTGACCTTAAGGACGAGTCTATTGCTGTCATTGATGCGCATTTTCAGAAGTCTGGCGATCCACTGAAGGCCTACACAGAGACAATTACTTCTGGCGTCGACAAGATAGAGTGTAGTTGGTCAAACATGCGCGAACCCATGTTACTTCACACCCAACCCGGAACGCCGGAGGGCAGACCATTTGGTTTGTGCACGGTATTCGTTCCCGCACTTGAAGCCTCATTTTCCATCAATGGCACCAAAGCGCTCGGCAGGGCTTGGTCAAGGCAGCGCGACGGCAGACCGTTCAGTACTTGCTCGCTCGCCTTTTCAGAGAGTTGGACACGAAAGCAATAAACAAGCTCCGAGCTGGAAACGCAGAAGTGGAGAGTTTTTCTCTCACCTTGAACCGCATTTCTGAGTAACCTTTTTCGGAGATCATTGATCCACATGGACAACACTCAAAAATTCGATGGGCTCGCAGATATCTATGATGCCAATCGCCCAAATTATCCTGTGAAGGCCATCGAGACGATTTTAGCAAGACTCCCGGAAGCGTTTGAAAAAAGGTTGTGTTTGGACGTTGGTGCCGGAACGGGAATATCTACACGAGCTCTCGCACGCGCTCTTCCCGATTGGCGTATAATTGCAATCGAACCGAACATCGATATGGCTAGAAAGGCATGTGCGGCACTCGAAGCGCATCCAAACACGTTGGTTCGGCAAGGTGTTGCCGAAGAGCTACCCGCGGCAGCTGCAACATGCGGCCTTGTCTGCGTAGCGCAGGCTTTACATTGGTTCGACCGCCCATTTTTCTTTGATGAATCCCGGCGTGTGCTCGCACCATCTGGCATCCTAGCCATTCTCAATAACAATCGCAGGACAGCTGAATGTCCTGCTCTTGTGGCTGTGGAGGATTTCTTTGAGGCAGAAAACCTAGATTATTCTCGCGACTATCGTTCATTTGACATCTTGTCCGAGCTTTCGACTATCGCAGGCTTCGACAGGTTTGAACGCATAGTTCAATCGTGGACACGCGTGGTTGATCCGAGGTCTCTAGCCAATTTTTTCCTGTCACGATCTTCGGTTACGCCGATCGTTGGTCGCTTAGGACTCGAAGAGACCCGCCGGCGACTGATTGATATCATTTCCTCGTACTCTGGGAGCGAGGCTCTCTGTATCCCAGTGGATTGCGAAGTAATTACAGCCCGCGCGATGTTGTGAGCCTAGAACAGGACGAGTACGGTCACACCGAGACCTGACACAATGCTGTTATCAGCAATAGCATCGCAGTTCGTGCCTGTTGAGCTTCATTCTGAAGGAACCACTTTGCTGCGACGGTGATCTTCGCCACCCCGCCTGCGTGGAGGGGCGCTATGCCGACGTCATTCCAGCTCGGCCCACTCATCTATAGTTCGAATAAGTTGAAGGTTGAGCGTGCCAGACGTATCGTCTTATATTCAGCCTTGAGGCAAATGACATTTGGCATGAGTTGCAAATCCAACCGACAGATAACACACGGCGCAATGCGCACATCGCCTGATGCCTGATGTCGATCGTCCGATGCCAAAACTTTAAAGGTGGTCAGACCAAACATGTGACGCCAAAATGTCAGTTGCAACGTAACCGGGCAAGAGGGCAACGTAATGTCGGAAACGATACTGTAAGATGTCAAATTCCGTCAGCAAGGTACAGGGAGATAGAACAATGAGAAAACAACTACTTGCTTCCGCAGTTCTAGCGATGCTTTCGGCCCCCGTGGCCGCAGAGGAAATCAAAATTGGCATAATCTTGGGTTTCACAGGACCTATTGAAAGCATCGCCAAGGATATGGGCCCGGCAGCCGAGCTGGCCATGAAAGAAGTCAATGATGCGGGAGGCATACTTGGCGGCCGCGAAATTGAGTCAGTTCGTGGCGATTCCACATGCACGGATTCTGCCGCGGCAACGTCGACAACAGAACGATTGATTACCTCCGACAAAATAAGCGCTATTGTCGGTGGCGATTGCTCGGGGGTCACAACGGCGATGTTGAAGAACGTCGCCATGGCAAAGGGCGTTGTCATGATTTCACCGTCGGCAACGTCACCCGCACTGTCGAGCGTGCCAGACAACGGACTGTTCTTCCGCACATCCCCTTCGGACGCGCGTCAGGGGCAAATTCTTGCCGAAGTCTTGCAGTCACGTGGCATCAAGACGGCCGCGCTCACCTACACCAACAACGACTACGGCAAAGGCCTAGCAGACAGTATTAAAGCCAATTTCGCGAAGATTGGCGGGAAGATCACAATCTCGGCTGCTCATGAAGACGGCAAGGGTGACTATTCGGCCGAAGTCGGTGCTCTCGCGGCAGCCGGCGGGGACGTGTTGATAGTCGCCGGCTACCTCGATCAGGGCGGTAAAGGCGTCATTCAGGCGGCCCTGGATTCAGGCGCATTTTCGATTTTCGTCTTGCCTGATGGCATGGTAGGCGACGCACTGCCCAAAGCAATCGGGCCGGACCTCGACTCCTCGTTTGGCACGGTTCCTGGCACGAATAGTCCCGGTGGCAAAACGTTTCAGGACATGGTCAAAAATGCTGGTTTCAAAGCTGGACCTTTCACCGCAGAATCTTATGACGCGGCCGCTCTTATTATGCTAGCCATGCAGGCAGCCGGTTCAGCCGACAGCAGCAAATTCAAAAGTGCCGTCCTAAGCGTGGCCAACGCACCGGGTGAAAAAATCTATCCAGGTGATTTAGCCAAAGCGATCAAGATCCTTAATGACGGTGGCGAAATCGACTACGTTGGTGCATCTGCTGTAGAGTTGATCGGTGAAGGCGAGAGTGCCGGCAACTATCGAGAGATCGAGATCAAGGACGGCCAAGTCGTCACGGTTGGGTATCGCTAGGCATCCCGGAACGTGGGTGGCTCACCAACCAAACGGGTGGGCCGCCCGATCCCCGTCAAATTCTTGGCCTTGTCACATGATCCGTGTCGAAGATCTGCATCTCCATTTCGGCGGAATCCGGGCGGTAAATGGCGTATCATTTGCGATTAAGCCAGGCACCATCACCGGCTTGATTGGGCCTAACGGCGCCGGCAAAACAACCCTATTCAATGTCATAGCCGGACTTCATCAGCCCACATCCGGCCGCGTGTTTCTTGATGATATAGATATCACCGGTCTCGAGCCACACGAGCTATTCGCAAAGGGATTGCTGCGCACATTTCAAATCGCACATGAATTCTCGACACTCACGGTGCGCGAAAACCTGATGATGGTACCTGGTGGGCAATCAGGCGAACACTTGCTGAAAACCTGGCTCAAGCCCGGTCGTGTACGCGAAGAAGAAGAACGTATCCGCACAAAGGCAGATGATGTGATCGCGTTCCTGCAGATCTCTCAAGTGGCGGATGAAATTGCGGGAAATCTCTCAGGCGGCCAAAAGAAGCTTCTCGAACTTGGCCGCACGATGATGGCTGACGCCAAAATTGTGTTCCTTGACGAGGTCGGTGCTGGTGTAAATCGCACGCTCCTGAACACCATCGGTGATGCAATTCTCCGACTCAATAAAGAGCAAGGCTACACATTCTGCATGATCGAGCACGATATCGATTTTATTTCTCGGCTCTGCGATCCAGTCATTGTTATGGCGGAAGGCGAGATTCTAGCCGTCGGCACAGCCAATGAGATCAAAACCAATGAGGATGTGATCGAAGCCTATCTCGGCTCCGGCTTTAAGTCCGTCACCAAAACAGCCCCGGTCGGTGGAGAGGTTCGCAAATGAGCTTCCTGGTCGGAGAATGCATGACTTGCGGTTACGGCAGCGCCGACATCCTACATTCGTGCACAATCGCCGTGGATAGGGGTGAAATCGCAGTCGTGGTCGGTCCGAACGGCGCCGGCAAGTCGACCGCCATGAAGGCGCTTTTCGGAATGCTGCCTCTCCGCGAGGGCAAAGTGCTTCTGGACGGCGACGACATCACAACTTTGTCTCCACAGGCACGCGTTCCGAAAGGCATGGGATTTGTGCCACAAACGTCGAACGTGTTTACTTCGATGACCGTTGAAGAAAATCTGGAAATGGGTGGTTTCACAAGAGAAGATGACATTTCCGATAGTATGGCCCAGGTCTACCAACTGTTTCCGGCGCTCAAGGAGAAGCGCACGCAGCAGGCGGGCGAGTTGTCCGGTGGCCAACGCCAACAAGTAGCGGTTGGTCGCGCCCTCATGACAAAGCCACAAGTTCTGATGTTGGATGAGCCTACCGCCGGCGTTTCACCCATTGTCATGGATGAGCTTTTTGAGCGCATTGTCGAAATTGCCGGAACCGGCGTGACAATTCTGATTGTCGAACAAAACGCCCGCCAGGCGTTGAGCATCGCGAATAGGGGTTACGTTTTAGTTCAAGGTCGTAATCGCTTCACGGACAGTGGCCCGGCCTTGCTGGCTAATCCAGAAGTAAGACAATCATTCCTCGGGGGATAAGCGTAACCTGCCTCGAGAACGGAGAAGGAGTCGGGACAAATGCCGGTCCAGAGCAACATCAGTGAGGGGAATTAGCCGTTGCTGGACATTGTCAACGCAATCGTTCTCCTTCTCAATTTTTTGGTCGTCCCAGCTATTGCCTATGGTTGCCAATTGGCGCTGGGCGCGCTCGGCGTCACGTTGGTTTACGGCATCCTTCGGTTTTCCAATTTTGCGCATGGTGAAACCATGTCTTTTGGAACGATGGTTTGCCTATTGGCGATGTGGTGGTTGCAAGCTCACGGCATCGGCATAAAGCCGCTGCCTACGGTCCTACTAGCTTTGCCGGTCGGCATACTCGCGACAATCCTCTTCTGTTTGCTCGCCGACCGCTGGGTCTACCGGTTCTATCGACGCCAGAAATCAAAGCCCGTTATTCTCCTCATTGCCTCAATCGGTGTGATGCTGTTCATGAATGGCCTGATACGATTTGGCATCGGCCCAGATGATCGCATCGTCAATGACGGAAGCCGCTTCATCATTAGCGCACGCGAATTCAGACGCATGACCGGACTAGCCGAGGGTCTTGCGATCAAGTCATCGCAGCTCATTACAGTGGTTGCAACGATAGCCCTCGCTGGGGCGCTCTTCTGGTTTCTGAACAGGACGCGAACTGGCAAGTCAATGCGCGCTTACTCCGACAACGCGGACCTCGCACTTCTATCGGGTATCAACCCGGATCGCGTCGTAATGATTACCTGGATTTTGACCGGTGCAGTCGCAACCATTGCCGGCGTCCTCTATGGCCTCGACAAGAGCTACAAACCATTCACTTATTTACAGCTTCTACTGCCGATCTTTGCCGCGGCAATCGTAGGTGGGCTGGGCAATCCACTTGGCGCCATTGCCGGCGGTTTTGTCGTTGCCTTCTCCGAAATCTCAATCACATTCGCGTATCGCAAGTTCGTTTCATACCTGGCACCTGAAGCCTGGCAACCGGAGGGGCTCGTTCAGTTGCTCTCCACTGACTACAAGTATGCGGTTTCGTTCATGATCCTGGTGCTCGTATTGCTTTTTCGCCCGAACGGCATCTTCAAAGGGAAGGCTTTGTGATGTTCACGGATCGCAAAATCATTCTGTTTGGCCTGATGGCTTTGCTTCTGGCTAGTGTCGGTTTTGTCCAAAGTTGGGACGTCGCCCTGGGCATCGTCAACCTATGCCTCATATCTGCAATCATGGCGCTTGGGGTAAATATACAGTGGGGCTACGCAGGCCTGTTCAACGTCGGGGTCATGGGTTTTGCCGCCATTGGCGGTCTCGCCGGCGTCCTCGTGGCCACACCGCCGGTTGCTGCAGCCTGGGCTGCGGGGGGGGCCGGGATTTTCTTGTCCGGTGTAACAGCATCTCTGACGATAGTTGCAGTCTGGTTGGCCACCCGATGGCGATATAGGTTTCGCAGTGCTGTAGTCGCCTTTGTTATCCTCACAGGATTTCTCGTTACCCGCACGCTCTACGATCCGGCAGTTGATGCTATCGAGTCCGTTGACTCAGCCAGAACCGGCTTCCTCGGCGGCCTGGGACTACCCATCATTCTGTCATGGGCGGTCGGCGGGCTGCTTGCGGCGGGTGCTGCATGGATTGTGGGAAAGGTCGCTCTCGGGTTGCGCTCTGACTATCTGGCAATTGCCACGCTAGGTATTTCGGAGATCATCGTAGCAATTATCAAGAACGAGGACTGGTTGTCGCGCGGTGTCAAGAATGTTAGTGGCCTTCCTCGACCTGTTCCCTATGAAGTCGACCTCCAGCAAGCTGGCTGGTTTCGATCACTGGCCGAAACACTCGGGACAACTCCGATTGATCTCTCGTCCATCACAGTTAAACTTTGCTATGCGACTCTGTTCGTGCTCGTCCTATTAATCATCCTCTGGCTGTCGGAGAGGGCTCTGCGTTCACCGTGGGGCCGAATGATGCGAGCAATTCGCGACAACGAAGTGGCCGCTGGTGCCATGGGCAAGGATGTCACCCGCCGCCACCTGGAGGTATTTGTCCTCGGTTCGGCTGTCATCGGCGTGGCGGGAGCTATGTTAACGACACTGGACGGGCAACTCACACCAGCTTCCTATCAGCCTTTGAGGTTTACGTTTCTAATTTGGGTCATGGTGATCGTCGGCGGTTCAGGTAATAACTGGGGCGCCATATTGGGTGGCTTCGTCATATGGTTCTTTTGGATTGAGTCGGAGCCGATCGGGCTTTGGTTGATCAATGTGCTGACGTCTGGCCTAGCACCCGACAATCCGATCCGCACTCACTTGTTGGACAGCGCAGCGCATATGAGGCTGATGACCATGGGACTGATCCTTTTGCTGGTGCTCCGCTTTACACCAAGGGGACTAATACCCGAAGAGACACGCTAAAGACCTGCCATGCTGAGATGGGAACATGAGGCAGAATTTCGGAGTGCCTTTGGACCGCGCACTCTGCACGGCCCCACGAGCAATTCGCTTATGCAGTTTCTGACCGTTTCATGGCCACTATTTCTTGTCGGACAACATTCCAAGCACGCCAATAATTGAAGACGCCTCCCAACAGGAAAAGGAGACTACCGACAACATATTGCGATGCCAGAAATTCTTGGAGCGTCTCGCGGTCAAACGGAGTTTCCACATACCAAAGATATGGAATTGAAGCCACTGTGAAGAGGACCGACCCAGTCACGAAAGTCAGAGCCGTTAGGTTCATAAGTTGCAAGATCAGCATGTCCTCGGCTTGCACAATCTCCAAGACGTTGACTATGGCGCCAAGGACAAAAAGCAGGCTGCCAATTATGAAGCACCAGGCACCCGCGGTGACGAGCCCCACGGCGGAAAGAAAGAAAACGCTGCCGACGATAAACAGAATTGTGCCCAAAAAATAGGTGGCTGCCGCGACTACCTCCAAGCGCTGCCAAATGGTCGACAATCCACTGCGGCTAAGCAGGTGACGTTGCGTCTCCAGTAGATCGTGCCCCGTCACGACGAGGTAGAGGAGGGAACCTACAATGAAAAGCCATGCCCCTAGATCGGCGTAAGCTCTCATCGAGGGAAAGAATAGGATACTGCCAGCAACAAAAATAACCCCACCGAGCTTGTAAAGAACAGCGTTTATAGTTTCCCAAAGGAAATGATCCTGCAGTCCCGGGTTCTTGCTGAAGAGGTCATGGAAGCGCGGGCGGTTGACAAAGAGATGCGGCATTCAGATCGTGCTCCCTCTGGCTACAGCTAACATCGATTTCTTTGGACTTCCATGCACGCGTCGTTTTGATGCAATCAACTGTGAATTTCAACGACATCTGGCGACCCCGGGCGAGGATTTACAACAACAAGATGGCATTGGTCATTGACGTGACGAGGTTCAACCAAAATCGACCCTTTCGTGCATCCAACGGTGCGGCATATGTTTCTGGCAAAATCGGAAATTGCACTCCCCGCTTTGTTGCCGATATCGGCAGGCGTGTCGAGGCCAACGAACAGCAGCTTTGAACCGACCGAAATATGGTCTCGATTTACAGTAATTGGCACGCCGTCGAACAAACAGACCGAGAACTGTGGCCCGTCCCAAAACGATTCAAGTATCAGGCTGTCAATTACCGCTGTAATTAACTGATCGGCCCACTCCGCAGCCTCTTGCGGGCTTCGACAGATTTTCACTTCCAGAGATCCTGTCGAAGAGCGAGGCTTCACGACAACACGACCTCCCAGGGCTTCCGCGGCGGTGGCAACCTCGGCTGGCGTAGATACACGCCGATAGTCGACGCTCTTGTATCCTTTTTCCGCGAGAAAATCCCTACATCTTAGCTTGTCGTTGCAACGTGCGTTGGCCTCGACGTCGCTGTGAGGCAGGCGAAGAGCCTCACTGATTCGGGCAGCATGTTGTATCATCGCGTCATGGCAGGCAAAAACTCCGGCGATTCTTGTTCGCCCAATCTCGTCGATCGCCGCCATGACGGTCGCCACTTCCATATTGTATACGACCACCATGTTCGCAGAAGTGAAGGCATTATTCGGGTAGGCTGTTGGCGTGATTACGATCGGCAACTAGTTCAGCCGTCGAGCGGCATGGTAGTATCCGTCGCAAGGGGAAACAGACGGAATCTGAAGAAAAACAATACACTTTTGCATAGCGCTCTCTGATTAGCTTACTGGACGAATCAACGACCTCAGAATCAACGCTCCAAACTCATAGCAAATGACTTTTCTCCAACATTCAGTCACATTGAATTGACCAAGCCTCCAGCGCGCCGGACACAAACATCCACTAGTCGCATCAAGGGTCTGTCATCGGATGGAACCGCCCGCCACACATCGACACTATACATCGGGCCGCTCATATTCCATGGATTTGATGGAGATCGGAATGATCAAGAGCGTGGTGAAGCCGATGACAAGAAAAAGAAAAAAGTAGCTATGCGTTTCGGCAAGAAGGGCACTGCAAACTGCAAAACCCAGACTACCGCCCAGCATTTGCACCGTGAGGTTGATACCGCTCGCCTGCCCTTGCTTGTTTCGGGAGATAGCGTTCATCTGCACGCGCCTAACCGGAATTGCCAAGCTTGGCATCGTCGCACCCCACAGAACAAGTGGTATCAGAATGAGAAGATAGTTTTGCTGGATCGTGACAAAAGCTAGAACAAGGATAGCGCCTCCATGCATGACCACGCCGCGAAGAAGCACGTATCGAGAGCCGAACCGATCGGTCAACCTTCCAATTAGAATTGCTGTGCCAAGTGTGGGCAATATCGCCAATGAAACGGCGATGCCAGACATGATTGGAGATTTGCCGAGGATTTCCTGAAAGAATTGAGCGACAAAAACAAACATCGTAATTTTCTCAAACTGAAAAATTGCGAAAATAGCAA
>JBPCWA010000607.1:0-33400 GCA_051009975.1 Hyphomicrobiaceae bacterium
GTTGAGACCCCATGAGGTCCAGATCACTTCCGGTCAAACCACTCTAGAACTAACCAACTGAGGCCAAACCAACTCGGGTCAAACCAAGTTAGGGGAAATCGCACCAGGACGTATGGCTCAGCGGCAAATCGCTTGAAGACGTCATCTCCCGGAGGGCCGGCATGAGGTATCGGGCGCCATCCGACTGCAGTTTTGTCGACTGTTGGTCAATACTGATGTTAGTCTCGCGCGGTGTTGGGGTCGCTGGGGTGCGCTTGCGCTATTGTCGACCAGTGACAGTGGCCAATGCCAATATTTTCCTCCGAATCTAGCGATTTACTGCGATGGAGCCTGCAGCACAACGTGATTCGAGTGTTTGCATGGAGGGGCTGCATCGGTGACGTGCCACATCTCGAAACCCTTACTTTGCGGCCATTTTGGTGAGAGTCTTGCCGAGCCAAACGATGAATGAGTTCGGCATGTCCAAAACACTCAGTGAAGTCAAGGCAGCGTTGTTCTCCGGTTGAGCATTCGCCAGTCGAGAGACTGTAGAGGGAAAGAGGTCCCAGCGACGCGTCTGAGCAGCCAATCGCGGATAGAGTTCAATCGACTTTGTCGCAATCGTAATACTCGCTGTCGCTCAGATATAAGCTCGTGAACCTGCGAAACAGTCATAACGTCAGGCTACGAAGGGGCCCGGCGCAGGTTGCATATGATTGAATGTCGCGCGGAGAAGCGGTTCATGAGCGAGGACGACATTGATCTGCGAGCATTAAGCGACGATGAACTCGTCGAACAAATGTTCGATGATCTCTACGATGGCTTGGCGGAAGAGATCGAAGATGGCGTTCAAATCCTACTCGAACGGGGTTGGGCACCCTACGAGGTCCTCACCAAAGCGCTCGTGGAAGGTATGCGCATTGTAGGGATCGATTTTCGCGATGGCATACTGTTCGTTCCCGAGGTGCTGCGTTCGGCCAACGCCATGAAGGCAGGCATGACGATCCTGCGGCCGCTATTGGCAGAAACGAATGCACCAAAAGTTGGCAAAATGGTCATTGGTACCGTCAAGGGTGACATTCACGATATTGGCAAGAATTTGGTGTCTATGATGATGGAAGGTGCCGGTTTCGAGGTTGTCGATATCGGCATTAACAATCCGGTCGAAACCTATTTAGAAGCTTTAGACGAACATCAGCCCGACATTCTGGGTATGTCTGCATTGCTCACAACCACAATGCCATACATGAAGGTCGTGATCGACGCGTTGGTGGAAAAGGGAATTCGCGACAACTATGTGGTTCTCGTCGGCGGCGCACCTCTGAATGAAGAATTCGGCAAGGCCATAGGTGCAGATGCCTACTGTCGGGATGCTGCTGTGGCCGTCGAAACGGCCCAGGAACTGATGGCGCGACGACATAACGTAATGGCGGGGATCTAATGCGGTGATGCCTGCCTGCACCGACCTCGAGGCTAAAAGTCGGGTTCTTCTTATTGCTTGCGGTGCACTCGCAAGAGAGGTGCTGGCCGTGCTGTCAGCAAATCGCCTCGAGCACATTACCCTGCAGTGTCTACCGGCAGAACTGCACCTCACGCCAGAACGCATTCCAGAGGAAGTCAGGCGGCTGATACGCGCAAAACGAGACTCTTTCGATGAAATCTTTGTCGTCTACGGAGATTGTGGCACGGGTGGGAGGCTCGATCTTTGTCTCGACCAAGAAGGAGTAAGTCGCATTGCTGGGCCACACTGTTACTCAATGTTCATGGGGACGGATAAAAAGGAACTAGAGGTCGACGTGTCGACATTCTACCTCACCGATTTTCTTGCGCGTCAGTTCGAAAGCTTTGTCATCAAACCGTTGGGACTTGATCGTTGGCCAGAGCTAGCGTCGACCTATTTTTCCAACTACGAGAAGCTTGTTTATCTCGCCCAAACTATAGATCCCGAATTGGATCGGCGCGCAGAAGATGCAGCTCGAAGGCTTTGTCTTGCCTATGAGCGGCGCCAGACCGGATATGGAGATCTCAGCAGCGTATTGGCCGAGCGTTTCAGTGTGCCAGAATTACCAGTGCACCCAAGTGTTGGCGTCGCTAGCGGAGCCGGTCTGACGCGTGTCCATCAATCTTTGAAGCAACAGGATAATGCCAAGCGATGGCAACGTTACGTATAACCTACTGGCGGGATATTCCAGCCATGCTTGTTGTTCGCGATGGGCGGCGCGTGGCGAAAAGGGAGTTGCCCGCGCGGTTTGCTGAGGCGATAGATATGGCCGCAATGCGAGCCGGTGCTCACGATACCGACCGCTACCTCGCCGACTGGCGACAGAGTAAACCGATTGAAGTTGTAGAAGATATCGATACATCGGCGGACAGCGCCTTGACGAAATTGCTGTGCAGCTACGACGAGTCGCGCCTCAAAAATTTGGTCAGCACTCTTGGGGTCGAAGGAGAAGCAACACCATTGGCACACGAGGCGACGGAGATATGACCAAGACACACGTCGCATCGGCAACTCGTGAGGCCGTGATCGGTTTTGATGAGCCATTCTGTGTCATTGGTGAACGCATCAATCCAACCGGCCGGAAGTCTCTAGCTGCGGAGATGGTGGCAGACAATTTTGAGACCGTGAAAGCGGATGCCTTGGCTCAGGTGAGGGCCGGTGCAACGATGCTCGACATAAACGCCGGTGTTACCTCGGTCGATCCCAATGAGAGTGAACCGCCGCTTTTGGCCAAGACCATAGAGTTGGTACAACAGCTGGTAGATGTACCGCTCTGCATTGACTCATCCGTTCCCGCGGCGCTGGCTGCGGGGTTGGCGGTGTGCAAGGGGAGACCATTGCTGAATTCGGTGACCGGTGAAGAAGATCGTATGGAGGTCGTTCTTCCATTGGCCAAAAAGTATGACGTGCCAGTGGTGGCCATCTCAAACGATGAGACTGGGATTTCCGAAGATCCAGATATGCGATATGCCGTCGCCAAAAAGATAGTAGAGCGAGCGGCAGACTATGGCATCGGGGCGCACGACATCATTGTCGATCCGCTTGTCATGCCAATTGGGGCCATGGCTACAGCTGGACAGCAAGTCTTTCAACTTGTCCGACGGCTTAGGAACGAGCTCAAGGTTAATACAACCTGTGGCGCATCGAATATTTCGTTTGGCTTGCCACACCGGCATGGAATTAACGCAGCCTTTCTTCCCATGGCAATTGCTTCAGGAATGACCTCAGCCATCATGAATCCGCTTCGACTGCAGGAAATGGAAGCCGTGCGAGCAGCCAACGTCCTCATGTCTACGGATTCGAACTGCATGCGATGGATCGATACATATCGTTTGCCAAAGATTGCAGGTGAGACAAACGCGCATCGCGGACGGCGCGAGGGGCGTCGTCGGCGGGCCTGATCCGGCCGAACTACTGGAGCGCAACGATGGATGATACGTGGATCCCCGATGCTGAAGAAGTAAGCGTTGCGTTTATGCCGAGCGGCCGACGCGGTCGGTTTCCCAAGGGGACGCGCGTTTTGGATGCGGCCCGCGCACTGGGCGTCTATGTCGAGTCTGCGTGTGGTGGTCGGGCCATCTGTGGGCGCTGTCAGATCGAAGTGGCCGATGGTATCTTCGATAAGCTACAGATTGTCAGCAAGTCGGACAATGTGACAAGCGCTAGTCAAGTCGAATGGGCGTTTCAACAGGACTTTGGACTAGGCGAGGGTCGCAGGCTTGGTTGCCAGGCTCAGCTGTTAAGCGATGTGGTCATAAACGTTCCAGCAGATTCGCAAATGCATCGCCAAATCGTCCGCAAGCGCGCGGAAAGCAGGCGGCTTCCGCTTGACCCGGCTGTCCGAATTCTACAACTGGATGTTGTTGAACCTGATATGCATCGTCCATCGGGCGACTTGGAACGCGTCAAAACGGCCTTGATGGAACAGCACGGAATCGCGGGTGTTTGTTGTGCCTATTCTGTCTTACCAGGCCTGCAGCGTGCACTACGTGATGGGGAGTGGTCCATAACCGCAGCCATCTATGATGATGGCGCAATCCCAGCCCAAATCATCGCAGTATGGTCTGGAGTGCGGCGCAAGGTGTTTGGCCTCGCGATTGATCTGGGTTCGACGACAATCGCAGGCCATTTGATTGATTTGAGGAGGGGGCGGGTCCTCGCGTCTGCCGGGATCATGAACCCGCAGATCCGCTTTGGAGAGGATCTGATGAGCCGCGTGTCATATGTAATGATGAATCCGGGCTCAGCAGCCGATATCACGGTCACGGTCCGTGAGGCTCTGGATGCGTTGGCATCTGATTTGGCCCGCCAGGTGGATGCGACAAAGTTCGATATTCTCGATGTTGTGGTGGTTTGTAATCCGATTATGCATCACTTCTTATTGGGGATTGATCCTTGCGAGCTCGGTAGCGCTCCGTTTGCGCTGGCGAGCGGGAGTGCGCAAAATCTCAATGCTAAAGACGTGGGTTTGGTGTTGCATGAGCAGGCCCGCATCCACACCCTTCCATTAATCGCTGGCCATGTTGGTGCCGACGCAGCTGCTGCGATACTCGCGGAAAAGCCGTACCTCAGCGAAGAAATGACGCTGATCGTAGATATTGGCACGAACGCCGAAATTATCCTTGGCAATAGCAACCGTCTCTTGGCTTGTTCATCCCCGACGGGGCCTGCTTTTGAAGGGGCTGAATTATCCTCCGGGCAGCGCGCTGCACCAGGTGCCATAGAACGCGTGCGGATTGATCGCGCCACACTTGTTCCAAAATACAAAATCATTGGTTGCGACTTGTGGTCAGATGAGCCTGGATTTGAGGAGGCGGTAGCCGTCACCGGTGTTATCGGAATTTGTGGTTCCGGTATCATTGAGGCGCTTGCTGAGATGATGTTGTGTGGGATAATCGATCGGGATGGTGGATTTTCTCGAATTCCCTCTCAGGCGTCATCCCACATTCAGAGGGATGGACGAACGAACGCTTACGTCATCCGCTCAGGCCCGCCTGATATCCTGATCACCCAAAACGACGTGCGGGCCGTCCAGTTGGCTAAAGCGGCTCTCCAAGCAGGCGCTCGACTGCTTATGACGAAGCTCGGTGTCACCTCCGTCGATCGGATCAAGCTCGCAGGTGCATTCGGTAGCCACATCGATCCAATTTACGCGCTTGTGTTGGGACTCGTACCTGATTGTTGCCCGGAACGTATTGAAGCTGTGGGCAATGCTGCAGGAACAGGTGCGCGAATGGCTTTGCAAGATCGGAAGGCTCGTCAGGAAATTGAGGACGTTGTTGGGTGGATCGAGAAAATTGAGACGGCAATCGAACCGAATTTTCAAAACGAGTTTGTTGCGGCCTTGGCTATTCCGCACCGAGATGATCCCTATCTATCACTCGCGACACATGTTGAGCTCCCTCCACAGCCCGTGCAACCGCGGACGCGCTTGCGCGGGGCACGTCGACGGGTGCAGGTAACCGCGTAGGGGTATGTTTCCCACTGAACAAGGATGCCGAACAAGGATAAAGAGCTATGACAGCTCCTGATGCACCCAATCGGGCCGCCATCGATACGGGCAGCGGACGCCGAGACGGCGGACGCAAGCGCCGTCGGGCCAAACGCCTTGGGGCGGTTGGGCAAGGTGTTCCATATATCAAGAGAAAGATTCCGTACTACGATCTCCTCAGTGAGGAAGGGCTTGCGGCCATTGAGGACAAGGCCGACCAAATTCTGGAGGAGATCGGTGTTGAGTTTCGGGGGGATGAGGAGGTCTTGCGTCTTTGGCGTGCAGCCGGAGCGGAGGTGAGAGGCGAAAGGGTGCAATTTCCGCGCGGGCTTCCAAAATCCATCATCGCCGCGTCAGCCCACCGACAGTTTACGCAAGTTGCTCGCAATCGGGCACGAAGCATAGAAATTGGCGGAACCAATCTCGTTTTTGCGCCGGCCTATGGCTCTCCTTTTGTTCGTGATTTGGAGGGGGGGCGACGGTATGCGTCGCTTGAAGATTTTCAGAATCTCGTAAAACTCGCTTACCTCGCGTCGTCAATCCACCATTCCGGTGGCACGATCTGTGAGCCAGTGGACATTCCGGTTAATAAGCGCCATCTGGATATGGTTTATGCGCACATGCGCTACTCGGATAAGCCATTTATGGGATCAGTGACCTCACCCGAACGGGCGGAGGATACGGTCGCAATGTGCCGAATTTTATTTGGCGATGAATTTGTTGATGACAATTGTGTGGTGGTCAACCTTATCAATATGAATTCGCCTCTTGTGCTAGATGGCACGATGAGCGGAGCGTTGCGGGTTTATGCTGCTGCCAATCAGGCAACGATAGTGACACCATTCATCATTAGCGGAGCGATGGGACCGGTGACGCTTGCGGGCGCCCTAGCGCAGGCGCACGCTGAGGCGCTCGCCGGTATCGCTCTCACGCAATTGGTGCGGCCCGGTGCACCAGTGATCTACGGCAATTTCCTGTCGTCAATGTCTTTGCTTTCCGGAGCACCTACTATGGGTATGCCAGAGCCGGCGCTTGGATACCTTGCAATTGGGCAATTGTCTCGTAGACTTGGAGTTCCGTTGCGTTGCGGAGGTTCGCTGACCGCATCTAAAATCGCAGATGCGCAGGCTGCGCAGGAAAGTGCAGATTCCTTGATGCCTGCCATTCAGGGTGGCGCAAACTTTGTGCTCCATGCAGCCGGTTGGCTCGAAGGCGGGCTTGTCATGGGCTACGAGAAGTTCGTTATAGATGCAGATCATCTCATGATGATGCATCGTTTCCTCGAAGGGATCGCGCTGGATGAGAATGGTTTTGGCCTGGACGCATTTGCAGAAGTTGGACCAGGCAATCACTTTTTGGGTTGTGGGCATACAATGCGCAATTACGAGACGGCTTTCGTCAATCCCCAGCTCACGGATAGCGAGTCTTTCGAGCAGTGGGTGGAAAATGGTGAAAACGACATTCAACAACGCGCCTATGGGCTGTGGTCATCAATGTTGAAGAGTTACGAAGCTCCCGCGATCGACCCCGCCACGGACGAGGCACTGCAAGCGTTCGTTTCTGAGCGCAAGTGCGCCGTACCGGACGCTTGGTATTGACCCGCACCAACTGAGCGCTTCTTCAATCGACCTTCGGCCGCAACAAGTTGGGCGTTGAAAGAGTGCGGCTCCGACATTGGACACCGGCCTCACAGTATCAATGAATTTCACATGGAAGCTGATTACATCATAGTTGGGGCAGGTTCTGCGGGTTCGGTCTTGGCATCGCGCTTGTCAGAGGACCAAAAGCACACGGTACTGGTGTTGGAGTTCGGTGGCTCCGATTGGGGTCCACTCATACAGATGCCCGGTGCGCTATCATACCCAATGAATATGCGGCGCTATGATTGGGGGCTCCGTTCAGAGCCCGAGCCGCAACTTGGGGGGCGGCGAATGGCTGCTCCCAGAGGCAAAGTTCTGGGTGGTTCGAGCAGCATCAATGGCATGGTCTATGTCCGAGGCCATGCATGCGATTTTGATGGATGGCTGGAAGACGGAGCGGACGGTTGGGGTTCTGCTGACGTTCTGCCCTATTTCAAAAGAATGGAGTGTTGGGATGATAGGGGGGATGGTGGCAACCCGGAGTGGCGCGGTCGCTCGGGACCGCTGCATGTGACCCGTGGCAAACGCGATAATCCATTATTTCGTGCCTTTGAGGAAGCCGGTCAGCAAGCCGGATATGAAGTCACGACGGACTACAATGGAGAAAAGCAAGAAGGATTTGGTCCATTTGAACAGACCGTGCGCCGGGGGCAACGCTGGTCTGCAGCCAACGCCTATTTGAAGCCGGCGCTGAAGCGTCCGAACTGCAATTTGCTGCGATGTCTGGCGCGCCGAGTAGTTGTCGAAGAGGGTTGCGCGACAGGAGTGGAGGTGCAACAGGGAGAGCGGCTAAGTATTGTCAGAGCCCGTCGGGAAGTCATACTGGCGGCATCGTCGTTTAATTCGCCCAAACTTCTCTTGTTGTCAGGTATTGGGCCAGCGGATCATCTCAGCGAGCACGGGGTTGAGATTGTCGCAAATCTTCCCGGCGTCGGCAGTAACTTGCAGGATCATTTAGAACTCTACATACAACAAGCCTGTACCAAGCCGATTACACTTTACAGACATTGGAACCCGCTGGGGAAAATTCTCGCAGGTGCACAGTGGCTCTTATTCAAATCCGGGCCGGGCGCTTCCAATCAATTCGAAAGTGGCGCTTTTGTGCGCTCGCGTGCAGGAATCGCCTATCCTGATGTTCAGATACACTTCCTGCCAATCGCTGTGCGCTATGACGGCACGGCGGCGGCCGATGGGCATGGTTATCAAGCCCATGTCGGGCCGATGCGTTCTGCCTCGCGCGGTCGTGTGCGTCTAAGATCGGCTGATCCTCGCGACCCGCCGCGCATCCGCTTCAACTATATGAGTACAGAACAGGATTGGAACGACTTTCGCCGTTGTATTCGGCTCACACGCGAAATACTTTCGCAGCCGGCTTTCTCACCGTATCGCGGGCGAGAAATCCAACCGGGCGAAACCCTGAAGAGCGATAGCGATCTTAACACGTTCATTCGCGATCATGCAGAAAGCGCCTATCATCCGTGTGGCACTGTTCGAATGGGGCGGACAGACAATCCGTTGTCGGTTGTGGATCCTGAATGCCGCGTCATTGGCGTGAATCGTTTGCGGGTAGTGGATAGTTCGATTTTTCCGAGGATCACCAATGGCAACTTAAATGCGCCAACCATCATGGTCGGTGAAAAGGCGGCCGATTGTATTTTAGGACGCGCACCATTGCCAAAAAGCCGCTTAGAGGCCTGGATTAATCCAAATTGGCAACTCTCTGATCGATCATAATCCATTGTTTCAATGAAGTCTGTCCCAGGACGGTCGTTGACCCTAGCAGCAACGGAAGTGAAGATGGTCTTCACGATGATGAGCTGTGATCTTAGACCTCCGGCTTGCGGAAATTGGACGGCACTCCGGTGGCAGTTCGGTAATGCAGTTTTCAGTCCAACTTGGGCGCCAAATTGGGATTGTCGATTTTACCATGGAAAAAAACAAGCAACTCAACATTGCCTATTTCATCACTGTAGCACTTCTTGTCCTGGCATTTCAGAGTTTTTGGAACGACTACCGCACGGTCGAGCGAATACCATACAGCCAATTTCTCAGCTTTCTGGATGACAATAAAATTGCAGATGTCGTTATCCGAGAGACCTCCGCCACGGGGACACTTAAGGAACCGATCAATGGACGCACCAAGTTCGTCACTGACAAGGTCGACTCCAGGCTTGCTGATGAATTGCGCGAGAAGGGTGTCGAGTTTACCGGAGGAACAGAGACGACTTTTTTCGGTTCGATCCTATCTTGGCTGATGCCGGTCATCTTTTTTGTGGGGCTCTGGTTCTTTCTGCTTCGCGGCGTGTTTGCTCGTCAAGGGCTGGGCGGAATGATGAACGTTGGCAAGTCCAAGGCGAAGGTGCTGGTTGAAAAGGATACCGGTGTGTCCTTCGATGATGTCGCCGGCGTTGACGAGGCAAAAATGGAGCTCAGAGAAGTTGTAAGCTTTCTTCGAGATAAAGATACGTTTGGTCGTTTGGGTGCGCGTATGCCTACTGGAATTTTGCTGGTAGGGCCACCTGGAACCGGAAAGACACTTCTCGCTCGAGCAGTTGCAGGTGAGGCAAAGGTGCCATTCTTCTCTATGGCCGGTTCTGAATTTGTCGAAATGTTTGTGGGTGTCGGTGCGGCCCGCGTTCGTGACTTGTTCGAACAGGCGCGAAAAGTCGCCCCGTGTATCGTTTTTATCGATGAAATTGACTCACTCGGACGCAGCCGAACTGGCGCAGCGCATGGCGGTGGCCACGACGAAAAGGAACAGACACTCAATCAGTTGCTGAACGAGCTTGATGGTTTCGACCCTCGCGAAGGCATTGTGCTGCTGGCCGCGACCAATCGGCCAGAAGTACTTGACCCGGCATTGAAGCGTGCGGGTCGATTTGACAGACAGATCGTTGTTGACAGACCGGATCGTGTTGGGCGTACGGCTATCTTGAAAGTTCATCTAAAAAAGATTGAAGCCGATTCTGCGCTCGACGTTGACCAGATTGCAGGAATTACAATTGGTTTTACTGGTGCCGACCTTGCGAATCTGGTCAACGAGGCGGCTATAGTGGCAACGCGCCGAGGCGGCAAGCAAGTAAGTTTGGTTGATTTTACCGCTGCGGTCGAGCGCATTGTTGCCGGCACTGAACAGGCAACTCGCCTCATGAATCCCAAAGATCGTGAGCGTGTAGCATATCACGAAATGGGAAACGCTATCGCCGCAGCCAACCTACCAGGTGCCGATCCCGTCCACAAGGTTTCTATCATTCCGCGTTCGATCGGAGCCCTCGGGTATACGCTGACGCGTCCAACCGAGGACCGCTTCCTCATTACGACGACAGATTTGCAGAACCGAATGATCATGCTTTTAGCGGGGCGTGCCGCTGAGGAGCTTATTTTCAAAGAGATATCGACTGGAGCAGCGGACGATCTAGATAAGGCGACCGATATCGCCCGACAGATTGTGGTCCGCTTTGGCATGACCGAGGAGGTTGGCCAGGCTGTACTGGAAAAACAGGACAATGGCTATCTTTCCGGTACGGTGGCCGATCGAACTTAGAAAGTTTACTCTGACCAGACCGCACGAGAGGTCGATCTTAAAATTCGAAAGTTGATCGACGAGGCGTATGACCAAGCTAAGTCTCTGCTTGCCGAACACGCGGAGGATCTCCAGCGTGGAGCAGAACTCTTGTTGGAGCGTGAGACTATCACACCTGAAGAATTTCCGCCGTTGAGGCAAGTCCAGGAGCACATGCCAAGTGCCGCAGAGTAGATAACTCGCTTTATCGTTGAGCTTCGATCACTGGTTGCTCCAGTGGAAGGGTAGTCGGGAGACGACTGAAGCGAGAGCTGAGCGTCATTCGGGTCCGAATTCTCCTGCACCGCGGAGAGGCCGGGCGGTCGGGCAAGGAGCGGCGTAAACGGGAGTTCGCGAACGAAGTACCAGAATGTTTATCGAGCCTATAGTGTTTGGGCTGATCAGGTTATTTGGGGTGGCGTTATCGGTTCTCCGACCTCGCCACACGACGCAAAGACCTGGCAAGAGGGTATGCGGAAATGACGGGGCTGACATCAGGCTGCCAAAGGGATGGACAAGAGCAACTGGCCCAGCTATTTTCTATGAAATCAGGGACTTATCGGAGAATTCTGGTGCGGTCGAGAGGACTCGAACCTCCACGGGTTGCCCCGCTAACCCCTCAAGCTAGTGCGTCTACCAATTCCGCCACGACCGCATTTTGTTTTGGACCGCTTTGGCCCGCAAGTTCCAAACTTTGCCGCGGAGGGCAACGTCAGGAGGGCCTCAAATATCAATGTCTTCCAGAAATTGCAAGCAAAGCCCGCAACTGGCGAAACTGTAATGGGGTGGCTTGCGCTTCGAAGCGTTCAGTTGCGGGCTGTGAACCCAAAAGTGCATCAATATGCCGAGCCTTATCATGCACCTGCATCGTAGTACGCGATCTCCAAAACCAATCGAATTGCCATGTGTGGATTGGATCTGCACACCGGGGCTCGTGGCATATCAGGACGCGGTTCAATTTATGGAAGCGCGCGTTAGCGCTATTGCGGATGGGCGAGCAAGCGAGTTGGTCTGGTTATTGGAACATCCTCCAATCTATACCGCCGGGACCGGCGCTAAGGACTACGATTTGCTCAACGCAAACCGCTTTCCTGTGGTCCGTACCAAACGTGGGGGTCAGTTCACCTATCATGGACCTGGTCAACGCGTAATCTATGTGATGCTGGATGTCCGCAAGAGAACAGGTGATGTCCGGGCGTATGTGGGGTTGCTGGAGCATTGGGTGATCGCGACCCTCGCGTCACTTGGAGTAATCGGTGAGACCCGCCAGGATCGCGTGGGAGTGTGGGTGCCGAGGCCTTGGTTGGGCGATGGGTGTGAGGATAAGATTGCAGCGATCGGAATTCGCGTTCGGCATTGGGTCAGTTTTCATGGCATAAGCATCAATGTTGATCCCGACTTGGATCATTTCAGCGGGATTGTTCCGTGCGGGATTAGTGCACACGGCGTCACAAGTCTGACCGATTTAGGGTGCCGGGCGACAATGGGTGACGTTGATCGTGCGCTCGCGAGGAACTTTAAGGCTTTGATTGGTCGTATCAATCCGTGCGATCCACCGTCTGACAGTGCAGCTGTCGGTACGGCAAACTGATCATCCCTCGATTGCGCGTTGATGTTCAAACAATGAATTTTGCGCGGCCTTAAGAGACCATCGCGGCCCGAATGCGACTGGCATTGTTTTTCAGAGTTGCGGCATCTTCCAATTCTCCGGTGTGGGGGCGCAATTGGATGCCGGGGTGGCGCGGCAAGACATGAAAATGGAGATGAAAAACAACCTGACCCGCTGAAGGCTCATTGAACTGCTGGACTGTCACGCCAGCGGCATTGAAGGCTGTCATGACGGCGCGACTAACTTTTTGAACGGTACGCATACAAGCCGCGAGTTGAGCTGGCGAGGCATCTAAAACATTGCGTGCTGGTGTTTTTGGTATGACGAGAACATGTCCGTCAGTTCTCGGCATGATGTCCATCAGAGCTACTGTATCGGCATCTTCGAAGACGCGTTCGGAAGGAAGCTCGTCCCGCAGTATTTTCGCGAAAGGATTCTCACTGTCGTACCTGCGCTCGATATAGTCGCTCATGATCAATAGAACCTTGTTCGATATGCATCTTGCATTGGTATTTCTGTAGACATGTGATTATTGAGGTAAGAAGCAGGTGGCAAGCAAATTAGAGATACGCATTTGATGTGCATCATTGAGATACGCCATTGAGATATGTCGCTGAGACACGGCTTCAAGACGCATGTTTTGGACCCGTTTCGGGATACGCTCTTTCGTGCCGGAAGTGCCAAGCCCTGCTAGGCTTGGCCAATTTGCGAAGATCTGCCTGGTTGCCGCTCCGAACTCAATTGGCACCGAGGCTCGCTCTTCTTGGACCGAAAGTGGCTTTTCCGATCCAGACACCGTTTGCTCGGCCACCAACCTTCTCGTGCGGCATTCCGAATGCGAAGTAGTATGTGCCCCGACCATGCGTGCGTGCCGCTTTTGCCGCCTGTGATCTCAATCCTTTGGCGCCTCTTTGTTTGAATTTTGGATCGCAGAAGTGGCGAGGGTGAGCATTGTTGGAGGTATAGACAACAGATCTGCGGTCGCTTTTGTAAACTCTGCATCGCGCTCGTTTGTGCCACCAGCCGGCAGTGTATTTTTTGAGCGCGAATTGTCCCTTACGCTCGGCCTGTTTTTCCATTGGCATGGCATCGTGGATCTTATCTTTGAACTTGCCTTTGATCTCCGGATTGAGAGCTCCGAAAAAGCCGCGAGGTAGGCTGTTGAACCAAAGTTTCGCATAGTTCTTTCTGCTGCCTTTAGATGCGCATTGCTCGACATGGCCCAATTCGTGAAAAATAATCGCGGCATCTCCCGTCAAGCCGTTGCGCACGCGATCGATGATCCACTGCTTGTTGCAGTAAATGCGTGAACAGTCAGTGATGCAAGTTGAAGGCGTATTGCTAGCATATCCCCAGCGCACCTTGGCCGGATTGAGTTTGTAGTTGCGGCGAACAAATTCCGCGAGAGCCGGGTGCATCGTGAATTTGGCCTTACCCTCAAATTTGCGCATGAATGCTTTGTACGCGTTGTAGCGCATGTTCCAAGTGACTTGGATTGGTCGGCAGGCCCGAAATTTGCCGAATTTGCCGAGTTTGACCCAACCCGCTTTACATCTTGGGGATTGAACTTCGCACTTTCCTCCCCAGTGCGTTTCGAATTCTCGGCAGCGGGCCTTTGCCTTCTTGATGTGATTTTCGCCTTTAACGAGCCGACATGCCGCCCAGAGGGCGTTGACTTGTTTGATTTTTTTCCAAGATTTACCAGTGCAGGCCAATCCGCGAACCGTACCACACTCTTCGCCAGGGTTCTTGTGCTTCCAGTTTTTGCAGTAGGTCTTTGCTGCTTTGCACTGTTTGCCGCAGGCCGCGCGGGCATCCGGTATCAGCGTGAGGAAAGATAAGGCAAACGCGATACTCAGGGTGGTGTTTCTTACTGAGAAAATGAGCGGTACTAGGATCGGGTGAAACGGAGCTTTCATTCGGCTCTCCTTTTGGGGAAGTTGCCGAATAGGTCGCATCGGGGGCGGGGGCGTTCAACAGCGGTTTTCCGCGATGCGTACTTTATTGCTTAAATTTGATCGCGGTCGTCGTTCGAGCGACGAAACGGTGCATAATCTGCCAGAATATTCCCGGAGTTTTCAACATAGGAGCGTTCGTCTTTGAGATAATTGTCGATCGCCTGTCGGAAATCTGGGTTGGGAATGTAATGAGCAGAATAGGTCAGCGTGGGAAGATAGCCGCGTGCCAATTTGTGCTCGCCTTGCGCTCCAGCTTCTACGCGGAGAAGTTTGTGCGTGATCGCAAAGTCTATGGCCTGATAATAACAGATTTCGAAATGCAGGTATGGATGATGCTCAATTGCACCCCAATAGCGCCCGTATAAGCAGTCTCCACCGATTAAATTGAGAGCGCCCGCAATGAATTTACCGTTGCGCTTAGCCATAATTAAGATGCAATCGTCGGGCATCTCAGATCCGAGCAGCGAGAAAAAGGTGCGATTGAGATACGGCCGGCCCCATTTCCTACTGCCTGTTTCCATGTAGAATGAATAGAGGGCATCCCAATGAGCCTCGGAGATGTCCCTTCCGCGGACCCACTCAATCGTGATACCCTCGCTCAGTGCTCGAGCGCGTTCCCTTCGGACCGCCTTGCGTTTGCGCGAGGCGAGGCTGAGCAAAAAATCCTCAAAAGATCCATAGTTTGCATTCATGAAATGAAACTGTTGGTCATAACGCTTCAGGAAACCAAGTTCACAAATGCGTTGGCACTGATCTTGCGGTAGAAAATTGATATGCAATGATGACAGATTATAGCGTTTGACGAGTTCCACCGCACCGGACAGGAGAAGATCCTCGCAATCTTGACGATGAGACCCAGGCAGAACGAGTAGTCTCGGACCCGGGACGGGCGAAAATGGTACTGCGGAGACAAGCTTTGGGTAATACTGACCTCCTGCGCGTTCAAATGCGTCAGCCCAGCCGTAGTCGAACACGTACTCACCTTTGCTGTGTGACTTCGCGTAAAGCGGCATGCAACCCTGAATGGTCCCCGTTGCGCATTTGAGCAAAAGATGTTGTGGTTGCCAGCCTGTCCGAGGATGTACTGTTTCGGCGTCCTCCAACGACTTTAAGAACGCGTGACTAATAAACGGGTTATACAACTTCGTGTTTGGGTTGGCGCAATTGTTCCAGGAGGCCGCGTCTACCTCGTCTATGCCGCCTATAACTTGGACATGCAGCTCGGTTTCTTCAGGCACCCGCCATTCAATCCTTGATCGTCGACAGACGTATTGAAATCCTTACTTCACAATCATTCGCGACACTCAAGGCATTGCGTCTGTCTGTCGATATCATACTGTCCAATAGTAGATGTTACGGCGCGGCAATCGAAAGGGTTCACAGTGACGCGACGACGTAGAGTGGAGACGGTCTGTTTACTCGGGCTGTTCGTGATCGCAGCGATGGGAGGTCTGGAGCAATCCTGTGCGGCGTCCGCCAGCATTAACCTCGCCCCACATCGGGCCGTATACAACTTTACGCTAGACCAAAAATACGCTGGCGCTCGCTTTTCGGAATTGGCGGGCCGCTATGTTTACGAACTTACTGGTAACCGCTGCGCCGGTTACCACATGCGCATCCGTTTTGTGACCCGCCGTGTCAGTGTTGCTGGGGAGGTGACACTCTCGGACTTGCGTATGCAAACCTGGGAGAATGGAATAGGCACCGATTTGCGCTTCAACACAGAGTTTTATTCGAATCAGAGATTGACGATCGAGGGGGAGGGGCAGGCGAAGAGAACGGGGGTTGCTGCGCCAACCAATGTCTCGATGGTCAAACCGAACAAGCGGAAAATTAGGCTGACGCGTGGAGTTTTGTTCCCTGTACAACACTCCCTGAAGTTGCTGGCAGCGGCGGAAGAGGGGCAACGCATATTTACATCCGACCTCTATGATGTCGCCGAGCGCGATACTAAGGTCTATAGGACGACGGCAATTCTTGGGAAAAAAAGGGAACCCGGAGCAAATGCAAGTCTGGAACGAGCGTTGAACGACGATGTTCTCGACAAAGTGGCGGCCTGGCCGGTTGCTATCAGCTATTTTGACCCAGACGCTCCAATTGGGGACGCAGTTCCAAAGTATGAGTCGAGCTTTTGGTTCTTTGAGAACGGTATCTCACGGCGTATTGTTTTTGACTACGGCGCCTATGCTATTCGGGGCAGGCTCATGCGGCTCGAAATGTTGAAGGAACAGTCCTGCGAGCGTCAGCCTGCGACTGAAGGGAACTCCAATTGAAGAGTTAGCAACCCAATGGTCAACCTACCAAAGGGAAGCTGTCGAAGGTAACCAGTTCTATTATCGCGACCGCCGGAAAAGCTGATAGTTGCGATGGCCGTGCCCGGCGCGTTTGGCATGGATCAGCGTCCGCTCGTTGCGAGGCCGATCGGTTATTAATGCAGTTGCGTACTGCCGTGGGTAATAGTGGCTGCAGCGTGCATGCTGGTGGCCGACCGGGCTATGGGATCGGTTGGCGATGCAGCTTGTCGTTTGTGCTCGATCGTCCGGATCATTTCTCGAATGCGTGGCTGGATTTCTGTGCGCCAACGTGTACCATTAAAAACCCCATAGTGACCAACACCCGGTTGAACGTAATGGAAGTGCTCGTCTGCAGGTATATTAGTGCATAGATCATGAGCGGCTTCGGTTTGGCCCAAGCCGCATATATCGTCATTTTCCCCCTCGACGGTCATGAGCGCTGTCTTCTCAATGGCGCTGCAATCCACGATTTCGCCGCGATGATACATGGTACCATTGGCCAACGCATGTTCTTGAAAAGCCGTGCGAACTGTTTGGATGTAAAATTCCGCTGGCAGATCCATCACTGCGAGATACTCGTCATAAAATTTTCTGTGTTGTGCAACGGAATCGCAATCTCCCTTGACGAGGTTTTCAAAGAGGTTCCAGTGCGCTTTCCGATGGCGATCCAGGTTCATGGTCATGAACCCTGACAGTTGAATGAAACCGGGGTAAACACGGCGCAAAAAGCCGGCATTCGGCCATGGGACCATTGAAATCACATTGTGTTCAAACCACTCAATTGGTCGCGCTGCGGCGAGATCGTTAACAACGGTCGGATTGCGGCGCGTGTCGATTGGGCCACCCATCAATGTCAAAGAGGCGGGTTGGTTCGGATGATTGCGGGACGCCATTAGTGCTGCTGCGGCGAGGACTGGGACTGCCGGCTGACAAACGGCGATGACGTGCGTGTTGGGGCCTAAAAATTCAACGAATTCGATGATGTAATCGATGAAGTCATCTAAGTCGAACGTGCCTTGGAATATTGGAACATGTCGGGCGTCGACCCAGTCCGTCACGTAGACATTGTGTTCGGGGAGCATGGCTTTGACTGTGCCTCGCAAGAGCGTCGCGTAGTGGCCAGACATAGGCGCAACAATCAATACCTTTGGTTCGTGTTTGCTAACGCTAACCGGCAACTTGCGTTTAAACTCGATCAGCTCGCAGAATGGCTTGAACTTGACCTGCTCTATTTCGACCTCCACTGCTCGACCGTTCACTGAGGTTGAGTCAATGTCCCAGTCAGGCTTCCCATAGCGACGCGTGAGACCTTCAAAGACTTCGCAGGCAGCAGAAATACTCTTGCCCATAGGAGTCATCGCCATGGGATTGAACGGGAAGTTCATTTGGTATCTCAGACCCTTAGCTGCAATTCGCATGGGCGAGATGAGCGCATGGGCGAGTTCGTAGGCGTGATATTTCATTGCACTGATCCTCAACGGCCGATGCTGCGATGCAGTTTTGATTCCGCAATGCAGCATTGGCTCCCGATTCCGTCAACCCGCACGTTAGTTGACTAGTTGATAAAGTTGTCGGCTTTGCGCGTCTGCCTTTTTTGCGTCTGCCTTTTTAGGTCTGCCTGTATCTGTCGTTGTCGTCATACGTGATTCGGGCAGCTCGCAACTGTAACCATTGACGCCAGCATTCGACAGAATTCGACCTAAGACGCTCACCACGGCGCTCATAAGCTCGCTCAGGGGCGTAACGAGGAGTCGTAAGCTATGCAAGGACTGGCCGATGCCAACGCGCCGATAACAACGCATTGGAACGATGTTCCTTCTTTTCTCGGAGTAGACGAATCTGTACGTGGATTTCGATGGCTCGACCGCCTGTCTGCGGCGCGGCGGAACGCGGCGCTGGCCATTTCACAGCGCTATGATCTGCCGGACGTGCTGGGACGTGTGTTGGCGGCAAGAGACGTCGATTTGAACGACGCAAAACTGTTCCTCGAGCCGTCATTGCGCTCGTTGATGCCTGATCCAAGTACAATACAAGATATGGACCGTGCAGCGGAGCGAATCGCCGATGCTATTCAAAACGGTGAAGCGATTGCGGTATTTGGCGACTATGATGTTGATGGGGCGTGTTCATCGGCGCTCATGGAACTGTTTCTCGGTCTGCATGACTGCAAATGTCGGACCTATATCCCCGACCGGCTCAGCGAGGGATATGGTCCGAATAGCGCTGCTATGGAGTTGCTTTCGACTGAAGGGGCGCGGTTGATAGTAGCCGTTGATTGCGGCACGACGAGCTTTGAGCCACTCGCAGCAGCCCGAGATCTGGGCCTGGATGTGGTTGTTATTGATCACCATCAGGCAGACGAGACGCTTCCCGATGTGGAAGCTTTGGTCAATCCCAACCGACAGGATGATCTATCTGGTCTCGGTCAGCTGTGTGCCGCAGGGGTCGTTTTTTTAGTTCTCGTTGCCACAACTCGAGAGTTGCGACGACGGAACCACTATGATGGTTCACCACCAGATTTACTAGCATTGCTAGACCTTGTTGCACTTGCGACAGTCTGCGATGTGGTGCCTCTGACAGGATTAAACAGAGCCTACGTAACAAAAGGTTTGCAGGTGATGCATGCGCGCCGCAGCGCTGGATTGCGCGCACTGTTCGACGTTGCTGGACTGAACCAGCCCCCAAGTCCATATCATTTGGGTTTCGTCTTGGGGCCTCGCATCAATGCAGGTGGTCGGGTTGGAGACTCGGGACTTGGAGCCAGATTGCTAGCGACCAGTGACGAAAGAGAGGCGATACGGATCGCCACGGTGCTCGATAAATTGAATCGCGAGCGAAAGGCGATCGAAACAGAGATGTTGCAGCAAGCGCTAAGTGAAGGCGACGTAATCATGGCGAGAGATCCTGATACGCCCATGTTGGTGCTTGGCTCGATGGACTGGCACAAGGGCGTCGTAGGACTAGGTGCCAGCCGTGTGACTGAACGTTTCCGGCGCCCATCTTGTGTGATTGCTTGGGAACCATCGGGCTATGGGACTGGTTCTTTGAGATCTGTGACAGGTGTAGATATCGGAGCAACGGTGCGTGCCGCTGCAGCAGCAGGTCATCTGATCAAGGGCGGCGGCCACGCCATGGCTGCCGGATTGACACTAAAGCGGGATGCCTTGGATGACTTTCGTGCTTTTGCTGACGCCAGCTTGCGCGATCTGACGCTGACCGCTTGCGCATCGGCCGCGTTAGAAATTGATGGGGCACTGACACCGCACGCTGCGAGCCAGGATCTGCTGTCTCTGCTCGACCGAGCCGGTCCCTATGGGCAGGGGCACCCCCAGCCACGCTTCGCGTTTGCTGCCCATACTGTCAAATTTGCGAAGGTTGTCGGAGATGCACACGTTCGATGCGTTCTGCAAAACGCCGACGGGGCGCGCCTGGATGCAATCGCGTTTCGCGCAGTCGGCCAACCTTTAGGTGACGCTATCCTCGAAACGGGCGGGCTGCCTATACATGTCGCCGGAAGTTTGAGGCGCGACACCTGGGGCGGGCGTGACAAAATAGAGCTATTTATCGACGACGTCGCCATACCGCATTAGTTGGACACAGGGCTGGTCTACCGGGGCGCGCTTAGTGGACCAACACCATGTCCCTTGTTTGAAACTGTGGCGAAGGAGGCCGTTGGCGAATGAGAGCAAGGGGTTCGGAGAGTGACGTTGGATGATGGCACGCGATCTCTATGACTCGCCCAAATTGCCCATACCGGAACCCGGTTGACGCGGTACCGCACTAGGGGCGCTGATCGAGAAGTTCAACCATCTGCGAACGAACATCATCAGCGAGTTCGGCGCGGGCAAGCGCGTAGGTCATGTTTGCTGCGAGGAAACCCACTTGAGACCCGCAATCAAATATCCTTCCGTTGAATCGAACTGCAAAGAACTCTTGATTGAGCTGATCCTTCAGCGCGATCATCGAATCCGTGATTTGGATTTCGTCCCCTGCGCCCGCGTCCTGTCGCGAGAGAAGGTCGAATATTTGCGGCTGTAGAATATAGCGTCCAGTAATATGCAGATTTGAAGGTGCTGTGCCGGGGGCAGGCTTTTCAATCATACCGTGGACGCGCGTCACGGTGTTAGTGGCGTCGGTGACATCAACAATTCCATATTTGTGGGTCTGATCATACGGAACGGGAGCTACCGCAATATGATTGCCGCCGTGGGACCGATAGGCCGCCATCATATCGGCAAGGCATGAGGTTGGACCATAGTGGAGCATGTCAGGCAAAAGGAGTGCGAATGGTTCATTGCCAACGATCTCGCGCGCGCACCAAACGGCGTGGCCAAGGCCGAGAGGTGCCTGCTGCCGGGTGAAACTTGTCTGTCCAGGCTGTGGCAAGTCCTCTCGGAGGCTATCCAACTCATGGATCTTCCCGCGAGTCTCCAAAGTATGCTCAAGTTCGAACATGCTGTCGAAGTGATCTTCTATGACACCTTTGTTGCGTCCCGTTACGAACACGAAGTGCTCGATTCCGGCGGCTCGTGCTTCATCGACGACGTGCTGAATGACCGGTCGATCAACAACGGTCAACATCTCTTTAGGCATCGCCTTGGTGGCCGGCAGAAATCTTGTGCCAAGTCCCGCCACGGGAAACACGGCCTTCCGGATGGGTTGAAATTTTGCCGCCATGCACGCCTCCTGGTATGGAATAGGCCGTCCGCAAGCACAGACGATACGAGCTGAGGTGCCGGCCGTTAGCGGGCCTTGCTCCAGCCCAGGCTAGCGGCTCGTCTGCGCGACGTCAAAAGCTGAGATGGGTTGTTGGTGGCTGAGCTGCAGAGAATGTGACTATCGCACTAATGCCGTATTCAGGGCAAACTGGGACCACACTTTTCTGGGGTAGAAACGATGTCGTTGTTCTCGTTCCTTGCTGGCCGTCACGTGAAATGACAAGAGGATTTCCATTTGTGAGACGTGGTCGTCTAAGGATAGGCCCGCGATGACTTGGAAAGGCCGGCGATGAGTTGAAAAAGAAGATTGGGCGGAGTCTAACATTGTTGTCGTCGCGCGAACCATTTAGCCAAAGCAACATTCTTACCGGGGTGGTCTTTTTATCCAGTGCGCTTGTGCTGTCGATCGAGGCGTGTTCTGCAGGTAGCGGACGGCAGGATTTCAGGGCATGGAGGGTGGAGCTGCGCAAAGATGCGATTGCCTTCGGAATCCGCGATGATGTATTTGAAACGGCACTAGCGGGCGTTGTTCCTGATCACACTCTTCCTGACCTTAAAACTACACGGTCTAAGGGTGACAGGCGGGGTGGCCAGGCAGAGTTTGTTAGACCGCCTCAAAGGTATCTCAATTCAAAATTACTTGCACGTTTAGCGGCCATTGGCCGTCAAATGTGGAGGCGACATCGAAATGTTCTTGCTCGCATTCAAGGCGAGCTCAATGTCCATCCCGCTGTCGTGCTCGCCATATGGGGGCGAGAAACGTCATTTGGCGGCTACAAGCTGCCGCACAATGCTATTCGTGCATTAACCACTCAGGCGCAATTCGGACGTCGCCATGAGATCTTTCGCCGTGAGCTGCTGTACGTGTTGAAGCTCGTGCAGGATGGTGTGGTTGCGCCAGAAAAACTGAATTCATCATGGGCTGGTGCAATTGGTCTCACGCAGCTTATGCCGTCGGAATACGACGAACTCGCTTACGATATCGACCGTGACGGCAGGAAAGACATTTGGTCGCCGGGCGATGCGCTTGCCTCTGCCGCAAATCAACTGCGCAAGAAGGGCTGGGAAAGCGGCAAGACGTGGGGTTTTGAAATTAAGCTGCCCAAGCGTCTTACCTGCGCCTTGGACGGTCCCCACGGCGCAAAGTCGATCCGCGAATGGATTGAGCTGGGTGTTGTCCGAACGGGCAATCGACACTTTCCGGGGCGATACCACAACGAAACAGCGTTCTTGTTTTCGCCAGCCGGTGGCTATGGGCCCGTCTTCCTGATTCTTGAGAATTTTATGGTGCTCAAACGCTATAATCCATCAGATCTCTATGCACTCTTCGTTGGTCATTTGGCTGATCGCATTGCGGGTGGAGGCGACTTCAAGACTGCGTGGCTGCCAGTCCGCCAGTTGCGAACAAGCGCTATCAAGGACATTCAGCAAGGGCTGCAAGACGATGGCCTTTCGATTAGCAAGATTGATGGTAAAATTGGAGCGAACACGCGGAGCCAGATTGGTCTTTACCAGCAAAAATACGGTCTGAAGGTTGATTGTTGGCCCACATCATCGCTCCGTGCTGCGATGATTCGGCGATAGTCGCCGGCTGCCCGACTGTGGTCTCGCCTGAGCTTTTTCTTTTGGCTTTTTGTTTAGCTGTTTGAAATCGGGTTTGTCGCGCCGTAATTCCGGTCCGGCGATTCAAGGCCTGTTAATCACTCGGGAGACGATTAGTCATCGGGTTACGGTTTCGGTATACTCTAGTGGCTTGGTCTAGAAACTCTTGCTTGAAGGCATGACGATGCGGCAGTTTTTAGCGGCTCTCATTTTGCTGGCCGTGACATGCTTTGCGGCTCCATTGGTAGTCGCTCAGGTGGCTTCGCAGAGCACAAGTTTTATCAGCCCGTTTCCGAAGGGCTCTACGTATCGCATGGTCGTGGTCGGTGATTGGTTCGCCGATTCGCTTCTCCCAGCTGTCCGAAATGCCATCGCTGACGAGGCCCAGATCTCGACATCAGGGAACGTCATTCAAGTTCGCACGCTGCGGCGATTGGGCTGGGACCGTCTTATCAACGGCATCGAACGGCGTGTGCGCGCAAATCCGTTCGACATTGCCGTTGTTATGCTCGGAGCTGCGGAAATTGGCTCGTTGCGGATACCAGGGCGCCGACGCATACGGTTTGGTAGTGATCAGTGGAAAGCGCAGTACGCCAATCGAATCGATCGATTAATGAAAGCATTGCGCAAAGGTGGCGCAGCTATCTATTGGCTCGGCATGCCGACTTTGCGTGGCGACGAGCGGAACGATGGGGCCCAGTTCCTGAACGAGATATTTCGAGAGCGGGCGTATATCAACGGCGTGAAGTATATCAGTACGTACAATGGCTTTGCGGATGAGACTGGCAATTACAATCGATATGGCGCCGACTTGACCGGAAAGATCCGATTGTTGAGGACGCGGGACGGGATGTATTTCACGTCGGCAGGATATCGCAAAGTTGCGCACTATGCGGAACGAGCAATTCGGCGAGATCTGCGACGCGCCAAGGCGGAGCGCAACGTGCCATTGGCTGGCAATGAGGTCGAGCAAAGGCGTGTGAACCCCCGTCGCGCCGCAGCACTGTTGGCAGCAACAGGTCGTCAAGGGGAATCTGAGCCGTCCAAGAAACACACGCCAATAGGTTCAAGCACGACGAGCGCCCCCAGTCCTGTGGCTGCGGGTTTCGGGCTGCGTGGTCAAAAGGCCGACGATAGTACCATTGCGTTGCGTGTCGTTGAAAATGGTGTCGAAAAAACCGAAAGAATTAGAATATTGCGACCGGCGATTTCAGCCACAGTCGTGGCACTGCTTACTCGCAAGCAGTCGCGCGACAAGGCTACTCGTCTCGGTGACAATTTAGCCGTCGAGCTGCCGGGTGGCGTCGTGGTTTTGAATTCAATCACACCGGTTACGCGCGGTCCACTTGATGGAAACCGAAATCGCTTTTCACCGACACAGTCGCCGTTCTTCAAGGTTTGGGCCAAGGGGGAGCGACTTCGGCCGAAAACTGGGCGTGCAGACGATATACAATGGCCGAGACCAGAACCAAAATTGGCCGTGAGGACCAAATACGTGCCAGGTGAGGATCCAAGATCGTCGTCTGGCAACGACAGGCCTGCCGTGTACCGCCCTCCAGCGAAGCGTACCCCTGCAGGCTTTCCGCCGTTGCCTTCAATAAATCCACAGCGCTCAGGCTGAGATAGCGACATCACTGGTGCTTGCCGTGTCGCAGCGAGACACCAGGGGCCCATTTAGACTAAGGCGCTCCCGTGCTGTCGCTTTGCGAGGAATGGGGTGCCTGGTAGCATCGTGCTCTCATCCACTTTAGTGCGATATTGCGGGAGGGCCTGATGTGCCGAAGAGCGCTGCTAGATGCAGCACTCTTCCATTTCTCGGACTCTGAAATGAGGTGACAGAGATTGACCCGGTTATTTGGCTGATGCCTCGATCAATTTGTCATCTGACTTGCTGCCAATTTCAATCGAACGCGGCTTGAGGCTTTCCGGAATGTTGCGAACCAGATCGATGTGTAGCAACCCGTCCGTGAGATCAGCCCCTTTTACCTCGACGTGATCGGCCAACTGAAACCGCCTCTCAAAGCCACGCTGGGCGATGCCACGATGCAAATATGACACGTCGCTGTCTTGGGCTTTTTTCTCACCTTTACGGTGAGCGTTGTCTCCTTCACGTCAACGTTCATTTCGTCGCGCGAGAAACCGGCCACCGCCATCGATATGCGGTACTTATTCTCCCCCCTCTGCTCGATGTTATACGGGGGGTAAGTTGGTGAATCACCGTCAACGCCCGACATGCCGTCCAGCAATTTGAATAAGCGGTCAAAGCCAACGGTAGAGCGGTAGAGAGAGTTGAAGTCGTGATGTCGCATGATTTGTCCTCCATTGAGAAGCGACGCATTGGGCCCACCGATGATGGTGCGGCCGCTGGATGATGCAGCCCCGATAGTCGGCGACTGCCCATCATATAAGGTGGTGACGTCGTCGAATTTCAAGTGGATCGTTGGCGAAAGACTTTCTATCACGGTTCGTTGAATGGCTCGGGCGTAGTCGTCTGACAAGCAAAACGAATCCAGCTCCATTAATGTTAGGTTCATCTTTAAGTCTCCAACAATTCAATAGCGGGAGGCGAGTAGCCGAATGAGCGTGGAGGAAAGACATGTCACGTGGTATGAACTCGGGGCCTTTGAATACTGCGCTCCGTCGACCCGGCGCGGCCGGTTTGCTGGCTGCAGCCATCTTCGGGGGATCTTCCGCGGGTTTGTTTGCGGCAGATCTATATCCCTACGGTGCCGAACCCAATGCGGAGGTGCCATACCACAATTCTGCTCACGATAAGGCGAATGGCAGCGGGCTTCTGGGAGGGTCAGTTCGCGATTATGGACCCCAAGATAGATTTGTTGAACGGCCCTCTTACAGTTACACGGACGGACCCTATCACGAGCCGCCTTACTCTTACGATGCGAAACCGGCCAAAGGTGTGCAACCATTCAGCAAGAATTACGACAAGTCTCAGAGGAGGTTTGGCAAAACTTACGGCGAGTCTCACGCCACGTATGGTAAGTCGGGACATGATGGCAATTCCGAGAATGCGTATGGCACGTACGGCCATGTGTCCGGTGGACACGACAAGGTTGATGGACGTTATCACTCCGCCTATGGAGAGTACCACAAGACAGACGGTAAGCGAGGCGAGCTAGACGATGCCTATGACCACGCAACTGGCATACGAGAAAAGCCATACGGATTTACCGGTGAACACAAGAAATACAGCAAGAAAGACGGGCGCAGCAGAAGGGACAAACTCACTGGAGTAGACAAACACACTGGAGTAGACAAATACAGAGGACACGAGAGGTACCGCAGCTACGGTCAGTACGATCAATATGATCATTACGGTAAAGAGCATGGGTACAGGGAAAACGATAATTATCAAAAGCACGGTGGCGACGGGCACGAAGGCTACTCTGGCAAGCATCATCTGAAAAACGGCCGTTACGGCAAAGCACCTGCGCTGTCGGACAAGACGCCCAGGAAGCACCGACTGCGCGAACTTGATCGCAATGACCAGGGGGGGCATGGTTATGAGAGGGAGCTACACTTTCCATTGGAGCCTCACCTCAAGTCTGACGACTATTTTGGCTCAAAACGTTTGAGGAGGCTCGGCAAAAAGAGACCTTTTCGTGGGCGCTCATACCGCCATAGAAATGGGCGATACTCTCTCGAGGCACACTGCGTGCCGCGTCGACACGTAATTCAAAGCCTCAAGAGTGACGGCTGGTACAATTTTCACGGACTGCGATTGCGTGGACGACGGGCCGTTGTGCGTGCATCGCACGATGGTGGGCGCTATAGATTGGTGATTGATCGCTGCTATGGGCATGTCATTAGAGCTGCTCGGATAAAGTCGGTTCGCGGATATCGCCGAAATGCTTATCGCCATCCCCGAGTATACTAGTTGATTGGACTTGAATGAGCCGAATGGGTGGGGGTTTTTAGCAGCACCTCTGCCCACGTTATTCAGTGTTTTGGCTGTGCGGTGAGGATGTTTTGGCTGTGCAGCCAACTTGGCCAATGCTAGGTTTCAGCGCGTCTAAAGCGACAATTTTAGACGCCGTTGGGACCACGCAGCTCCCACGCGCATATTTCAAGCTTTAGCAATCGGGCGTTGGCAGCATGGAATTGATCTCGATCGCGCGAAATCCTGTCCCGAGCGGCGCGGTGGTTGGAATGTTTAAAGGGTATGATGGCGAAGCGCTTCGGTTCGCACGGTGGGATGCGACGGTTAGCCCGCGACGAGGAACAATCTGCTGCTTCACGGGGCGTACTGAGTATATTGAAAAATATTTCGAGACAATTTCGGATTTGCGTCGTAGAGGCTTTTGCGTGGCCATCTTTGATTGGCGGGGGCAAGGAGGCTCGTACCGTCCCATCGATGATCCATATAAAGGCCATATCAAGGATTTTTCCGAGTACGATCGAGATCTGATCTGCTTTATGAAAGAGGTTGTATTGCCGGACTGTCCACCGCCGTTTGGCGCGCTCGCGCACTCGATGGGCGGCAATATGGTACTGCGAAATATAACACGTCCAGGAAGCTGGTTTGATCGCGCCGTTCTCTTGGCTCCAATGATCGAACTGCACCCCGCACTTTTGGGCTTTGCCCCAATCCTTGTGCGGTCTTATGCACAATTTGCGTGTTACGCTGGGTTTGGCCAGTCATATGTGCATGGTGGGACGCCAGAAGGTGGCGCGATCGGGGATTTTGAAACGAATATTTTAACTTCGGATCGCGAAAGGCATCAGCGCAATTATATGCTTGAACAAGCGGTGGGTCCTCTGTTTCTGGGCTCACCAACAGTGGCTTGGTTGAAGGCGGCCATGGAGTCGATGACGATAATCAACCATCCTGACTTTATTGGCAAAGTGAATGTGCCCACATTACTATTTGCGGCTGGCCAAGATGTCATTGTGCCTTCTCGCGCAGTTGAGGACTATGCGGCGCGTCTCAAGTCAGGCAGTGGTATACTTCTTTCCGAAGCCAAACATGAGATCTTACAAGAGAACGATAGTATTCGTTCGCGCTTCTGGGCAGCATTTGATGCCTATTTCGGAATTGTACCGGCCGAGACACGAGTTGCTTAACATCTGCCACTCATGGTGAAGCATAGACGGTATACAGCATGAGGTCTGAGAAGGAATGCGCACCAATTGTGCGCATGTGCTCTGTAAGTGCTCGGGAAGTCCATAAGATGCATTTGGTGACATCGCTCGTCTTATTGTGGGTCGTGTATGCATTTTCACACGGCATCAGCGCTCGTGCAGACACAATTGTCGATTTAGAACTTGTTCTTGCCGTAGACATCTCGTTGTCAATGCAGGCCGACGAGCAGAAGTTGCAACGAGACGGATACATTTCAGCATTTCGAGACAATGCGCTGGCGCGCGCGATCCAAGCCGGTCCGCAGGGCCGCATCGCCGTGACGTATATTGAGTGGGCTGGGGATGAGATGCAATCAGTCATTGTACCCTGGCGTGTCGTCGCCACCGCATCAGACGCGAGGCAGTTTGCCGACGAACTTGCTCGGCAACCCATCAGTCGCGCTCGGATGACATCAATATCTGGTGCCATGGAATTTGGTGCCAATCTATTTCGCAGCAACGGTTTTGAGGGGCTGCGTCGAGTTATCGACGTATCGGGAGATGGACCAAACAATGCGGGTCGCAATGTTGAAGCAGCGCGCGATTCGCTGTCCCATGCGGGGGTGACGATCAATGGCCTACCGATCATGGTGCGTTCCATTGGCCCGTGGGGAGGGTATTTCGAAATACCAGCGCTTGATCGGTATTACCGAGATTGTGTCATTGGCGGTCCGGGCGCTTTCGCATTGGCTGTTCGCGATGTGGCGGAGTTCGCTACTGCGATTCGTCAGAAGTTGCTACTGGAGATTGCAGGACGCATGCCGCCATCGCTGATGAACGTCAAGCAAAAGGTTCGAGTTCAGTTCGGTGCTGAAATTGAAAAATATGATTGCTTGATCGGCGAGAAACGCTGGCAACAGTTTATAAGGGAACGAGGCGACGATTGGTGAGAGAAACGGGGAATTGGGAGATTTGGAGGCTGATTGGATGGCGGCTTTGGCAACGGCGGCTTTTGGAACGGCGGCTTGTCAGGGGCTCTGTGCTGCGCGGTGGACATTGGACTGTTGCGGCGCGCGGGATAACTGACGCAATGGCCTGTCAACCAACCGGTCGACGGGGGTTTTTGAGCGCCGGGACAAGGCCAAATTCAAGTCAAGCGTTACGCCAGCACCTCGTTTCACGGTCAGGTCCTGCGATCTCAAACCAAACATCTGTGGGAGCGCAAATTCTCTGATTGCGCTAATTGATAGGTCGCGCAATGTGAGAGGTCGCGCAATGTGAGAGATCGCGCAACGTGAGAGATCGCGCAAATCGCCTGGCCAAACAAATTGCATGGTACAGGCACAACTGAGGCTCTGTGACAGTTTTAAGTTAGCGTAGTTTGATAGGGCACTAACTGTCCAGGAAGCTTCTCAGTTTGCGCGAGCGGCTCGGATGCTTGAGTTTGCGCAGCGCTTTGGCCTCGATCTGGCGGATGCGCTCTCGTGTGACCGAGAATTGCTGACCGACCTCTTCCAAGGTGTGATCGGTATTCATGCCAATCCCAAACCGCATGCGCAAAACACGTTCCTCACGCGGCGTGAGCGATGCCAATACGCGGGTTGTCGTCTCGCGCAAGTTTGCTTGAATGGCAGCGTCAATGGGCAATACGGCATTCTTGTCTTCAATGAAATCCCCAAGATGCGAATCCTCTTCATCGCCAATGGGGGTCTCCAGCGAAATGGGCTCCTTAGCAATTTTGAGGACTTTACGCACCTTTTCCAAGGGCATTGCCAGCTTCTCCGCCAATTCTTCCGGCGTGGGCTCGCGGCCAATTTCGTGCAACATTTGTCGAGACGTTCGGACGATTTTGTTTATCGTCTCAATCATGTGCACTGGAATACGAATGGTGCGTGCTTGGTCGGCTATCGATCGCGTAATGGCCTGACGGATCCACCAGGTGGCGTAAGTTGAAAATTTGTACCCGCGGCGATATTCAAACTTATCGACGGCTTTCATTAAGCCAATGTTGCCTTCTTGAATGAGATCGAGAAACTGCAATCCTCGGTTGGTGTATTTCTTGGCGATAGAGATAACAAGGCGGAGGTTGGCTTCCACCATCTCTTTCTTGGCCTGCCGGGCCTCGCGCTCACCCTTTTGCACCGCTCGGACAATGCGGCGGAACTCAGAAATTTCAAGCCCGGTCTCGCTGGCCAGTTCATGGATGTTGGCTCGCAAGCCACCTATATGGCCGTGTTCATTCGTGGCCATTTCCTTCCATTTCTTACTGCCTTGTTCAGAAATCCGCTCCAGCCAAGTCTGATCGAGCTCGTTGCCATAGTACTCAGCGATAAACTCCGTGCGGGGAATGGCGTAACTGTCGGCCAAACGCATCAACTTGCTTTCCATTTGGACGAGGCGCTTGTTGATTGCATAAAGTTGTTCGACGAGGCTCTCGATCCTGTTGTTATTCAATGAAAGGCTTTTAACGTCGCGAATGATTTCTTCGCGTAACTTATCGTATGCTTCTTGCTGTTTTCGCGAGCCGAGTTCGCCGCTCACTTGCTGCTCAAGTTTTCTATCTTGTTGCTTGCGCAACCTTTTGTAGTTTGACGCAATGGCATCAAATGTTTCGAGAACTTTGGGCTTGAGTTCTGCCTCCATGGCCGCAAGAGACAGGGCATTCTCGAACTCGTCATCGTCTTCTTCGTCTTCTTCATCGGTGCTGCCCGGGTTCTCGCCTTCGCCGACCGCCGCGGTGTCTTGCCGATTTTGATGCTCGAATCCTCCTGCAGAGGCCGCGTCGGGTTGGGCCACAACCGGCGGTGGCGCCGTCTTGGCTTCCGGGCCCTCATAAGTAGCCTCCAGATCAATAATGTCGCGGAGTAGAACGCGTCCCTCATTGAGTTCGTCGCGCCAGATAATGATGGCCTGGAACGTCAGCGGGCTCTCGCACAGCCCGGCGATCATTGCCTCATGACCGGCTTCGATCCGCTTGGCGATCGCGATCTCGCCCTCTCGTGACAGTAGCTCGACAGTCCCCATTTCTCTCAGATACATGCGAACGGGGTCATCCGTTCGCTCGGAGGGTTCCGACTTTGTCTCTGTTTTAGTCGGAAGGTTCTGCGTGGTGAGCGCGCGTGTTTCGCCATCAGCGCTCTCTTCGCCGTCAACTTCTTCTGATTCTTCCTCACTCTCGACGACATTGATGCCCATATCTGACAGCATTGCCATGATGTCTTCGATCTGCTCGGAGGAGACCTCGTCGGATGGAAGGACAGCGTTGAGCTCGTCGTATGTGACGAAGCCTCGGGCTTTAGCCGCCTTGATCATTTTCTTGACGGCGCCGTCGGATAGATCGAGAACGGGGGCGTCGCGGTCTGATGATTCGGAAGGTGTGGCAGCGGGTTGAGCTTCGGCTTTTTGCATGAGCGGGCGTTGCCTTCTTGGGTAATGAGGGTGTGCCAGACTTGAACGGCACGTCACATTGAGCTGGACGACTTTATTGATCCTGTGGGTGTCGAAGCAAGACGCGAAGACGGCAGAGACAGAGAAGAAGCTTGTCTGAGGAACGGGCAAAGTACGTTTGAGACGGACAGAGCACTTGGTAGCAGAGCACTTGGTAGCAGAGAACTTGGTACAAGAGGCAATTTGGCACGACGCAATGGACGGCGTTCGAACAGTACAACGATGCGACCGTGACGCTTGTACACTGCGGCATCCGCCCTCTTCCAATTCAGTCGACCGGCACGGGGAAGACAGCGTGGCCCGCGCCATGCTTGGGTCATTGATGTTGGGTCATTAATCTTGGGTCATTGAAGTCCGATTTGGAAACTCCCCACGAAGACCCATAAGGTACCTGATCGTTATAGATATGGTGAAAGGCGTCCACGCCAAGGTCTGACAACCAAATTGTCGCTGAACTCGATCACTTTTTGCAGCAAAATTGTTAACGAAATGGACACATCGTTACTGATCGAAGGTCGTGACTTCAGCAATTTGTTTCTGAATCTCGACGATCCGCGCCATTGCATCTTCTTCTCCTGTCACGTGGAACTCTTTTTCGGCTAGGGCCAATTGATCCAAGAGGCTTTGGCGGCTGTGCATTGCCAGCGTGTGATGAAAGCCGACTTCTACATCAGTCGGATCAGCATTTTTTTCAGCAAACTTATCACTTCGGTGAGTCGTGAGCGATTTTAGATGCTTGAGATCCTCTGCCAACCCAATTTCGGATAGTTGGGTTTGGATTGACTGGGGCTCGATCGGTCGTTCGTCAGCTATGAGACGTAGCATACCATCCCGAATACGGATCAATGACGGCGTGTCTAGGGTAAGATCTGCGATCTCTTCGGCATGCAGCTCAATGAGCCAGGGGTGATTGATAATCGCGCGTAAAATGAGCACTTCCCGGTTGCGCTGGGCTGGCGCCGAAGCAAGTGGGTTTGGTTGGGGGGTAATTGCCGACCCATCTGGCGTAGCCGGTCGTCTCGGCTTGGTCGATGCTCGTCCGTCGCGATGGTGAGGGAGACCCGGGGGAACATTTCGCGCCCGACCGCCATGGCGAAGTGACTGTCGGGGCGCGGTATACTTAGACTGGCGCCATGCGTGGTAAAGACGTTCCTTTAGGGCACGGTTATAGTGATCGCGTACGCCTTGGTCGGATATCTCTTCTATCTGCGCTTTCAACTGGGCTTCGAGGCCTGCACGGCGTTCCGGTGTCGACCAATCCCCGCTTTGCCATTCGCGTTGCCAAAGCACTTCGATGAGGGGGTGGGAAGAATTGAGGACAGTTCGCATGGCAGACGGTCCGTCTCTTCGAATCAGGTCGTCTGGATCGAGCCCCTTCTCAAGAAATGCAAAACGGAGGCTGTATCCAGGTTTTAGCGCCGGCAAGGCCGTTTCGACAGCCCTGTGCGCCGCGCGCCGACCAGCGGAATCTCCGTCGAAACAAAGGGTCGGCTCAACACAAACGCGCCACAAACTGGTCAATTGATCGCTCGTCAGTGCAGTTCCTAAAGGTGCGACTGCATTCATAATGCCAGCCCCATCGAGGGCAATGACGTCCATATATCCTTCGACTACGATAATTTCTTTCTCGTCGTAGGCGACGGGCCGAGCCCGATGAAAATTGTAAAGGACGCGTCCCTTGTGAAACAGCGGCGTTTCGGGGGAGTTCAGATATTTTGCGGGCTGATTTGGATCGAGAGTCCGCCCACCAAAGGCGATGACACGGCCATTTTGATCGTGAATGGGAAATGTTATGCGGTTTCGGAAGCGGTCATACGGCTTGGCAATGTCCTCTCCGCCAATGAGCATACCTGCACGTATCATGTCGTCGACATCAAAGCCTTTTTGGATCAGATGATCCTTAAGGCCGGTGCGATGGTTTGGAGCAAATCCGATTGCGTAAGCTTCACGCGTGGGCTGCGAGATCTGACGCGTGTTCAGGTAGGCACGGGCTTCGGCGCCCTGTAGGGAATACAATGAT